>JABBNZ010000042.1:12506-30051 GCA_019352035.1 Pseudomonadota bacterium | reverse complement strand
GCTCTTCCGATCTACACCGGCGTCATGCTCGCCATGATCGGCTCCGCCCTGGCCGTCGGAATCCTCTGGTTGGCGCTTTTCGTGCTCTACTTCGCCTACTTCCTCTTCAGCGCGCGCACCGAGGAAAGGATGATGCTCGCGCAGTTCCCCGACACCTATCCCGCCTACCGCCGCCGCACGAAGATGCTGATCCCGTTCGTGCTCTGAGCGGCGGCCTCACCGGCGGCCTGCCGGGCCTGCCGAGCGCGGGGCGCGACGGCGGGCAATGGCCGCAACCCGCAGGCGCAGCTTCAGCGGCTCGTTCAGGTTCTGCAGGAAGTCCCGCCGCTGAGCGGGCGTGAGGCGCGCCCAGTCGACCTTCTCCGTGTGTGTGCGGCGCAGTTCGCGATCCGTCACGCGGGCTTGCGCCCGGCTACGGCCGCTCCAGCGCGTTGGCAGTCGCTTCGTGGAGCCCGTGCGCAGGAGCTCCACTATCGCAGACGCAACATGCGCATCGCGCGTCAGATCGCTGTGGGCCGTCTTGGCGAAATACGTCCGCGCGCCGCCCAAGGCCGCACTGGCGGCGGGGACGGTTCCGTCGCCGTGGCGTGTAACCGTGTACACGAAGCCGTCTCCTCGCCTTGATACGGCCGTCACCGTCTCCTGTCCGACGCCCGCGATGGCGATGAAGCGCTCATCCGCAGGCGCGAGTCTCTCGCGGAAACGGCGTGCGCCCTCGAAGAGCCGCGACCGCACCGGCGGGCCGGAGTCCGGCCATGCCGCGGGATCGAGCAAGTCATTGGCACCTCCCGCTGCGGCCGCCGGCACCATTTGATAGAGACTCGGAAAGCTGGTGAACACTTCCTCCGTGAGACGCTCGGCAGTCGTCGCGGCATTGAGGCGCGCGATCTTTCTGACGACCGCGTAAGTCCCGCGCAGCGCCTGGACCGGCGCGAAAGAGCCTAGGTTGGGAGTGCCGAGCAGGACCACCCGCTCGACGTGTTGCATTCCCGGCAGCGCCAGCGCGGCGCGGCTCACCAGCCCGCCCATGCTGTGCGCCACCACTGCCAGCCGTTTGGCGGAATGCCGCCGCAGACGCTCGGCCAATGACGCGCCGGACTTTTCGATGTCGAGGCGCCAGTCGTAGTCGTGCATCGTGACGGCGAAACCTGCCGCACGAAGGCGAAGCCGAAGCTTCAGGTGCGCGTATAGCACTACGCCGAGCGGAATGATCGGGGCGCCCGCATCGAGCCCGAGGAGCGCCAGCCGACCCACCTGGATGTCGAGCGGGTCGAGCCACAGCACGTCATCGGGCAAAGGACGCTCACGGGCAATACCGAGCTGAGACCCGAGAATGCCTGGCACCACCACGACGTGGGGGTAGCCGTCCCTGGCTCCAACGCGCTGCGCCCTGCGCGCGAGGCGCGCGAGATCCAGGTACTCCGCCTTGCCGAAGTACGCGACGAGCTCCTGCCGCTGCGCGCCGCAGACCAACATGCGCTCGACCTCGACGTCGTTCCAGGCGAACCGGTCGTAGGGAGTGACGTGCTGTGCGCTTGTTCCGGGGCGGCTCACCGATTCGATTATGCCAGAGCGGCTCTGTCAGCCCGCTTGATCGGCGATCAGCTTGCAGACCGCATCGATCGCCGGGCGCCGGGCAGTCGTCTTGCGCCACACGGCGCCGACCTGGCGCACGGGCGCGGGCTTGGCAAAGGGCAACACGACAACGCCGCGCGCGTCACCATAGGCGCCCTGGGTGGCAAGCTCCGGTAGCAGAGTGATTCCGGCGCCGGTGGCAACCATCTGCCGCAGCGTCTCCAGGCTGGTTGCGCGAAAGTCCTGACTCTCGCCCGCTCCGACCCGGCTGCAGACCTCCAGCGCCTGATCCCGCAGGCAGTGGCCCTCTTCCAGGAGGAGCAGGGTCTCCTCTTCGAGGTCGGCCGGCTGCACTCGCTCGCGCTTGGCGAGCCGATGCCGCTGCGGCACGGCCACGGTGAAGGGCTCGCAGAAGAGCTTGCGCGCTTCGAGTCCCTCCAGATCCACCGGCAGCGCCAGGATGCCGAGGTCGAGCTCTCCGGCCTTCAGCTTCTGCAGCATCGGCACCGTCTGGTATTCGTAGAGGCGCAGCTCGAGCCGCGGCAACGCGCGGCGGATGGACTGCGACACCCGGGGCAGGAGGTAGGGACCGATCGTCGGCAACATGGCGAGCCGCAGCCGTCCCGCCAGCGGATCCCGATGGGCCCGCGCCAAAGTGACCACCTCGTCGCTGGCCTCGAGGATTCGCCGCGCCCGATCGACGATCTGCCCACCGGCATCGGTGAGGGAGACATTGTTCGGCTGCCGCTCGATGAGCTGCACGCCGAGGTAACGCTCCAGCTTCTTCAGCTGCGCCGAGAGCGTCGGCTGGCTCACGAAGCAGCGCTCGGCCGCACGACCGAAATGGCGCGCATCGGCCACCGCGACGAGGTAGCGCAGGTCTTTCAGCTTGATGTCGGTCATTGCGGTCTCTTCCGGGGGGCTCCCCCACAGATATATGGAATCTATCGAGATTATAAAGTCAATCCATTGGATAAATCAGCCGCCGGCGCCCACGATCGCTGCCATTCCCGCAAGGGACCAGATGATCACCGACCCTCAGGAGCTCACGACATGTTAGGCATCGGCCAGCGGTTTCCGGATTTCTCCCTCACCGGCGTGGTCTCGAACGACCTCAACGCCGCCTTTCAGCCCATGACCGAGGAGAGCTTCGCCGGCAAGTGGAAGGTCGTCTTCTTCTGGCCGAAGGACTTCACCTTCGTCTGCCCGACCGAGATCGCGGCTTTCGGCAGGCTGGAGAAGGAATTCCAGGCCCGTGACGCGCAGGTGCTGGGTGTCAGCATCGACAGCGAGTTCGTCCACCTCGCCTGGCGCCGCGAGAAGGAGGAGCTGCGCGCTCTGCCCTTCCCCATGCTCTCGGACATCAAGCGCGAGCTCTCGAGCCGCCTTGGCATCCTGGACCTCGAGGCAGGCGTCGCTCAACGCGCCACCTACATCGTGGACCCGCAGGGCGTGATCCGCTTCGTGTACGTCACCGACCTCAACGTCGGCCGCAACCCCGATGAAGTGCTGCGCGTGCTCGATGCGCTGCAGACGGACGAGCTCTGCCCCTGCAACTGGAAGCAGGGCGAAGACAGGCGGCGTGAGCCGATCGACGCCAGCGGACAGAAAAGCTGAAACGAGACCGAGGATCTCATGACCACCCTGGAAACCCTTCGCGATGCGCTGCCGGACTACGCGCGAGACCTCAAGCTCAACCTGGGCTCCGTGCTCGCACCAACGGGCGCGCCGGCTGGGGAAACTCCATCAAGGAGGCTCAGGCGGCATAACGCGAGAGCCATACACTTAGCCGCCATTGCCGGCCCCGCGGGCGCGCCTATCGCCGCGGGGCCGCTTTGTTGTAGCATGCCGCTCAGGTCAACGCTCTCCTGACAATGCCGCGAGGAGCAACGCATGAACGACGTTTCCGAAACCGTGTTGAACACCTCTCACGATAAGATCGACCCCCCCCATCAGGAGCAGAAGACGGAGCCGAAATCCGAGCTCGTGGAGTTGGGGAAGGTCTCGGACACGCGCGGCGGCTGGCTTGGCTCGAAGTACGACGCCGGCGCGGGATTCACGGTTTACTGAGGCGATCCGCGCGGCTTGCTCGTCCCCGGCCGCCGCCATGGCGGTTGGGTGGCTGGACGTGCGCTACGGATCACCAACGCTTCGTGATGCTGGCGCTTACGACGCGGCCGAGGGGTTGCACGTTGTAGGGATCGTACCCGAACGGGTTGTCGACGAACGGGGGGGAATGGTTGAGGACGTTGACCGCGTTGATGGAGAATTCCAGGCCGCCCAGCCATCTTGCGCGCCCGGGCTCCCGGTAGACGATTCTGGCATCGACCGTCGTCCAGGAGGACACGTAGCGCAGAAGTGCGCTGCCGGGGTTCTCATATCCGCCGGTGTGGTTCACGGCCAATTCGACTTCCGGCCCGGGCAGCTCCGGACCGTCACGGCTCCAGTCGATCGTTCCGCGCAGCCGCAACGCCAGCGGATTGGCGGCCGTGTTCACGATGTCAGTGGCGGGGGAGCTGCCGGTGAGGGCCTGTTCGAACTTGAAGACGTAGTTCGCGGTGACGCCCACCCCTAGAGCCCCGAAGTCCCCCCGAATGGAATCGTGGGCCTCCAGATCCAGTCCCGTCGTCTTCGTGGTTGCCAGGTTCGCCAGTCGACCATCGATGATCGCGGCAGGCGAGCTGGCGAGACACGCGGCGACCGAGCCCTGATAATCGGCGCTGTTGCAGATGGTATCGACTTGCGCCCGGGACGGATTGCGGGTGATCGCCGCGGACCATTCCGCCGCATTGGTCAGGATCGCTAGCGGATTGTCTCCGCCGGGCTGCGCGATGCGGTTGCGGTAATCGATGGAGTAGTACGTCAGCGAGAACGTGGAGCCCATCAGGAAGTCGGGTGCGAAATCGAGCCCCGCTGTCCACGTCTTGGCGGTTTCCTGCCTCAGGCCGGGATTCGATCCCTGCTCGACGAGAACCAGCGAGCGGCCGGTCAGGGACTGCGGATCGGACAGCACGACCGAGCCTGCCGCGTTCCCCGCCGTGTCGTACAGATTGTCGAGTGTCGGGGCACGGAAGGAGCGCCCCCAGCTCACCCGCAACTTCACGGTCCGCGCGGGAACCCATTGAACGCGGACTGTCGGATTGAACGTGCCGCCGAAGTCGCTGTAGTGCTCATAGCGTCCCGCCACGTTCAGATCCAATCGGGGCGTGGCGCGGGAATTCCCGGGATTGCCGACCAGAGGCAGAGCGAGCTGGGAGAAGACCGCGGTGACGCTGCGGGAGTAGCGCTGCGGCTCCGCCTGCTCAGCCGGCCTCACCGGATTCGCGACGTCGTGGTAAAGAGCCTCTTCCCTCCGCTCGACCCCCACGGCGAGCTTGACCTCGCCCGCCGGCATGCTGAACAGCGGACCCTCTGTGATCAGGCGGGTCGACTTGATGCTCGTCCTCACATGCAGCGGATAATCGCGCTGAACGGCCGCCAGCGTCTGCGGATTGCTGTTTGCGCCGAAGGGGTTGAAAGCGGTGGCCGGATTGGGATCGGCCAGACTGCCCGCCAGAGCAGCCGGGTCCGCGACATTGTACTGGTCGCTGTGCAGCGTCTGGCGGCCGTAGGATTCGCTCAGCGTTGCCCGCCAGCCGCCCCCCATCCGCAGCTTGATCCCCGCGGTCCCCGTGTACGCCTGGCTTTTTGCCGAGAAGCGCTGAGGACCATAGGTGCCCGAGAAGCTGTATGCGACCAGCGTGTAGGGGACGTTCCCGAAGGGATTCACATAGAAGGGATTGGATGAGGGGACCGCCAGAACGGCCGTATCGGGGAAGTTGCTCTGCAATGCATCGCGCTGTGCGAAACGGCCCTCGAAGAAGACCCGCAGTCTTTTGTTGAGGTTCTGCGCCGCCGCCGTGTAAAGCTCGTTGGCTCTGACCTGCGGAAATATCTGGAACTGCGCGAACTGGTTTTGCAGATTGATCCTCGTCGACAGACTCGACGCGGTCAGCGGCTGGCCGTTTTGTCCCGCTGGAATGCCATAGGCCGGCAGCAGCGTGGCGGGATCGAGGATGTTTCCGGGATAGCTGTAGTAGCTGTCGTAATTGGCGCCTCCGTAGGGAGACTTGTCCGCGTTCGCGGCGTACGGGCGCCGGGCGGCAGCGAGCGGAGTGGAGTCGGAGTATTGGTATGCAAGCATCCCATGACCGCCGCTCCATCGAGTGCCGAGGAGCTGCGCCGCCATGACCGCCTGACGGCCTCCGATCGCCGTCCCGTAACGCACCTGCGTCTCGGCGCCGCGGAAATTGTTCCGCATGATGATATTGACGACGCCCGCGATGGCATCCGACCCGTAAACGGCCGAGGCGCCGTCCGGCAGAACCTCGATGCGCTTCACGGCGCTCCAAGGGATCGTGGACACATCCACAAAATCTCCGTTGAGCCCCGACAGGGGCTGGCGATGGCCGTTCACCAGTACCAGCGTCGCGCCGACGCCCAGGCCCCGCAGGTCGAGACCGGCGCCGTACTGATAATTCGCATCTATGCCGAGATCCTCGCGCGGTCCCTTGAGCGAGATGATCGGAAGCGAGTAGAGGGCGTCCTGTACGGTTGGGTAGCTCGCCATGGCGAGCTGCTGGCGCTTCAGATAGACGAGCGGAGCGACGGCATCCTGCGCGCCCGGGATCAGGCTTCCCGTGACGTCGATCTGATCGAGCCGCCGCTGCCGCCGCGCGGCTGCCGGCGCCGGGGACGGCGGCTCGGGAGCGCGAGCGGCGCGCGCAACCACGGGCGCACGCCTGTCAGCCGGCACCGCGGCCGGTATGATGTCGACCGCGTGAGCGGTGTCGAACTGGTAGGTGTAGCCGGTGCCCTTCAGCAGCTGCGCGAGGGCCGCCGAGCTCGCCATTACGCCGGAGACCGGATTGCTCGTCGCCTTTTCCATCCGCGGCGTCGGAGCAAACCCGGGCTCGATGCCGGACTGGTGATAGAAATCGATGAGCGCGCGCGGCAGAGGCTCCGCCGGCAGATTGAAAGGCGCGACCGGATCGTCGGCCCGGGCATCCGCCAATACCAACAGGGATACCAAAGCCGCGTACAGCAGATAGAGCAGCGTGCGCACAGCGAGAAAGCTGATCCTGGCCATCTTCCGAATCGCTGCCGCCCTGCTGGCCCGGCCCCTGAGTCATTGTAATTGGTTGGTCCCCGTCCAACGACTTTACCAGAGCGCCCGCCCCCGCGATACCCGGGGCGCCGCTCCTCCGGCGAGGCGAATCCAACTGCATCGTGCCCCTCGCCGCGGGATTCCCACACCCGTCTTTCGACGGGACGGCCACCCGACTTCCTGAACGGTCGCTCAGGAAGTCTTTACAAATGCGGCGGACGGCACAATCGTGCGCAACGGCGCACGATGATGGCGTGACGTTGCGAGCGCCCCCACGCCGGGAGGCCTTTGGAACGTGTCCAAAGGTTGCCTACCGGGCTTCGGGCCGATGCCTCAGGGCTGCTATTTTCCGGCACAGAGCGGCCGTTGCATCGATGATCCCCGGCCCCAACCCGCTCAGCCGCTGATCCTCGAAAGCCAGCAGACGTCCGGTTCTCACCGCGCGCAGGAACGGGAAACGGCTCCACCGCGCCAGCCAGGAAGCGCCCCTGCCGGGCGGCGCCACCGCAATGATCATGTCGGGATCACGCGCGAGCACCGCACCGATGCCGATGGCCGGCGCGCGCTGCGGCAGGTCCGCGAAGACATTGCGCGCCCCACATACCCTCAGCGCATCGCTCATCAGCTCCCTGCCGCCCACCGTGTACAGAGGCCGATTCCAGACTTCCAGCAACACCGTGGGCGGCCGGCTCGCGCCGGCGTACCGCTTTCTCAGCGACGCAAGCCGCGCCTCGAGCCGCCCGGCTTGCCGATCGGCCACGCGGCTCGTCCCGGTGAGCCTTCCCAGCCGGCGCAGCGACGCCCCGATGTCCTGGAGGGAGTCGGCCTCCTGCCGGTACACCGGAATGCCGAGGCGCTCGATGGCAGCGATCTCCGCCGGATTGTTACCGTTGGGCCAGACGACGACCACATCGGGCCTGGCGGCGATCAACCGCTCCATATCGACGGCGCCGACGGTGCCTATCTTCGGCAGTTGGCTTTCGGAAGCGGGCTGTCCGGAGTATTGGATGGTTGCGACGATCTGGCGGCCCGCGCCTGCGGCGATCAGCATTTCAGTCGCGCCGGGCGCAAGGCTGACGATCCGCCCGGGAGGATAGCGCACCGTGACGCGGCGTCCGAAGTCATCCGTGACGGTAGCGCTCGCGCGAGTCGTTTCCGCGGCGGCACGCGTCCGCGGAGCATTTGTCGAAATGGCCGGCGCGGCGCCGACGCTCGGCGTAACACTCAACGCAACCAGCGTGAAGGAGATCGCGAGGCACCCCCGCGCGGGCCTGATCACGCGGCGCCCACCATCTGTGCGGCCCACAGCACTACGGGTTGCACTCTCGGGGAGGTCAGGGAGAGGGCCGTCGCGCGATCGACCCACCGCCACTCCTCATGCTCCGGCCGTCCGAGCTCCAGCGTGACTGGCAAAGTGACGTCCTCCGTACGGGTCTCGGCCAGGTAGTACCTGGCGACCTTGCGATGGCCGTACGGTCCGGTCTCCCGGCAGGCCTCTCCCCAGTTGAACCGCAGGTCTTCGATGAGTGTTTCCTCGCGGACCTCGCGGCGGGCGGCCGCCAGCGGATCCTCGCCCGGCTCGACCAGCCCCTTGGGGAAGTCCCAGTTGCGATAGGCGCGCAGCAGGAGGAACACCCAGCCCGCCGGGGCCCGCCGCACGACGGCCACTCCCGCGGAAAGACGATATCCGGCGCCAGCCTGCCCGTGGACGATCACACCCGCTCCGGCTCAGCCTCCAGCACGCCGGCCGCACCCTCCTCGACGACCTTCGCCAGCCCGATCGCCTGCGGCAGCACCTGCCTGGCGTAGAAGTGCGCCGTCTGGACCTTCGAGCGGTAGAACTCCTTCCCCGCGGCGCCGCTGCCCGCGGCGGCGATCGCCGCCGACTTGGCAAGCAGCCAGCCGCCAATCGCAAATCCGCAGAGCTTCAGGTAGGGGACGGCTACGGCCAGGGCTCGCTCGGGGGCGCCGGGCAGGTGGCCGGCGATGGAGCGCGTCGCCGATTCCAGAAGGCCGACAGCGTGCAGGGCCGCATCGCGGGTATCCCGCGCCGCGGCGGCACCGGGTTGCAGCGCCTGAAGCTCGCGGCGCATGTCGGCGATGAGGGCGCCCATGGCGGCGCCGCGGTCGCGGCCGATCTTGCGGCCGATGAGGTCGTTCGCCTGGATCCCGGTGGTCCCCTCGTAGATGGTGGTGATGCGGACGTCGCGCAGGTACTGCGCCGCGCCAGTCTCCTCGATGAAGCCCATGCCGCCGTGGACCTGCACGCCGATGGCGGCGACCTCGTTCGCGGTCTCGGTGCTCCAGCCCTTGACGATCGGAATCAACAGATCGCCCCGGGCCTGGGCCGCGGTGCGCACCGCGGCCTGCGGATGATAGGCGGCGAGATCGAGTTGCTGCCCGGCATAGAGCGCAAGCGCTCGCGATGCCTGCGTGCAGGCCTTCATGGTGAGCAGCATGCGCCGGACGTCAGGATGATGAATGATGGGCAGCCGATGCGCGTCTGCCGGGCCCGGGGGCCTGCCCTGTATGCGCGTGCGCGCGTATTCCGCCGCCTGCTGGAAGGCGCGCTCACCGACGGCGTAGCTCTGCACGCCCACCGCGAGCCGCGCCGTGTTCATCATGAGGAACATGTACTCGAGGCCGCGATTGGGCTCGCCCACCAGATACGCGGCCGCGCCCTTGTCGTGGCCGAACTGCATGACGCAGGTCGGGCTCGCGTGGATGCCGAGCTTGTGCTCGATCGACACACAGCGGACCTCGTTGCGCTCGCCGGGCGAGCCGTCCGGATTGACCAACACCTTCGGCACGATGAACAGCGAAATGCCTTTCACCCCCTCCGGTGCGCCCTCGATCCGCGCCAGCACCATGTGGATGATGTTGTCGGTGTAGTCGTGCTCGCCCCAGGTGATGAAGATCTTCTGTCCGAAGAGCCTGTAATGACCGCCCTCCGGCACCGCGCGCGCGCGCACCAGCGCCAGGTCGGAGCCGGCCTGCGGCTCCGTCAGCACCATCGTGCCGGTCCACTCTCCAGAGGTCAGTTTCGGCAGGAAGAGCCGCTGCTGCTCCTCGGACGCGCTTAGCGCGAGCGCGTGCACCGCGCCGTGAGTCAGCATGGGACAGAGCTCGAACGCGAGATTGGCGGCTCCCAGGAGCTCCTGCACGGCGCTGCTCAGCGGCTGTGGCACGCGCTGCCCGCCGAAGCGCGGATCGCCGCCGAGCTGCTGCCAGCCGCCGCGCACGTACTGCCGGTACGCGTCCTTGAAACCCTTCGGGGCCGACACGCCCGCCGGCGTCCAATGCGCGCCCTCGCGATCACCAGGACGATTGAGCGGATCGAGCACCGTCTCAGCGAGACGAGCCGCCTCCTCCAGCACCGAAGTGCCGACCTCGTCGCTGTAGTCGGCGAGGGCGGGACAGACAGCGAGTTGTCCGACGCCGAGGAGCTCCTCGAGCACGAAACGCAGTTCGTCGAGCGGCGCGCGGTACATGAGTCATCTCCGGCGGGACGTTGAGAGCCGAGGGCCGGCCCGGTGGCGGACTAGTTTAGCCGCCGCGGCGCCGCAATCCTACTGGCCGGTAACTTGTCTGCCGGCGGGTAGGATTTCAGGGCCCGCCCATCGCCGGCACGACGCTCGCAGCCAGAAAATCCACGAAGTGCCGCACGCGCGGGTCGGCCTCCAGGGCCGCGGGATAGAGGGCATAGAGCGCTGCGGCGGGCGGCGCCGTCCACTCCGGCAGCACCACCCGCAGGCGGCCGGTGGCAAGGCCCTGGCGGCAGAGGAATCCCGGCAGCAGCCCGACTCCGAGCCCCGCCGCGGTGGCCGCGTGCAGCACCGCCGGATCGCCCACCGCGAGCTTGGGCGATACCGCCACCTCGGCCCGCTGCGCTGCGCGGCTGAGAAGCAGCCGGAATTCCGGCAGCTCCGTGGTCTCGGGCGTCAGCAGGTCGTGAGCCCGCAGATCCTCCGGCCTTGCGGGCGTGCCGCGCCGCTCGAGGTATGCGGGGGTCGCGCAGAGCACTGCGGGCGGCGCGCCGAGCAAGCGATGCGTGATCGCGGGATCATCGGAGGGACGCGTGCGGATGGCGACGTCCCAGCCACCTTGCGCTTCAGCGCCATCGAGCGCGACCTCGAGCGGAATATCCGGAAAGCTCTCGAGAAAGCGGGGCACCAGAGGAGTCAACAGCAGACGTCCATAGGTCGTGTCGGAAACAATGCGCAGCGGTCCGGTGGCCGGCGCGTGCAGCCTGGCGATCGCCGCGCGGGCCGCATCGCACTCCTCGGTCACGCGCCGGGCATGCGGATAAAGCAGCCGTCCCGCGGCAGTCAGCGACAGGCGCCGCGTCGTGCGCTCCAGAAGTCGGACCCCGAGCGCCTGCTCGAGGTCGGCGATCGCCCGGCTCACCGCCGCCTTGGGGACGCCGAGCGCGCGGGCGGCGGAGGAGAAGCCGTTGAGGTCCACGACCTTCGCCAGAACGGCCAGTTGTGCGGGTGCCCAGAGCTGACTCACGCCGGGTGCAATCCCTCGAAAGTGGGATCCTATTGTTTCACCCGAGGGGCACGCACGCCAGGGCCCCGGACGCCTAAGATGCAGGGTCCCGCATGCCAAGTCACTCCCCGGGGGAAGCCGCCAATGAAGATTTCCGTCCACGCCGTCTCCGTCGACCTGCTCGCCAACGCGCTCGCGAATCTCTCGCACGTGCTCGAGAAGGGCCACGCCCACGCCATCGCGCGCAAGTACGACCCCGCTCTGCTCCTCGCCGCGCGCCTCACGCCCGACATGTTCCCGGTGACGCGCCAGGTTCAGATCGCGACCGATATGTGCAAGTACGGCGTGGCGCGTCTCGCCGGCGTCGAGGCGCCGAAGTTCGAGGACAAAGAACAGACCTTCGAGGAGCTGCGCACGCGCATCGCGCGCACGATCGATTTCATGAAGGGCGTGCCGGCCGGCGCCCTCGAGGGCTCGGAGGACCGCACCATCAAGGTGGCGCTCCGCGACCGGACGCTCGAGTTCAAGGGCCTCGACTATCTCGTGCGCTGGGTCATACCCAACGCGTTCTTCCACGTCACGACCGCTTACTCGATCCTGCGTCAGAGCGGTGTCGAGGTCGGCAAGAACGACTTTCTCACCGGCAGCGGCCCCGGATTTAGTCAAGCCACCTGAATCCCAGCGCCTTTCGGCGCCTCGGGCGCTGCAACATGTCCGGGGGTTCGCGGCTTCGGCG
Source organism: Pseudomonadota bacterium (assembly GCA_019352035.1). Classification (GTDB taxonomy): domain Bacteria; phylum Pseudomonadota; class Gammaproteobacteria; order Steroidobacterales; family Steroidobacteraceae; genus 13-2-20CM-66-19. Next base: position 18,103 of record JABBNZ010000042.1, on the reverse strand, counting down.
AGCCCCCGTGGCAGTGCGCATGCAGCGCGTGAACTAGACCCACTTCACGGCGGCGCCGGGAGTATGCTGTCAGTCTAAAAGCCATTCGATACGAGGAACGCCGTCCGCGATGGGGAAGGTATTGCAGCCACAGAATGCGCTGTCGGCGCGTCCGCCAATCATCGCCGCTGCGCCCGGCGCGGAGCCGGCCACGGCGGAGGCTCTGGGATGGCAATTGCGGGCGGCGCTCCCGCCGATGCGGCTGCACTCCGTCTCGATTTATGACAGCCAGGGCAATGTCCTCTGGCTGAGCGAGGGAGCGCTCGGCCCGGATGAGCATTCGCTGGTCCTCGAGGCGCTCGAGACACTGACCGCCGACAGCGCCAAGGGCTGCTGCGAGAATGGACTCGAGGACGGCCGCATCGCGGCATTCCTCGCCGTGCGGGCGCCGCAGGGCCATCTGGTCGGGCTCGCCATGATCCTCGCCGACTTCAAATCCGGCGGCGAGGGACTGAGCGACCGCATCCTGTCCGCCCCCACGCGCACCATCATGCAGAAGCTCGCGGTGCTGCTCAGGCCCGCCGGCCCCCGCAGAGCGGATGCCGACCCGACGGCACTGGTGCTCTCCCTGGCAACCGAGGCGCCCCCGGCAGGACCGGAGGCGCCGGCCGCGGCGGCTGCGGCCCCCACGCAGATGCCGGCCCCGCCCAAGACGGACGACGAGATCTCGGCGCGAGCGGTCAACGACATACTGGAATTCGAGCTGACGGATGCCCCGATCCCCGCGCCGGTGCGCGAAGCGGCGGCTGGGCCGCCACCGCCCGCGCCGGCTCAGGCCCCGGCCGATACCGCCAGCGCACGGATGCTCAGACCGCCCGCGCCTGCCGACACGGGCAGCGCGAGGGCCCTCGGCGGCACGCCGTCGACCGGCACCGGTTCCCAGAGCACTTCCGATTCCGCGTGCGGATCTCAGAGGCGCACGATCTCGCTCGACCCTGCGCTGATCACCCTGGAGATGCTGCCGTTCGTGAAGCTGCGCTCCGGCGGACGCACGCGGCGCTTCGAAGTACTCCCGGCCGGCGCCGCGCGGGAGCTGCGCGATCCGGCCGTGCTCGATGCTCTCGCGATGCAGCGTCTGCTCGCATGGCTCGGCAGCCATCGCGCCGCCTGGACGGTCGAGCCCGCTAGCTTCACGCTCAACCTCTCCATCGCCACGCTCGAGGACGAGGGCTTCCTCAAGCAGGTCGCGGCGGGGCTGCAAAGCAACGGCATTGCGCCCGATACGGTCGGCTTCGAGATTGCCGAGCCGCTCTGCACCCAGCGCCGCGCGCAGGTGGAGCGCTTCATGGCCGGGTGCGACAAGCTCGGCTGCTTCGTCGTCATCGACGACTTCTCCTTCGATTCCACGGTGGTGCCGCTCCTGCGCTCCAAAGCGTTGCGGCTGGTCAAGATCGATGCGCGGCTGACGGGCGGTGCGCTGCGCGACAAGCTCTCCCAGGCACTCGTGGTCGCGGTGGTCCAGGCCGTGAAGGTGCTCGGCATACACTGCGCGGCCCAGCAGGTGGACTCGCAGGCGGTGCTGCAGTGGCTGACCGCGGTCGGGTGCGATTTCGCCCAGGGCCCGATGCTGGCCCGCCAGCAGCCGCTGGAGACGCTCCTCGGGTCCGATTCCTGAGACCGGGCCATTTCCCCGGGGAATTCTTCCTTGAGTATGATGGCCGTGGGAACATGGCACCCATGCTCACGCTCACGCAACTGCGCTTAAGCCGCAACCGGCTCTTCTGGACCCTGCATGCGGCCGGCTGGGCGGCCTACGGGCTGACGGTCTACTTCGGCTTTCTCTTCTACAAGAAGCCCGCCAATATCGGGCCGGTGATCGCCATGGCGGCGGCAGCGGGGTTCGCGCTGTCGGCGCCCATGCGCTACCTCTATCGCACCGTCTGGGGCCGCGGCGAGCGGTGGGTCATTCCCGTCGTGCTCGCCACTTCGTACGTCACGGCTCTTCCGCTGCGCATCGTCATCAATCTCACGTACCAGCATTTCTGCGACCCGAGCAAACGCTTCAATTCGCTGTTCGATCTTTTCGAGAACGCGCTCCTCTCCACCTACCTGCTGCTCTGCTGGAGCGCGCTTTACTTCGGCATCAAGTATTACGAGTCGAAGCAGCAGCAGCAGGAAGCGGTGCTGAAGGCGGTGACCCTGGCGCAGGAGGCGCAGCTGAAGATGCTGCGCTACCAGCTGAACCCTCATTTCCTCTTCAACACGCTCAACGCCATCTCCACCCTCATCCTCGACAACCAGAACCGCACGGCCAGTCACGCCGTCATGCGCCTCTCGGAGTTCCTGCGCTACACGCTCGATCAGGACCCGATGAAGCGCGTGACCCTGCGGCAGGAGATCGAAGCGCTCGACCTCTACCTCGGCACCGAGCGGCTGCGGTTCGGGGAGCGCCTGCGGCTCGAGTATGCCATCGAGGGCGCCGCGCTCGATGCCCTGGTGCCGAGCCTGCTGCTGCAGCCCCTGGTCGAGAACGCCCTGAAGTACGCCGTGTCGCCGCGCGAGGAGGGAGGCATGGTGCGGATCGAAGGGCGTGCGCGCGGCGCCATGTTGGAAGTCAGCGTGATCGACGATGGCCCCGGACTCGATGATCGCTCGCGGCCCGCGGAGCGGCGCGGCGGCGTAGGGCTGCGCAACACGCGCGAGCGCCTCGCGGTGCTCTACGGCGACAGCTTCCGCTTCGCCGCTCTCAACAGCCGCCCCGGCCTCAGGATCGAGTTGGCTCTGCCGTTGGAGACGGCCGCCCAGGAACAGGTGCCGCCGCTGCCCGCCGAGCCGCGGTACCGGCGGCCGGCGCGCGTCGCGCAGGGCGCGAGCGCGTGAGGATCCGCACGGCCATCGTCGATGACGAGCTTCTCTCGCGCCGCGGCATCGCGCTGCGCCTGCGCGAGGCGCCGGAGTTCGAGGTGGTGGCGGAGTGCAGCAACGGCCGCGAGGCCGTGGGCATGCTGCAGCGCGAGCGCCCGGATCTGATGTTCCTCGACGTGCAGATGCCGGGGCTCTCCGGCTTCGACGTCCTCGCGCAGCTTCCCCGCGACATCATGCCGCTCGTTGTTTTCGTCACCGCTTACGATCAGTACGCGGTGCGGGCATTCGAGGCGCACGCGATCGACTATCTGCTGAAGCCCATCGATGAGCGCAGGTTCGACGCCGCGCTCGACAGGGTGCGGCAGAGCGCCGTCGCGCGCAGCGCCGCCGATCAGCGCGACCGGCTGCTGGAGATCGTGGCCGAGATCACCGGCGCGGGTGAGATCGGGCTCGAGGAGCTCCTCGAGCGCGGCACCGCGGCCCTCGGAGTGCGCCAGCCGCAGGTTCTGCCGATCCGGCAGGGCCGCAAGACCGTACGGGTGCCGATCCCGGCGATCCAGTGGATCGATGCGGCGGGCGATTACATGTGCGTGCACGCCGAGGGCGACACCCACATTCTCCGGGGCACGATGAAGGAGCTGGAGGAAATCCTCGATCCACGGCTCTTTCAGCGCGTTCACCGCTCGACGATCGTCAACCTGCGGTTCGTCAGGAGCCTGCGGGCGCACATGAATGGGGAGTATTTCCTCAGCCTCGAAGGCGGCCAGGAACTGAAGCTCTCTCGCACCTACCGCGACAAGGTCGAGCACTTCCTGGAGCGTCACGCGCTGCGGCGGAACGCGCCGGTCGAGTAGTTGACTCCGTAGCAGTCCACCAGCCGGATGCCGTTGCGTCCGCCGCGCTTGGCGGCGTAGAGCGCCTCGTCGGCGAGCTGCACGGCGCCCTCCGGGCTGCGGCCCGGCCGGGGGCTCACGATCGACACCCCGATGCTCGCGGTCACGACGGCCGCCGGCGACTCGTCATGCTCGATTCGCAGCGCCTCGATGCTCTCGCGCAGCTGCTCGGCGATCTCGCGCACATGCTCTGCGCCGAGGTCGTAGAGCGCCAGCAGGAATTCCTCGCCGCCATAGCGTGCGGCGATGTCGAGCGGCCGGCGCGCGAAGCGCTGCACCACCTGCGCCACGCGCCGCAACGCCCGGTCCCCGGCCTGATGCCCGTAGCGGTCGTTGTAGGGCTTGAAGTGATCGACGTCGATCAGGAGGACGGCGACCGAGCGGCGGTCGCGCATCGCCTGCTGCCAGAGGCGGGCGTAGTCGTCATCGAACGCGCCGCGGTTCTTCAGCCCCGTCAGGCCGTCGCGCGCCACTCGCTCCCTGAGCAGGTTGCGCTCCAGAAACGACGTGCGCAGCTGCCGCTCGACACCCTGGTAGACGAAGGCGCCGACGGCGCTGGTGATGACCAACTCCGTCATGAAGTAGACGGCGTCGGCGGCGGGCCACCCGGCATGCGCCAAGGCGAGACCGAGCGCTGCGACCATGAAGATGTTCACCAGCAGCGCTTCGCGGAAGGGCTGGCCGCCGAGAAAGAAGATCGCAATGCTGAAGGTGGTGAGGAAACAGAACGGATCCGGATGTCCGCCGATGCGCCGGTCCGCGATCCCGAACGCGGACACGGTGGCGATGACGGGCAGGAGGAGCCTCGCGGCGGGCAGGTACAGCCGCTCGTAGAGGCGGCTCCAGGAGGCGAGCGCCAGCGCGAAGCACGCCGGTATCACGAGTCCCAGCCAGCCGAGCGCCACACCGCGCACCGGCATGGATTCCAACACAGTGAGTTTGACGGCAGCGGCGATCGCGAGCAGACCCAGCGCGAGCTGAAAGAAGCGCACGCGCGTACGCGCCTGTTTCAGGTGAAACGACTGGAAGCTCCGCTCGAGATCGGGCGCGAAACGCAGATCGGGGAACCCGCTGCGCAACTCCTTTGCGTACGCGGAATCCGGAAAGCTCTCATGCTCGAGCGGCTCGGGGAGGTACATCGCGGGAAGGAATGTATCTCACGCCGCCCGCCCGGAATGTGACGCAGTACCGGTGCGGCATCTCGCCCGCGCGCGGTGGAAGTGCGACCGCGGTCACGAATCGGGGACGAGGCGAGCCCGATCTGTGAGGCGGCACGTTGGCTTGGCATCGCGAGCGTTGCAGGATGGTAAGGATGGAGTCCAGATCTCGCCCGCTCCCGCTGAAGACCGCCGCCCCGGGGGCGGCAGCATCGGCATTCCCGCTGACCGATCTGCCGGTGGAAGCACCGCTGGACACGGCGTCCCCCGGCGGGGCGGCGCCCGAAGAGATCCTCGATCCGGAAAAGCTCCTTCTCGCGAGCGAGCAAGCGCCGGTCTCGAGCGCCGCGGTCCCCACGGCGGTTGCTCCCGTGAGCCCGCCGCGGCCCGCGGCCGTTCCGATTGCCGCTGCGGCGGTGACTGGCCCTCCCCCGCTCTCCCGCCCCGCGGAGCTGATGGACCGGGACTTCATCGAGCGCAATCAGGTGGTCGAGCGCTATCTCTCGGGCCGCCTGCCCCTCAAGGGTGCGACGGACTTCGAGCGCTTCTGCGCCGAGCACCCCGAGCTGCTCGATGAGCTTGGAATTCCGGAGCGGGTGAATGCGGCGCTGCACCTGCTCGAGGCCGGCGGCAAGCCCGAGCCCTGGGCGGAGCCGTCCAAACCCTTCTGGCAGAGACCTCAGATCGTTCTCAGCCTGCTCGG
>JABBNZ010000042.1:5480-12496 GCA_019352035.1 Pseudomonadota bacterium | reverse complement strand
CTGCTCGGCGCCACCCTGGCGCTCGCCGCCGCGCTCGCCCTCATCGCCAGCAGCAGCGCCCAGAAGAGCCGGCGCATTGCCGCGCTGCGCCAGGAGGCAACACAGCGCCCGCTGGAGCCGGCCGCAAGCACACGTGACATCCAGCTGCTGCCGAGCCGCGACGGCGCCTCGGAGACACCCGCCATCGTCGTCGGGGGCGGCAGGGAGGCGCAGCTCGCCGATTTCCGCATCGACGAGTCGCGCTCCCCCTATCAGCTTTTCCGCATCGTCATCGACCGGATCGATCAAGGCCGCGTCGGGATCATCGACCGGATCTCCAAGGACTCCGCGGGCAATCTCGGAATTGCGCTCAACACCACCGCGCTCGGCCCCGGCAACTACCAGCTCACGATCGAAGGGCTCAACTGGCAGGGGCACGCCCAGCCGGACTCCTGGGTCACCATCGGCATCCGGGCGACCCCGTGAGCGTTGCGCGTCCAGAAGTCTGGGTGGCGCGCCAACCCATCCACGATGCGTCCATGGCTGTCGTGGCCTACGAGCTGCTGTACCGCGCATCTCCCTCGAGCCGCAGTGGGGCCATCGCCGATCCCGGCCACGCCACCCTGGAGGTCATTGCGGCCGCCGCCCTGGATATCGGTCTCGATCGCCTGGCCGCGGGACTCCCCGTGCACATCAACTTCCCCGAGGAGCTGTTGATCAAGGTGCCCGATCTGCCTTTGCAGGCCGGGCGCGTCGTGATCGAGGTGCTGGAGGACGTGCGCGCCACGCCTGAGGTGCTCCAGGGCATCCATACGCTGCGCGCGCGCGGTCATCGCATCGCGCTCGATGACTATTCACCCCGGGGAAGCGACCCGCGGCTGCTCGAAGCGGCGCACATCGTGAAGCTGGAGGTCACTCACCCGCCCGCGGACGAGCTCGCGCGCCTCGCGCGGGAGCTGCGGGCCGCGGGCCTCGAGCTCATCGCGGAGAACGTCGAGAGCCGCGAGCACTTCGAACGTTGCATCGAGCTGGGCTTCACGGGCTTCCAGGGCGACTTCCTGCAGCAGCCCGAGACTTTCAGCGCCCGCCGGGTGCCGGTCAGCCGCCTGGGGGCATTGCGGCTCGCAGCCTCGCTCCAGAACGAGGACTACTCGCTCGATGACGTCGAGCGCCTCCTCAGCCAGGACGTATCGCTCTCTTACAGGGTGCTGCGCTGCATCAACTCGAGCTACTACAACCTGCCGCGCAAGATCGACTCCATCCGCCAGGCCATCGTCATTCTCGGCCTCGATACGCTGCGCCAGCTCTGCGGGCTGCTCTGCCTGCAGGGAATCGACGACCGGCCGCCGAGCCTCATCGTGCAGGCCATGACCCGCGGCCGGATGTGCGAGCAGCTCGGCAAGCTCGGAGGCACGCGCGAGGCCGGAGCCTTCTTCATCACCGGGCTCTTTTCGCTCCTCAACGCCCTCCTCGGACTCCCGACGCGCAAGGTCGTGGAGGAGCTGCCGCTCACACCGGCGGTGACGAACGCGCTCCTCACCGGAGCCGGAGCGCTAGGTGCGGCGCTGCAGTGCACGCGCGCATACGAGCGGGGTGTATGGGACCATGCGGTGTATGCCGACCTGCCGCCGCATCTCATCAGAGCCGCCTATGTCGATGCGCTCTTCTGGGCGGAGCAGGCGCGGGCGATGCTGTCCGCGTGAGCCGGCCGAGGGGGCTGATCGCCGCCGGGAACGCGCCTGCTGCATCGGCCGGTCCCGGTCGCCGATGTCGGCCGCGGGCCGGATCAGCCTGACTCGTGGCCGTGCCGGTGATGGATGTCGGGATAATGCGGATGGCTGTGAGTCAGGACCGCGTGGGCGTGCGCATGCGTGTGCGGCTCCCGGCCGTCCCAGTCGGGGTCATGGGGGTGTTGGTGGTGCTCGTCATGGACATGACGGTGCGTATGCGTCAAGAGCGAATGCGTATGCACATGCTCATGCCGCTCCTGCAGGTGCAGCCACACACCTGCTCCCATCAACGCCGCGGCCGGCCAGAAAAAAGGCGAGGGGTGCTCGCCAAAGGCGAGGACCGCGATCGCGGCGCCTACGAACGGCGCCGTGGAGAAGTACGCGCCGGTGCGCGCGGCGCCGAGTCCCCGCAGTGCTACCACGAAGAACACCAGGCTGACGCCGTAGCCGAGGAGTCCAACGGTCATGCTCACGGCGATCCCGGCGGGAGACGGCAGCCTTTCTCCGAGCAACAGGGCCAGCCCGGTGTTGACGATCCCCGCGGTCAGCCCCTTGAGTGCCGCCAGGAACGCCGCATCGGACGCCGCTACCTTGCGCGTGAGATTGTTATCGAGCGCCCAGCAGAGACAGGCCAGCGCGATGAGCGGCGCACCCCAGCCGAAGCCGTGCGCGTAAGCGGCCCCTCGACCGGCGAGCGCAGCGGCCCCGGCGACGATCAGGGCCATCCCGAGCACGACCCGCCGATCGGTGTGCTCGCGAAAGGCGATCCATGCCAGCAGTGCCGTGAACACCGCCTCGAGATTGAGCAACAGCGACGCGGGAGCCGCCGTGGTGCGCGCCAGTCCCAACATCAGGAGCAAGGGGCCCAGCACGCCGCCGAAGCCGATGGCCAGCGACAGCCAGAGCCACTCGGCCCGGGCCAGGACCGGCGTTCGCCAGCCTCGATCCCGCAACAGGCGAGCGACGCTCAATCCGACGCCGCTCCCCAGGTAGAGCAGGCCGGCGAGCAGCATCGGAGAGATATCGCGCAGGAGCTGCTTGGCAAGCGGGGTGCTGGCGCCGAAGAGGAGCGCCGCCGCGAGTGCCGCCGCAACTGCCGGCGCCAGGGTTACACGGGCCATCCTCGGAGGCTACCGTGTCGGCCGGCCGCGGTATACCTCGGCCTCAGGCTCCCGCGCCGTCCGGCGTGCGACGGAACGGGGCCGTCACCAGCTCGACAATTCCCTTGACGAGGCGCATCTCGCGCGACAGCGGCCGATGCAGGAAGGCGATTTTTCGGACGTAAGCGGGAACCGTCCACTGATACCTCGAGCCCGCGGGGAAGAGAAACGTATCGCCCGCCTGCAGCGCCTGGCGCATGCCGGCGGCATCCTCGATGATGACGGAGCCTTCCAACACGTGGGCGATCTCATCCTCGCCGTAATACCAGTGGAAGCGGCCGGCCGTGAAGTCCCACATGAAGGCCGTGGCCTGCCGATCGCTGCTGGCGGCGAGCCGCCTGTTGCGGGCGACGGGGTTGCCCTCGAGGATCCACCCCCGCGGGATGGGCGCGCAGACGAGGCCGTGGTCGTCATGCCGCAGCGCCCGGGCGCCCTCCATGGAGATGGTCTGCTCCAGGATGTCGAGCTCGACCGTCGGATCGTCTGCCGTCAACTGGCGCGCCGCTCCGCTCTCTGGCGGTGATTTCCCCATGTCTTGGCTCCTCGGCTCTCCCACTTGACAGATTCCATCCGGCGGCACATCGCTTAAGGCGCCGCGAGCATACCGGCGGCGCGCCGGCCTGCGCTGTGAGTTGCCGCACAGGGCGGCCCCGCATTCCTCAGGCGGGCCGCATCGCAGTCACGCGGTCGCGCCCGGAGCGCTTGCTGTCGTAGAGGGCTCCATCGGCGCCCTTTACCAGGGCGTGAAGCGAGGTGCGCCGCTCGCCGCGAAGCGGCTCGAATCCCGAGACCCCGAAGCTCCCTGTGACGAGCAGAGGGCCCGCGGTGGTCTCGTGCGGACTGTCTCGAACCCGCTCGCACAGGCGCTGGGCTATCTGGAACGCCTCATCGCCCGAGGCCTCTGGCAACACGATCGCGAACTCCTCGCCTCCGATGCGCGCCACCCAATCCTCCCCCAAGCGCAGGCCGTGCGTGAGCCGAGCCGCGAACTCGCGCAATACCTCATCGCCCACTTCGTGACCATGAGTGTCGTTCACGGCCTTGAAATGGTCGATGTCGCACATCACGAGCGCCAGCGCCCGGCGCAGGCGCACGGCCCGCTCCACCTCGCGCGGAAACTCGTGCTCGAAGAAACGGCGGCTGCCGCAGCGAGTGAGCTCATCGATCGTCGCGAGAATGCGATTGTCGGTAAGCGCGACCTGCAGGGCGGACGAGAGGCTCGCGATGCGCCGCGCGGTCGTGAGGTGCGCCCAGAACTCCTCGCCGCCGCTGGCTTGCGCCGGCATGCAGTCGTTGGCGCCTTTGCGAAGCGCCTCGCGTGCACCGATCGTGCCGGCGACATCCACGAAGATCACGTGCGTCGCTGAGCCGGCGTGCAGCTGGCGCACCGCCTGCACGAGCTCGAGCCGGTCGGTGAAGAGGAGCGCATGCGTGCGCTTCCCGAGCCTGACGAGCGCATCCGTGGCCGAGGAGGCGAGCTCGATTTCGATGTTGGCGTTTCCGAGCCACTTCACGAACCGCTCGCGCACTTCCTCGGACCCGAGCGCGAGGAGGGCCACCGGCACCGGCGGGTTGCGGCGCATGATGCTCGAGAGCGTCGAATGGTCCTCATCCCTCAGCGCACGATCGAGGATGGCCTGGCGCTCGAGGAGGTGGCTGGCCGTGGAGCTCGCATCGGCATCGGGCTCCACCCGGCGCCGCTCGGCATGATCCTCCCCCGGCTCTCCGGTATGCTCATTCGGCACGATTGTTCGAGCCTCCATAGCTTGGCATCAGGGAAGCAACGCCCGCGGGCCGTTGCCGTACGCCTGTCGCCATTTCGATACAGGGCCGCGGCCTCAGATATCCGCGCGCAGAGTGACGAGCGGTGGCTGCCTCACCACGGAGCGTGTCGCCATCCAGCCGCTTGCCACCACGACGAGTCCGCCCCCCAGAATGCCCGCGATGCAGGCCCACGGACTGAATACATACGGCAGATCGAGCACCCGCCTCGTGAGCCAGTACGCCGCGAGCGAGGCGCCCGCCGCGGCGATGAGCCCGGATATGACGCCGAGCACCGCGAATTCCGCCAGGACGCCGTGCAACACCGTGCGGCGGCTCGCCCCGAGCGTGCGCATGATCGCGCTCTCGTAGCGGCGCTCGTCGCGGCTCGACTGCACGGCAGCGAGCAGCACCGTCAGCCCGGCGAGCAGCGTGAATCCAAACACGCTCTGCACGGCCAATACCGCCTTGTCGAGCACGGAGCGCACATCCGCCAGCAGATCGTCGATATCGAATATCGAGACGCTCGGGAACCGGCGGGCGAGGTGCGCCAGCGACTCGGCCGCCGCGGGGGCGAGATAGGCGCTGGTCAGATAGGTGCCGGTCAGCTTCTCCAGCAGCCCCGGAGCGAACACGATGAAGAAGTTGGGACGGAAGCTGTCCCACTTGACCTTGCGGATGCTCGCCACGCGCACGGTGAGCGTCTCGCCCGCGATGTCGAAGGTCAGCCGATCCCCGAGACGTAAGCCGAGCCACCGCTCGAATTCCGTGGAGATGGACACGAGCGGCTGGCCGTAGTCGGCGGCCGTCCACCAGCGGCCCGCAACAACCCGGTTGTCGGCGCCGAGCGCGGCCGACCAGGTAAGGTTCTGCTCGCGATTGGCAAACTCCTCGCCCCGGTGGTCCGCAAAGCGCATCTGCTCCACTGGCCGCCCGTCTATGCCCGTCAGCCTGCCCCGGATCATCGGCAGTACGCGCGAGGTTCTCGCTCCGCGTGCATGGAGATAGGCGACGAAGGCATCACGGCTCTGCGGCGGTATGTTGATGAAGAAATAGTTCGGCAGGTCGGCCGGAAGGCTCCTGCGCCACTCACCGTCCAGGTCGTTGCGGATGATCCCCAGGAGCAGCAGCGCCATGATGCCGGTGCCGAATGCGACGACCTGCACGATGCTGTCGGCTTTCCTGCGGCTGATTCTGGCCACACCGTAACGCCATGCGACGCCGGCGCGGGTGCGCAGACGGCCCGCCGCCGCGACGAGCACCACGCCGGCGAGGACGAGCAGCGCGATGAAAGCCGCGAGCCCCGCCGTCAACCCGAGGAAGAGCCTCCAGTCGCGCACGACCCAGTAGATGAGCAGTACCACGACTGCCGCCGCCGGCCCAAAGGCGAGCAGCAGCAGCGGCCGCGGCGGCCCGATATCGCGTCGCAATACTCGGATGGCCGGCACACGGGCGAGCTGCAGCAACGGCGGCAGCGCAAAGCCCGCAAGAAGTGCGCCGGCTGTCAGAAAGCCCATTCCGATTGGGGCCAGGCTGACGCTCGGCAGCGGCCCGCTCGCAAGCACTCCGCGCAACGCATACACCAGCCAGGCCTGGGTCACATAGCCGACCGCCGATCCGATGGCGGCGGCAAGGAATGCCACCGCGAGCAGCTGCGAAGCCGTCAGCCAGAAGATGAATCGCCGGGTGGCGCCCAATGTCTTGAGGAGCGCTACGGCGTCCAGGTGCCGCCCGACATAACGCCTCGCCGACATCGCCACGGCCGTGGCGGATAGAAGCACCGCGACCAGGCTCGCGAGACTGAGGAAGCGCCGCGCGCGGTCAACGGCGCTCTTGATCTGAGGGCTGGTGCTCGAGATGTCGCGCAGGCGCTCGCCGGGGCGCCTGTGCGCCTCCAGCCAGTCCTTGAAGGCGTCGATGCGTCCCGGCGTGCCGGCGAAGAGAGCGGCATACATCACCCGGCTGCCCGGCTGGATGAGTTGCGTGCGAGTCAGATCGGCGGCATTCATGAGGAGATTAGGAACCAGGCCGCGGAAAGTACCGCCCTCGTCCGGCCGGGAGATGAGCACCCGCCCGACTCTGAACTCGCCAGCGCCGATGCTCAGGCGGGAGCCGACGTGGCCACCGAGCGCCGCGAGCAGCCTGGAATCCGGCCATACCTCTCCCGGTGCCGGAATGCCCGCGGCCGCCCGGCCTTGGGCGAAGGGCTGATCCGCCACCATCACCCTGCCGCGCAGCGGATAGCTGGCGGTCACGGCGTCGATGTCCGCGAGCTGGCTCCGGTCGCCTTCGAACACCACGCTGAGGAGACCCGTGGCTCGCGCGGTACGTATGCCGCGCGAACGAGCCGCGGTCACGTCGGCCTCCTCGCTGGGCCGCGGCGACT
>JABBNZ010000042.1:0-5470 GCA_019352035.1 Pseudomonadota bacterium | reverse complement strand
AGGTCGGCGGCCAGCACCTGGGTCGCCTGCATCGCCACCGCGGCACTGATCCGGCTCGCCAGAAAGGCGACGCCCGTGAGCGCCGCCACGGCGATCGTGAGCGCGAGAAGCAGTACGCCAAGTTCCCCGGAGCGCCATTCGCGGACCAGCATCCGCATCGAGAGCACCGCCGCGCGCATGGCGCCTATCTCAGCTCCCCGGCTTCCATGTGCACGCTGCGCGCGCAGCGCGAGGCGAGATCGCCGTCATGCGTCACCAGCACCAGGGTGGTCCGCGAGTGCGCATTCATCTCGAAGAGCAGCTGGCCGATCCTCGCGCCCGTCGCTGCGTCGAGATTGCCCGTCGGCTCGTCCGCGAAGAGCACCGCGGGCTGGGTCACGAACGCCCGCGCAAGTGCGACGCGCTGCTGCTCGCCGCCTGAGAGCTGGCGAGGGTAGTGGCGTGCGCGCTCCCTCAGCCCCACCTGTGCCAGGGTCTCGAGGGCCGCCTCTCGCGGCCTCGCATGGGCCGCGAGCTCCAGGGGCAGCATCACGTTCTCCAGCGCGGTGAGCGATGGGATCAGGTGAAAGGACTGAAAAACGAACCCGACCCGCTGCGCCCGCACCAGCGCCCGGCCATCCTCATCGAGGCGGGTGAGATCTCTGCCTTCCAGGAGAACCCGTCCCGCGCTCGGCAGATCGAGACCGGCGAGCAGCGCAAGCAGCGTCGACTTGCCCGCTCCGGAAGGGCCGACGACGGCGATCGACTCGCCCGATGCGATGTCGAGCGAGACGTCGTGCACAATGGTCAATGGCCCTTCGGGGCTTTGGACTTGCTTGGTGAGGTGCTCGGCCTTGAGAACGCTGCTGCGAGCCGCCGGCGCCTGGGCGCTGGCATTCGGCGGAAAGTCGCCTTCGGCGCTTTGCTCGACCCGTCCTGGGTCTCCCCCCTGCGGGGCCGCAGCGCGTCCATCGCTCCCGGCGATTTTGTCTGCTCGCATGTCAAAAGGCGTGGTTTTTGCCATGCTCTGCATCGGATTGATGTTCATCGCGCTCCAGAACGCGGTGGCGTCCGAACATACCATTCTCGTGTTCGGCGACAGCTTGAGCGCCGCGCTCGGCCTCAGGCCGGAGCAGGGTTGGGTGGCGTTGCTCAATGCGCGCCTGAAAGCCCAAGGTTACGAGTACCAGGTGGTCAATGCCAGCGTCAGCGGCGAAACCACCACTGGCGGACTCGCGCGCCTGCCCAGGGAGCTGCGCCTCACCCGGCCCGGCATCCTCATCCTGGAGCTCGGTGCCAACGACGCCCTCCAGGGACTGCCGCTGCAGCTGGCCCGCCAGCGCCTGGGCGAGATGATCCGGGCGGCCGAGACCGCTGGCGCACGGGTGCTGCTCGTCGGCTTGCTCATTCCCCCGAATTACGGGCCCCGCTATACCCGGCAGTTCGCGGACATGTACCCTGACCTGGCGCGGCAATTCCATACGGCGCTGGTACCCTTCCTCATGAAGGGTGTGGCGCTCGATCCGCATCTCATGCAGCGCGACGGGCTGCACCCTAATGCAGGGGGGGAGCCGCTGGTGCTGGATAACGTATGGCCCTATCTCGAGCCGATGTTGAAAAAGACCCGTTGAGGGGGTGTCGATGAATCCAATCTGGCTGAAGTCCTATCCGCCCGGCGTGCCGGCGGAAATAGACCCCGCTCAGCTGACCTCCCTGGCGGAGCTGCTGCGTCGGGCCTGCGCCGCCTACCGGGACCGGCCCGCGTACGAGCAGATGGGCCGCGTCATGACGTTCGCGCAGCTCGATGCACTGACCCGCGACTTCGCAGCCTGGCTGCAAGGGGTCGGCATGGTGAAGGGCGATCGGGTCGCCATCATGTTGCCGAATACCCTGCAGTACCCCGTCGCGCTCTTCGGTGCGCTACGGGCAGGTCTCGTGGTCGTCAACACCAACCCGCTCTACACCGCCCGGGAGCTGCAGCACCAGCTCGAGGATTCCGGAGCGAAGGCGATCCTGGTTCTCGAGAATTTCGCGCACGTGGTACAGGAGGTGGCCGGGAGAACGCGGCTCGAGAAGATCCTGGTGACCGCCGCCGGCGATCTGCTCGGGCTTCCGAAGTCGTGGATCGTCAACTACGTCGTGCGGCACCGCCGCAAACAGGTGCCGCTGTGGCACATTCCCGGCGCCCTGAGCTTTCGCGAAGCCCTGCGCGCCGGGCGAAGCCTGCCGCTGAATCCGGTCGATGTCGGACCCGACGACACCGCCTTCCTGCAGTACACCGGCGGCACCACCGGTGTGGCCAAGGGAGCCATGCTGACCCACGGCAACATCAGCGCCAACGTCCTCCAGGCCGAAGCATGGCTCCCAGCCCGCTTCTCACACGAAGCGGGCGTGCTGATCACCGCCATTCCCCTGTATCACATCTTCGCACTCTCCGCGAACTGCCTCCTGTTCGCGCACCTCGGCTGGAAAAACGTCCTCATCATCAATGCGCGCGATTTCGCTGGGCTGGTGAAGGAGATGCGCAAGCACCCGTTCGCCTTCTTCAGCGGCGTCAATACGCTCTTCAACGCTCTTCTTCACACGCCGGGCTTCGAATCCATCGACTTCAGCCACCTCCAGGTCACGCTCGGAGGCGGCATGGCCGTGCAGGAGGCGGTCGCGCAGCGCTGGAAAGCCGTGACCGGCAATATCCTCACCCAGGCATGGGGCCTCACCGAAACATCCCCGGCGGCGACGATCAACCCCACGACCGAGGAGTTCAACGGCTCCATCGGCCTGCCAATACCCTCCAGCGAGATCGCCATCAAGGACGAGCACGGCCAGGACCTTCCCCTCGGCCAGACGGGCGAGATCTGCGTCCGCGGCCCGCAGGTGATGCGCGGATACTGGAACCGGCCCGATGAGACCGCCAAAGTCATGCTCCCCGGCGGGTGGCTTCGGACCGGCGACGTCGGCTACATGGACGATCGCGGCTACATCTACCTGCAGGACCGGAAGAAGGACCTGATCCTGGTTTCAGGGTTCAACGTCTACCCCAACGAGGTCGAAGCCGTCGCGGCCACTCACTCCGCCATCCTTGAATGCGCCGCCATTGCCCAGCCCGACGAGCACTCCGGCGAAGTAGTCGCCCTCTACGTCGTCCCCAAAGACCCGAATCTCTCCGAGCGCGACGTCATCGAGCACTGCCGCAAGTCCCTCGCCGGCTACAAGGTACCCAAGCATGTGTATTTCAGAAAGGAGCTCCCGAAAAGCAATGTCGGCAAGATATTGCGGAAGGAGCTCAGAGGGGATTCGCGGTAGCGGGCTTACGCTTAGTGTTAGCGGAGACTCTCGCCCTAGGCTTGTTCGGAGCTATATACACATGCAGGCGAACGCCGGCCCGCACAGTTCGTCGCGTATCACCTGCACGGGTCCTTACGCGCCTGGTCTCCAGCCAATCATTAATGATCCTCATAAACGCCGAACCCTGAGATCGGGAAAATTTGCTGAAGGAGTCAACACGATCAATGGGCAGCGTTGGCACTTCTGCAAAGCGCTCCAGCAGCGGAGGTATTTTGGGTCCACTTCCGAGGTTATGCTCAACTGTGTCCAGAAGGGACATGAGGCACCTTGCCACGTACTGCAGGACTATTGGACCATAGCTCGACACAATTGCGGCATCGCTAGCCGGCCGATAGCGATTGCCAGAACGCGGAACAATTAGCTGCAGCGACAGCATCCGCTGCGCCAGCTCCGCTGCGTTCAGTTGTCGCCCTTGTGGGCGAATAAGCGCTTCGACACTCGGCGCCTTCCCTAATAAGGGCACCGCTTTCGGCGACCCTTTTGCAGTGAGATATTTCCGGTCTCGATGCCAAGCATCGAGAACCAAGCCAAGAGTTGCGAGCTCGCCCCCGCCGGAATCGCGAAATATGCGCGCTTTCGCTATTGCAGCCTTGAAGGCTCGACCTGTCATTTCCGATACGGCTTTCTGGCGTACTCCACAATGAATGAGTAGCGTGAAAACCGCTGTAAGCATCCGCTCGTACTCGCGACGCGCTTGCTTTGATGACTTTCCAGTCATTGGAGCCATCCCGATTTATGATTAATTTGGAAACCGGTAATCCGCAGCCTATCTCTATCGCTCCGAGTTAAACGTCATCGTCAGGAATGCCGGGTACGATTGTCCGCCAGGAGAACTGTAACGTTGAGCGTATGTCCCGCGGTTCTCTTTCTAACCGGAATCGTAATCTGATGTTCGAGGGACTCCTGCAACCCTTGGAGGAGTGACTTGATACCGGATTGGCAGCGCTCTCGGATCAAGTTCAGTTCCGTTTCACCGTCCGCATGCAGCCGCAATCGATACAGCAGAGGATCGAGTGGATTCTTTCGCTCAACCGAAGCAATGCGCAAAACGTCGATGAGCGCAGGAAGCACTCGCGATAGCGCTCCCAAATTAGTTTTTTCGGGTGACAGCTTAGCCACCCGCAATTCCAACCGCCGTCCGACAGTTCGGATAGCTTTCGAGTGAGCGAGTTCTTCCAGTACCGCTCGAGGAGATATGTCGCCACCATAGTCCTTTACCAAACGTTGGAAGGACGACTTACCTCCATCGTTAGCTAACATTCTGGGATGACCCTGTTTAGTTAGGAACCGCCGATCAGTCAGCCAGCCTTGAACTACTCGCGCAGATGGAGTACGGGCCGAGCGGCTCGCCTTCGGGCTCGCTGTTGACTGATCGAGATCGAGAATTTGCTTTATTTCCCTTCTGGTCAACCCGGTAAGGGCGGCAACTTTCGATCGGTTGATTCGCCCATTCCTCAGTCGAGAACGCTCCCCCGCAGCCCTGATGAACGCTTGCCGAGCGATTCTTGAGAATCGCTGTGGTGTAATTCCGCGCGGAAGCAGCACCAGTGCAAGCTCAACGAGCAATTGTTCCAAGTCAGCATTTCGACTTTCCTGAAGCGTCCATTTCGCTTCTCGGTGCCCGGAGCCAAGGCCGTGTCTTGCCGTTTCAGACGCGCGAGGCAATTTGCTGAGATCTAGTGTACTGAGGCAAAGGCGCGGCTGAGCACGTGCTCAGCCGCGCGCGGTTATGATCAGGGACCCGCCTGGAATATGGAAGCCTGTGTTTTTGGTGTTTTTGGCCAGAAATGCTCAATACGTCACGCGGACGGCTTGTGGCAAGAGGGGGAGCGGGTTTGTTGCGGTGGGATTGTTTTGGTTACGGACCAAACCCGGCCTTCAGAGGGTGGTTACGCAACAGGTTGTCGATTAGGTTCCGCTACCACCAATACCGACTTTGGCACCGCTGCCGCCGATACCAACGCTGGCGCCACTGCCTCCAATGCCGGCGCTGGCGCCACTACCGCCAATCCCTACTGTCGCACCGCTGCCGCCAATCCCTACCGTCGCGCCACTGCCGCCAATGCCGACGGCCGCACCACTACCACCAATACCGGCGTGTGCGCATCCGCCGCCGCCTGATACGCCACCGTCAGCTCCGTGAGTG
>JABBNZ010000041.1 GCA_019352035.1 Pseudomonadota bacterium | reverse complement strand
CACCGCCGAGATCGCACCGATTCCCGCACCGACCGGCAGCAACCAAGGCGAGCGCGGGACGCGACCGGCGTCATCTGCCCGTACGTCCGTTCTGCCGTACGTCATGCGCCACGCCATGAAGGCACAGAATGCCGCAATGAACCAACGCAGCGTCTGAGCGGAAAGCATCTGCGCCACGTATGCACCGGCGACCCCGCCGACCGCCATACCGGGTGCAAGCCACAGCCAGCTCGGCCACAGCACGCTGCCTCGGCGGACGTGCGCCGCGGCCGAGGACACCAGCGTCAGGACGATGGTGGCCATCGAGGTGGCCACCGAAACGTGCATCACCTCCGCCTTGGGCACCCCCCACGCCGGCAGCGCGAGGCTCAATGCGGCGACGACCAGCAGCCCTCCGCCGATTCCGAGCAGGCCGCCCAGAAAGCCGGCCGAGGCGCCCGCGAGGAGGAGCAGAACGATGGGAACGAGCATGCAATCCAAGCGTAGCCGATTGCCGCCTCACCTGTCCGCTCTCAGACGCCCATGGCGCAACCCGGGCCTGCCGTACAAAGCGCAACGGCCACGGGCTCGTGTCCCCGCGCTAGTGCAACAGGGCCCTGACCGAGTCGGGCAGAGGCCCGAGCTCCTGCAGCATCAGGAACCCTGGCGCATCCACCGGCGGGCAAATGACAGCCGGCAGGATGGGCTGGTCGGTGCCTTCCCTCACCGGCCAGTAGAGCGCACGCCCGCGCCGGAGCCAGTCGGCACCGTTGCCGGAGCCCGCCGGCGCAAAGCGGGTCCGTTCCTCGGGCGGCCCCTCGTACCAGGGGCCCGCGAAGCGCTGGCCGCGGTCCCAGGGGCAGGCGCGCTCCCGTCACAGTTTGTTTGCCGCCCGGCGGCCGGGTCGGTCCGCTACAGCCTGTACAATCTGCCCAGAATCGCCAGCCATAAATGGGCAATGTCGATGCCGCGCGGCCGGCAATTTGCGGGCCATGGGCGCGATGACACCGTCGTGCCATCTTCCCGGAGCGAGTGAATGGCAAGCTCTGACCCGCGGGCAAGTCTGTGCAGTTGATCAGCGTGCCGCATGAGGACCATTGGCTGTCCCACGGCTCGACGCGGCAGCAGATGTTGAGTGCGGTCGTGAATTTCCTCGAGACCAATGACCCGCCCCGGTAACATCCTGGCGGCGCCGCGCTCGAGCGCCGCCGGATCGCATACGAAGAAGCGGCGTCGTGCGCAATGCGATAGACCCATGTGCGCATCGAAGCGTCCGTCAAAGCCAAGGCGCTCGTCTGCCAGCGGCCGTAAAGTTGGCGGCGTATACTCGCAATTCGTTCAAGGCAGGAGAGCCCCATGAGCAAAGGTATGGATCGGAAAGAGCAGACGAAGAAGAAGCCCACGAAGGCCTTCGAGAGAAGCGCGCAGCCCAGCGCGAGAAGCGGCAGGCTAAAGGACGCTGACGGACGGTGAGGCCGGATTGCTGCGCTGGCCTCACGTCCCTCCGCCCGCGGCCGGATACCGCCTGATGGGCCGCTCACAGCCGGCGGCTTCGGGGTGGCTCACTTCCCAATGAACATCGTTTATCTGGCGTCAACCTGGGTCATTCCCGCGCTCCTCGCCATTACGTTGCACGAAGCGGCGCACGGGTACATCGCCAAGCGCTTCGGGGACGATACCGCCTGGCGGCTCGGGCGTGTGACATTCAACCCGATCAAGCATATCGATCCCTTCGGCACCATCGCGCTTCCGGCAATTCTGCTTCTAAGTCACGCCCCCTTCCTGTTCGGCTACGCCAAACCGGTGCCCGTGCGGTTCGCGAGCTTGAGAAACCCTCGGCGCGACATGGTCTGGGTCGCCGCCGCCGGGCCCGGCATGAATCTGCTGATGGCCACGGTAGCCGCGTTGCTCCTGCATGCGGTCGGATTACTGCCGCCGGCCGCGGACCGGTGGGTGCTCGACAACCTGGTGAACGCCATCGAGCTCAATGTGCTTCTCGCGGTCTTCAATTTGATCCCGCTGCCGCCGCTCGACGGCGGGCGCGTCGCCGTGGGCCTGCTGCCAAATGCGCTGGCGGCGCCTCTTGCCCGACTCGAGCGCTACGGCACCGCGATCGTCATCGGCGTACTTTTCATTCTCCCCCTCGTGACCGCAGGCACGGGTGCTCATTTCGACGTGTTCACACAGATCATCGGGCGCCCGACGGAGGCGGTGATCAAAGCCATCCTCTTCCTCACGGGGTCGCACTGACCGCCGCCTCCGTCGGGCTGCCGAACGCCGTGTTGGGCGGTGATCCGTCGGAGAATGGGGCGCCGCCAGCAACGCCAAGCGCGCATGCTCGAACGATCCGCAATCCGCGGCGATGAGACTTCGGAAACGGGCCGCCGCTGCTGTTGCCGCAGCTTGCTGGCGAGGCCGTGCAGTGGAGCGGGTGAAGGGAATCGAACCCTCGTCACTTGGTTGGGAACCAAGAGCTCTACCATTGAGCTACACCCGCGCTGGCGGTGATTCTACGAGAGAGTCCCGCCTCGCGGCAATCGAGCGGCGCGCACGCTGCCGCACCGGGCTATGATCAGCCCCTGATGACACCCACGGGCATAAGCGATTGCGCGCCGCCGGAGCAGCCGCTCGGCCGGGCGGTGTGCGTGTACTGCGCATCGAGTAGCGCGGCTCATCAGGAGTACCGTGATGCGGCCACCAGGCTCGGCGAAGCCCTGGCCACGCGCGGCATCACGGTGATCTATGGTGGGGGCGGCAGGGGCTCGATGGGCGCCCTGGCCGACGGCGCACTGAGCAGGGGAGGCCGGGTCATCGGTATCCTGCCGCGCTTCATGGCCGATCTGGAATGGGGCCATCCGGGCCTCACCGAGCTCAAGCTGGTCGAGGACATGCGCACCCGCAAGCACTTGATGCTCACGGGAGCTCACGCGGCGGTGGCGCTGCCCGGCGGCTGCGGCACGTTTGAGGAGCTGCTGGAGGCCATTACCCTCAAGCGGCTGGGCCTCTTTCTCGGGCCCATCGTGCTCGTGAATACGCGCGAGTACTTCCAGCCGCTGTTGGAGATGCTGTCCCGTGCGGTCGAGGAGCGCTTCATGGACTCGCGCCACCCGCTGATGTGGCAGGTCGTCGAGGCGCCCGAGGAAGTCCCCGACGCCCTCGAGCGCGCACCCGCATGGACGGCGGAGTTCCGAAACTTCGCCGCCGTGCAGGCGGACTAGGCTTCTCAGCGCAACGAGGAAACGAGTACAGCCCGCGTACGTCCGCCATTGGCCGACAGCGGCGGTACCGCTTCCATGGAGCGTCGGAGTTCCGCTCGCCCGCTTCGCTCGAGGGGCTCGTGCATAGCGAGGACACACAGGTGCTTGCCGGCGAGCCGATGCCCTTCTCCTTCGATCCGCGTCTGAGCCACCTACCGCGATCGTCGTAGCGCCTCGACGAGCTCGCCGACCCCGGAGGGGTGTTCGCCGAGGGCGCGATATGCACCTCGATGACCTTCGGCATCTCGTTGATGCGCATCACGCGATAGCCGTCGAAGTTGTTCTGGTCAACGCGACCGCCGGTGAGGGTCGCCCCAGAGGGCGGCGGAGAGCCCAAAGCCGATTCCGCTCTGCATCTGCGCCGCCACTACATCGGGCGTGACGGCAATGCCGCAGTCGACGACGCATACGAGCCGGTGGACTCTGATGTCATTGCCTGACACCGCGACCTCGGCGACCTCGAGCTGCGGCGGGCTAGCCGGTCTCCGCCGCCGCCAGGACCTTGCCGAAGCGGCGCTGGCGCCGCCCATAGTCGGCGAGTGCCGTGCGCAGCTCCGCCTCGCCGAAGTCCGGCCACAGCTTGTCGGTGAAGTAGAGCTCCGCGTAGGCGCAGTCCCAGAGGAGAAAGTCCGACAGCCGCTGCTCGCCGCCGGTGCGGATCAGAAGATCCACCGCTCCCGCATCCGGCACCGAATGGTCGACCTGCGCGAGCAGGGTCTCGAAGTCCCCGAGGCTCAGGGCCTCGTTGCGCGGAGCGCGCCGCGCGGCCTCGAGCAGGCTGTGTTGGGAGGAGTAGTCGATAGCGATCCGCAGGTGCATCCGCGAGCAACCGGCCGTCAGGCGCTCGCTCTGCTCGATGGCCCGCACCAGGCTCGGCCGCAGGCGGTCGCGGCGGCCGATCACGTTGATTCGGATCGACTGCTCGATGCACTGGCGCGTCTCGGTCGTCAGGTACCGCTGCAGCAGCCGCATCAGCGCATCGACCTCGAGGCTGGGGCGCCCCCAGTTGTCCGCGGAGAACGCGTAGAGGCTGAGGGTACGAATACCGGATCGGACGGCCGCCTCGACGATGCCGTTGACCGCCTTGGCGCCATGGACGTGGCCGGCGCTGCGGGGCATGCCTCGGCGCTGCGCCCAGCGGCCGTTGCCGTCCATGATGATCGCGACATGCAGGCTCATTGCGTGCTCACGAGCGGCGCGTCGCCTTGATGACCGCCTCGATGTGCTCGAGATAGCGGTAGAGCGCCTGGCGGCCCACGGGGGTCAGCCGGTACTCGGACTTCGGGCGCCGCCCCGCGAAGGATTTCGAGCACTCGATGTAGCCGGCTTCCTCGAGCTTGCGCGCATGCGCGCTCAGGTTGCCGTCGCTGACATCGAACAGCGCTTTCAGCTCGTTGAAGGTGAGCTGCGCATTCACCGCCAGAGCGCTCATGATGCCGAGCCGCACCCGCTCATAGACGAGACGGTCGAACTTGGAGTCCTCGCTCCCGGGGTTGCGGACCGGCGCCGGGACGGGCGCGGGCTTGCTCGCTCCGGGCGAGCGCATCACGGTCTCGCTTCTGCGCGCGGTCGTCTTCATATCTTGGAGCGCTCCCCGCCGTCGATCCGTCCGATCAGGAACCCGAAGACCAGGTGCAGCACCCCGAAGCCGCCGCCCAGGATGATGTTGTGCCAGCGCGCACCGACCTCGAAGGCGACGGCCCCGCAGGCCACGAAGAGCGCGCCCATGGTGCCGACGAGCCGCATCATCGCCGGCGCCGTCATCAGCGTCGCGGAGAGCACGGCGCACCCATACAGCAGCAGCCAGACGCCCGGAACGAGCCTCGCATCGCCCACCTGGCAGAGCACGGCGGTCAGCGTGCCGCCCGCCAGGAGCGCCGGACAGAGCGACAGCACGAAGCGCCGCGCGGGCCCGCGGTAGAGGGGAAGTCCGATACCGGAGCGATGACGGGCGACCAGGATCACCCCGACCCCCGCAGCCACCGCCGCTGCCGCCAGCCAGATGGCGAGCCAGTGCGCGGTCAGCGCCGGAATCGAAGCCACCCCGGCGGCGATGAGTCCCACCGCGCCCATCGCGACCCCCGCGGTCCCCGGCACGGCGAAGGCGCCGGCGGCATCGATCGAGGCGCGGATGTAGTTCAGCGTCCCGAGGGCATGGCTGTCGATGGCAACGGTATTGTTCGAGCGCATCCCAGGACCCGAGCTGCGGCGGCGGATCACACCGACTCTAGGCAGAGGAATTCATTGCGTCAAGTACTCTGCGATGCAGAGTATGAGAATTCGTGAGAACAACTCTGACTCGGGCTAGGCCGTTGCGGTGGAAAGGGGCGGCGCCAACGAAAACGGGCGGGATCCCTGCCCGCCCGTATCATCGCCAGGGCCGGGTTGCCGCCCGGCCCTGCCTCGCTGCTTCAGAATTTCAGGAACAGTCCCGCGTTCAGATTCCAGCTGTTGATCGAGGTGTTGAAGATATTGACCGACGTGGTCCGGGTGAACTCGGTTACGACCAGCAGATTGGGCGTGAGGTTGTAGTAATTGCCCAGGGTCCATTTCGAGTTCCTTTCCAGGGCGCACGATGCCGCGGTCGCGGTGCAGGAAGAAACGTCGAATGCCGTCGGATCGAGTTTGCTCACTCCGTAGTTCACCCCCATCTTGTCCTTTCCCATCGTGTAGGTGATCTGCGCGAGGAAGCCGTCGGAATCGCGTGCGTAGCCCAGCCCATCATAGTTGAACGCGAACAGCCCCGTCGTGCCCACTCCCTTGGCGCGGTAATACCAACCCAACACCTCGAGTCCATGAAAGTCGTACTTGCCACCGATGTCGAAGGCGTCGGCGCCGAACGCGTCGTAACTACCCGGCGCCGAGGCCACCGAACAGCCGCCCGCACTCAAGCCGGCGCAGGGGATACGCTGCTGCTGGTACAGCCCGCTGGCCGAGAGGTACAGCGAGCCCATCGTGTAGGCGATCTTCGCCTGGAAGCCCGGGGTGCTGTGGTTGAGGGGCGTCTGGCCGAGCGAGTTGAGCGGATCGAAGATCCCGAACGTGACTTTCGTGCCGGCCATGTCCGGCGTCGTATAGTCGATCTGCGACAGCCAGTCGGTGTAGATGTAGCCGAGGCCGATCGATCCGAGCGAGGTGTTGGCCGGAGCGGAGTAGTCGCCGTTGCCGGCGCCCACCCCGAGCAGGGTCATATCGTTGAGGATCACGTCCGAGGCGAAGAGGCCGATGTTGCGGCCGGCCATGATCGTGCCCATGTGGTCGTTCCCGACCGTCAGGAACACCTGGCGGATGTCCAGGCCGGCGGTGCCGAGGGCCGTGTGGCCCTCGCCCCCAATCGCGATGTCCTTCAGGTTCGGGCTGCCGCCGTCGTTGGTGCTGATGCCCGGATACAGCCCGAAGTCGAACCCGATCTTGAAGCCGTCCTGCTCCGTCGTGCCGGCCACCGAGAGGGCCGCGGGCAGCAGGCCGTTGCTCACCGCTGAAGAGTTGCTCGAGGTGGACGAGGATGTGCAGGCCAATGGTAAGTCCGAGGTGCCAGGGACGCCTGCGGGGTACTGTGCACAGTGCGAATAGATGTAGTGCGCATTGACGTTGCCGTCGAAGGACAGCGTCCACTTGCCCGCGGTCACATCGATTGCGTGCGCCGCAGGCGCCGCGAGCGATGCCAACACGATGGCTGCGAGAAGGCCGGTTCGTTGGTTGTTCATGAGAGAGCCCCTCCTTGAGGCAGAGCGGGTGCAACGCCCGTGCCAGAACCCTCGGCGGACTCTGCTGGCTGTTGCGCACGCGAGACAAGCGCGGACGGGCGCGCCATCCTGTTCCATTTTGCGGTACGGAACGGCACAAGGCTGTCACGTGCATGGAACGGCTGCTTCGCCGCGCCGGCCGCTCGCGCACGAAGGAGGCTCGGAGCCCCCTGAAAATACCGGGTTTGCGTCCTTGCCGAGCTTGCAGTCGCCGCGCGGGCGTGTTTCTCTAGCGTGACACTGTCACGGCGGTGCGTGGCATTCATGACGCACCCCCCGCGCGATGGTTGGGAGGCTCGTATGACGAACGCAACGCGCAGTTGGCCCGCGGCCCCGCTTGGGGATTTCCCGGCCGAGGGAGGGGGTGCGCTGCCGGCGCGCTCGCTGCCGCTGACTCTCGAGGAGCTCGCGGGCGAGGACCCGCAGATGCTGCGCAACATCCGCTGCGCCCACCGGATCGCGGATACCAACGTGTCGGTGCTCATACAGGGCCCGACGGGGTCGGGCAAAGAGGCCTTCGCGCATGCCATCCACGTTGCCAGCCGCCGCGCCGGCCACCCCTTCATTGCCGTCAATTGCGCCGCCATCCCCGAGACACTGATCGAGAGCGAGCTCTTCGGTTACAAATCGGGCGCGTTCACCGGCGCCCGTCGCGAAGGGCAGCGCGGCAGGATCGTACAGTCATCGGGCGGCACGCTGTTCCTCGACGAGATCGGCGACATGCCGCTCGCGCTGCAGAGCCGCTTGCTGCGCGTGCTGGAGGAGCGCGAGGTCATGCCGCTCGGCAGCGAAGGCGCCATCGCCGTGGATCTGCACGTGCTCGCCGCATCCCACCGCAACCTGCGCGAGATGATCGCGCGCGGATCGTTTCGGGAGGACCTCTATTATCGGCTGAACGGCATTACGCTGGATCTGCCGGCCCTGCGGGAGCGGACGGACAAGGAGCGGTTGATCCAACACGCGCTCGCGGCGGAGACCGGCAACGGCCGGCCCGCGGCCATCGAGCGCGACGCCCTGCAGCGACTGCTCACCTATCCCTGGCCCGGCAATATCCGTGAGCTGCGCAACGTGATTCGCACGGCGCTCGCGATTTGCGAGGGAGGCGTCGTGGGCGCGCTCGACCTGCCGCGCGAGATCCGTGATGGCGAGCCGCCATCCGACGATCGCGCCGGGGCGCAGGGACATTTTGCGGTGTCGCTCGCGCAAGCAGGCGCCGCGGCC
Source organism: Pseudomonadota bacterium (assembly GCA_019352035.1). Lineage (GTDB taxonomy): Bacteria > Pseudomonadota > Gammaproteobacteria > Steroidobacterales > Steroidobacteraceae > 13-2-20CM-66-19. Next base: position 22,379 of record JABBNZ010000041.1, on the reverse strand, counting down.
GCGGAGGGGTGCCAGCCGGCCGCTCTGCCGCGCAATCTTCTGCAGGCGGCGGAGCGCGCCGCGCTGCTGCAAGCGATCGAGGAGCTCCACGGCAACATGAGCCGCGTCGCGGCGGAGCTCGGCGTCAGCCGCAATACCCTCTACCGGAAGATCAAACGTCACGGGATCGCGCCCGTCAGGCGCGGCTGATCTTCCGATAGAAGGGCGGCCCGGGAGCGGCCCTCCGTCTCGCCGGAGCGAGGACATGTCGAATGTCTTCGCCGGTTGGCCCGCCGCTTGCAGCTCGGCGCAAGTCATGCCCGCGCAGGCCGGCAACAACATGAGGGCGAAGAGCTCAACGCGGCGGCCGAAGCTCCGGCTCGCACCGGCGCACCGCCTCCAGCGGCCGCCGGCGGGAGGCGGTCCCGTCCTCGTGACGCGGTCGGGCCGTGTCCGGCTCAATGCGAACGCGGCGGCCATTCTCGCTCTGTGCGATGGCACCTACACGCGGGCGGATATCGTCACTCGCGTCGCGGGCACGGCGGACCCCACGTTGGCCGCGGACGTCCGGGCGTTTCTCGAGGCCGCCCGGCGCAGCGGATGGGTGGTTGAGCGCTGACGGGAACCGGCGCGCCGCCGCGAGCGTTCCGTCGCGATTCGTCGTAGGATGCGACCGCTACTGTGGAAACCTCCTCCGATCCTACCCGCCGCAACGAGCGGCTGGACGCCCCTCGTGCGGCTGGTGCTCAACCGGTCCTCGATGACGTACGCGAGCGCGGCGCACCGAGAGAGTCCCGCCCGCCCGCCGAGGCCCCGCGCGGCAGCGATGATCGCCAACCCTGGTTCAAGCGCCGCGGCGTCATCATCGGCGGCGCGGTGATTCTGCTGCTGCTGGTGGTGCTGATCGGCGCCTGGTGGTGGTACGAGAGCGGCATCGAGACCACGGACGACGCCTTCCTGGAGGCGCACATCGTCTATGTCTCCCCCCAGATCGCCGGCCAGGTGACGCGCGTTCTGGTGGAGGAGAATCAGCTCGTTCATGCCGGCCAGCCGCTGGTCGAGATAGATCCCTCCCAGTTCCGCCTGGCGCTGCAGCAGTCCTTGGCGTCCCAGCAGCAGGCGCAGACGGCCCTGGGACAAGCGAGGGCGAGCGTCGCGGTCGCACGAGCCGGTCTGGCGCAGGCGGAGGCCGACGTGGCGAGTGCCCGGGCCACGGCCATTCGCGCGCGGCAGGATCTGAGACGCTACGAACATCTGCGCGCGGTCAATCCAAGGGCGATCGCGCGCACCACGATCGATCAGGCCGTCGCCACGGACCGCAGCGCCAACGCGCAGCTGCGCGCCGCCCGCCAGCGCGTTCAGAGCGCCCATGCGCAGATCGACTCCGCAAAGGCCGCGGTGGCCGGCGCTCAGGCCCGGATCGCCACCGCCAAGGCCGCCGCCGCGCAGACCAGGCTGAATCTCGGCTACACGGTGGTCGACGCCCGCGTCGATGGTCACGTCGCCAACCGTACGGTCGCGGTCGGGACGTACGTCACGCCGGGGCAGCAGATGATGGCGATCGTGCCTCTGCACCTCTGGGTGCGGGCGAATTTCAAAGAGAACATGATCGCGAGCCTCAAGCCCGGCCAGAGCGTCAGGATCCATATCGATGCCTGTCCGCACGCGGATGCCCGCGGCCACATCGAATCCATCCAGCGCGGCTCGGGCGAGGCGTTCGCACTGCTGCCGGCGGAGAACGCCACCGGCAACTACATCAAGGTGGTGCAGCGGGTGCCGGTCCGCATCGCGCTCGACACGATGCCCACCGGCTGCGTGCTCGGGCCGGGCATGTCGGTAGAGCCGACCGTCAAGGTGCGCTGAGTGCCCGCGCTGGCCGCGCAAGGCAGCCGCTCCGCGGAAGGGGGGTGGACCCCGGCCCGTTCCGTCGCCGGCAACCGCAATCCCTGGATGGTCACCAGCGTGATCGCCATCTCCGCCTTCATGGAGGTGCTGGATACCGCGATCGCCAATGTCTCGCTCGATCATATCGCGGGCGCCACCTCCTCGAGCTACGACCAGGCGACGTGGATCCTGACGAGCTACCTGATCGCCAACGCCATCGTGATCCCGATGAGCGGCTGGCTGTCGGATGTGTTCGGCCGCAAGCGCTACTACATGACGAGCGTCGCGATATTCACCTTCGCCTCGCTCTGCTGCGGGCTCGCGCCTTCGCTCAGCTTCCTCATCATCGCGCGCATCGTGCAGGGGATCGGGGGCGGAGGCCTGCAGCCGGTCACCCAGGCCATGCTCATCGACACCTTTCCGCCGCAGTCGCGCGGCAAGGCGATGTCGGTCTATGGCCTGACGGTGATCCTCGCGCCCATGATCGGGCCGCTGCTCGGCGGCTGGATCACCGACCAGTTCTCCTGGCACTGGATCTTCCTGATCAACGTCCCGGTGGGAGTGCTCTCGCTGACGCTCGTCAAGATGATGGTCGATGAGCCGCCGCTCATCGTGCAAGAGCGCCGCCAGCGCTGGGCGCGGGGCGTGCATTTCGACGTGGTCGGCGCGGCGCTCATCGCCCTCTCGCTCGGCTCGCTCGAGGTGATGCTCGATCGCGGCGTGCAGGAGGACTGGTTCTCGAGCCCGATCATCCGCGGCGCGGCGCTGATCGCGGGCGCCTGTCTGATCGCCTTCGTCGCCTGGGAGCTCATCGAGCGCGATCCGCTGCTCGACATGAGTCTGTTCAAGTACCGAAGCTTCGCCTCGGCGACCTTCATCATCATGACGATCGGGGTGATCCTCTTCGGGACGACCCAGTTCATCCCGCAGATGATGCAGCAGGTGCTCGGTTATACCGCCGAGCAGGCCGGTCTCGCCCTGACGTTGGGCGGCATCGTCACGCTCTTCACCATGCCGCTCGCCGGGATCCTCTCGAGCCACGTGCAGCCGCGGATTCTCGTGGGCGGCGCCTTCATCGTGGAGGCGATCGCGACGTGGCACATGACTCACTTCGCCACGACGGTGACGTTCGGACAGATTGCGCTCGCCCGCATGTGGCAGGGGGCGCCCATCCCGTTCCTCTTCGTGCCGCTGATCAGCGCGGCCTACGTGGGGCTGCCCGGCTCGAAGACCAACAGAGCCTCGGCGATGATCTCCGTCGGGCGCAATCTCGGCGGCAGCATCGGCATCTCGCTCGTGCAGGCGCTGCTCGTGCGGCGCGAGCAGTTTCACCAGGCGCGGCTGGTCGGCCGCCTGCAGCCGCTCAATCCGGTCTACTCGCACGGGATAGGCTTGATCACCCGGGCCCTCACGGCGCGCGGCGCCCCGCCCGCGGCGGCGTCGCGGATGGCCGTCGGGACGCTCTATCAAATCGTCCAGCGGCAGGCGGCCATGATGGCGTTCAACGACGTCTTCTGGGTGCTCACGATTTTTGTAGTGCTCACGCTGCCGACGATCTTCCTGCTCAAGCGTGCGCCGCTGCAGCACCACGTCCCGGCGCGCGGCAAGGCGGCCGCCCTCACCCGCCACGGTCCCGCCTGAAAACCGCTTCCATCCGTTACCCGCGCGCTACAATGCATCCATGAGCCACACCACACCCGACGGCGTCACCGAGTACGACCCCGAGGAAGTCCAGGCGCTGCTCGAGCAGGGCCGCGTACTCCTGGTCGATGTCAGGGAGCCGATGGAATACGCGGCGGAGCGCATCATGGGCGCGCTGCTCTACCCGCTGTCGAGCTTCGATGCGGCCCATCTGCCGCCGAACGGCGAGCGGGCGGTGGTCTTCCACTGTGCCGCGGGCGGCCGCTCGCTGACGGCGGCACGGATGCGCCAGGCCGCGGGGCAGCCGGCAGCGCACATGGCCGGCGGCATCTCGGAGTGGAAGGCTCAGGGCCTGCCGACGGTTCGCGTCGGCTCACGCCCGGCTTGAGCGAGGAGCCCGGCCACCCCCGCGCGATCCGCTCGTTCGTCACCCGCGCCGGACGCATCACGCCCGCGCAGGAGCGCGCGCTCGAGGAGCTCTGGCCCAGGTACGGCGTTGAGCTTGGCGCCGCGCCGATGGATCTCGACGCCCTCTTCGGCCGTCACGCCCGCCGGGTCGCGGAGATCGGCTTCGGCAACGGCGAGAACCTGCTTGCGCTCGCCGCCTCGCGGCCGGAAGAGGACTTCCTCGGCATCGAGGTCCATAGGCCGGGCGTCGGCAGGCTGCTGCTGCAGCTTCAGGAGCGCCGGCTGACCAACGTCCGTGTGGTCTGCCACGACGCGGTGGAGGTGCTCGAGCGCTTCCTCGGCGCTTCCTCGCTCGATGAGATCCTGATCCTCTTCCCCGACCCCTGGCCCAAGAAGCGCCACCACAAGCGGCGGCTCATCCAGCCCGCCTTCGCGGCGCTGCTGGCGCAGCGGCTGAAAGTCGGCGGCGCGCTGCGGCTCGCCACCGACTGGGAGCCTTATGCCGCGCAGATGCTGGCGACGCTCTCGGTGGAGCCTCGGCTGCGCAATGTTGCCGGGGAGACCGGGTTTATCCCGCGGCCTCCGGAGCGCTCGCCCACGCGGTTCGAGCGCCGGGGCGAGCGTCTGGGGCACAAGGTCTGGGACCTCGAGCTTCGCCGCGTCTAGCCCGTGCGGAGGGGGCTGCGCTCAGCCCGGCTTAACGAAGAACGCGGTGCGCAGCCCGTCGATCACGAACTGCACCGCCAGCGCCCCGAGCACCACGCCCAGGAGCCGCCCGGTGACATTCACGCCGGTCACGCCCATCAGTCCCATGAGCCGCTCCGCCAGCAGCATCAGGACGAGAGCGATGGCGAGCACCGCGGCCACGGCCGCGAGCAGGATGAGGAACTGCACCGGGTCCCCCACGATGTGCACCGGGCCGAACCACAGGAGCACGGTGGCGAGCGCTCCCGGCCCGGCGATGAACGGGAACGCCACTGGAAACACCGAGATATCCGCGCGCCGGCGGCTCTCCGCCCGCTCATCGCTCGAGGTGCGGCTGCCCGATTCCCGGGCGAACACCATCTCGAGCGCGAGCAGAAAGAGCAGGACGCCGCCGAAGATCCGAAACGCCCCGAGGCTGATCCCCATCACCGCCAGGAACGGCGCCCCGCCCAAGGCAAAGAGGATGATGATCAGCGCCGCGACCCCCACGGCCTTGATCGCCATCCGGCGCTGATACTCCCGCGTCGCACCGTGCGTCAGCCCGCTGAAGAGCGGAATGAGCGAGATCGGCTCGACCACGACGAAGAAGACGACGAAAAATTTCAACGGCTGCTCGAGCATGGATCACCGGGGAGCGTCACTTGCGGCTTGAAAGCGGTGTACGCGAGGCGCAGCATCGATAGTCGACCCCGCGCGGCGGGCGGAGGATAACAGCCTCGGGACCCGCACGCGCAAGTCGTACGTTCCACCACGGAGCGCGATCCGAAGCCTCGGGATCGGGCCTTTTTGGAGGTTCATATGGCGGCTCCCATACCCCGCATCGGCGACTGGTTTCGGCTGAGCGGCGGCGCGCTCTTCGAGGTCGTGGCTCTCGACGAGGACGACGGCACGATCGACATTCAGTACTTCGACGGTACCGTCGAGGAGATGGACCGCGAGGATTGGGAGACGCAGTGGGAGGAACGCACGCTCGAGGCGGCGGAGGCTCCCGAGGACTGGACCGGCTCGGTGGATGTCGAGCAGGCCGACGAGGAGGGGCGCGGCTCCGACAATGGCAACGAGGATCCGACGCTGCGCGCGGGCGGCTCGCTGGACGGCATCGACCTCTTCGAATTCGACTAGTCCATGCGCTGGATCCGGGCATCCTGCCCGGCCCAGCGCGCCGTGTGCCTGTCACACGGTCGTGCCGCTTCATGATTCGGGGTCGAGACGAAGCGCGCGTACCTCAACCGTCCGCGGCCAGCGCCTCCAAGTCCGCATCCGCGGCGATGAGGACGATATCGCCGATCACTTCGAGCGGCACGGCCCGCAGCTGCTCGCCCGCGCAGGGCCCCGCGAGGCAACGGCCCGCATCCTTCTCGAACAGCGCGCCGTGCGATGAGCAGAGAATCATCACCCGATCCGGCGTGAGGAACCGATGCGGACGCAGGTCGAGCGGATGCCCCGCGTGGGGGCAGCGGTTGAGGTAACCGCGGACCCCGTTGCCATGGCGCACCACGAAGCCGCGCAGCGGCCAGGCGCCGCCGCCGAAGGTGAACGCGCGCGAGCCATACGGCTCCAGGTCCGCCAGGCGACAGAGCACCCGCTCGAGGTCGAGCTCAGGCCCGGACATCGGCGCTGGGGCCTGTCGGTGCTGTCGACAGCGCCGACGGCCCATCCCCCGCCATGCTGCGCCGCCACAGCCAGAGGAGCAGGAGCAGCGCGGGAATGCTCAGGCTCGCGGTGTAAAGAAAGAACTCCGGGTAGCCGATACGCTCGACCACGAACCCCGAGGTGCCCTCGAGGATCTTCCCCGGCAGCGCATAGAGCGAAGAAAAGAGCGCGTACTGGGTCGCGGTGTACTTCGCGCTGGTCAGCGCCGAGAGAAACGTGATGAGCGCCACGCCCTGGACGGAGAGCGCGAGGTTGTCGAGCGAGTTGACGACGCCGAGCCCGAGCAGAGTCGGCGTATGCGTCGTGGCCAGCAGCGAGTAACTGAGATTGGACAGCACGGCGAGCACGATGCCGAGCCCGAGCGCGCGTGCCAGCCCGATCCGCGCGACCAGCAGGCCCCCCAGAAACACCCCGAGGATTCCGACGGTGAATCCGCAGACCTTGCCCACCAGGGCGATCTGGTCGAGCGTGTAGTGATGATCGATATAGAAAGGGTTCGCCATCGAGCCCATGGTGAATTCGGTCACCTGGTACAAGCCGATGAATGCCAGGCAGAGGAGGGCGCAGATCGCGCCGAATCGGCCGAAGAAGTCGATGAGCGGGCAGAGGACCGCCCCGATGAACCACGCCCCGACTCCCTGCAGCGATCGCGGCCAGTGCGCGCGGCGCTCCAACCAGTCGATCACGTGGGCCTCCCGCGCCTGCTCCGTCCGCGTGGGGGCCGCCTTGGGCTCATGGATGAGCAGCGTCGTGACGATCCCGACCGATGTCAGGGCGGCCATGGCGCCGTAGCCCGCGTGCCACCCGAAGCCGGCCGCGACCGCGAGGGCGCCGGCGCCTCCGGCGATCATCGCGATGCGGTAGCCGATCGAGTAGGCCCCCACCATCGGTCCCTGCAGCTCCACCGGGGCGGACTCGATGCGCCAGGCGTCCATGGCGATGTCCTGTGTTGCCGAGGAGAACGCGAGGAAGAGCGCCGCCAGCGCGACGCCGCGGATATGCCCGGGAGCGGGATGGGCCGCCGCGAGCCGCATGAGGCCGATCCCGATGCCGATCTGCGCGAGCAGCATCCAGGATCGCCGCCTTCCCAACAGCCGATGCAAGACCGGCAGCTCGACCCGATCCACCACCGGCGACCAGATGAACTTGAAGGAGTAGGCGAAGCCCACCCAGGCGAGCATGCCGATGGTCGAGCGCTCGATGCCCGCCTGGCGCAGCCAGGCCGAGAGCGTCGAGAAAACGAGCAGGAAGGGCAGCCCGCTCGAGAACCCGAGGAACAGCATCGAGAGCGTGTTGCGGCGCCGGTAGGCGGCGAGCGCCGCGAGCCAGCCCGAGAGGCGGGCATTGACGGCATCCATGGGCATCAGGTCATGATACCGGCATGCAAGACTATCAGCTGACCTTCATCGACCTCGCGCTCTCGCGCCAGGCGCTGCGTTTCGGGCGCTTCACCCTCAAGTCCGGCCGCGAGAGCCCGTACTTCTTCAACGCCGGCCTCTTCAGCGACGGCGAGGCCATCGCCGTGCTGGGCCGCTGTTACGCCGCGGCCATCGTGCGCTCGGCGCCCGCGTTCGACGTGCTCTTCGGGCCCGCCTACAAGGGCATCCCGCTGGTCGCGGCCACCGCGGCCGCGCTCTTCGAGCACCACGGGCGCAACGTTCCCTACGCTTTCAACCGCAAGGAGGCCAAGGACCACGGCGAGGGCGGCAGTGTCATCGGCGCGCCGCTTCGCGGTCGGGTGCTCGTCATCGACGATGTGGTCACGGCCGGCACCGCCGTGCGGGAATCGCTCGCCCTCATCCGCCAGCAGGGCGCACGGCCGGCGGGCGTCGTCTTCGCCCTCGACCGCCAGGAGCGGGGGCAGGGCTCGATGAGCGCCACCCAGGAGATCGAGCACGAGCACGGCATTCCCTGCGTGAGTGTCGTCACACTCGCGGATCTCATCGAGGCGCTGTCGCAAGTTGGCGACGGGCGGCCGGCGATTTCTGACGACCAGCTCACACAGCTGAAGGCGTATCGGGAGCGGTACGGCCTCTCCTGAGGCTTGCCTCCGCGCGCGGCTCGGTCAGAATACCCACACCTATGCCGCAATCGCACCGGGCTTTTGCTCTGCTCCTGGCGCTCGCCTGCATCGCCGGACCGGCATCGGCCTGGGCGCAGAGCAACTCCAAGGGCGCCGTCGTCTACCGCTGGGTGGATGAGCATGGCGTTGTGCACTACGGTGACAGCGTGCCGGCGAAATACGCGCGCGAGAAGCGGGAGTTGCTGAACAGTCAGGGAGTGGTGATCGGGCACGTGGACGCGGAGAAGACCCCGGCGCAGCGCGCCGCGGCGGCGCGCGCACGCGCCAAGCGCCTCGCGCAGAAGCAGCGCGATTACTTCCTGCTGAGCACGTACGCCTCGGTCAAGGACATCAAGTCGCTGCGGGACGAGCGGCTCTCGCAGCTGCAGGCGCAGCAGACCGCGGCGCAGCAATACGTGCAGAGCCTGCAGTCGCGCCTGGTCTCGCTCGAGAGCCGCGCGCGGCAATACCAGCCCTACAGCTCACTCCCCGGTGCGCAACGCATGCCCGATGAACTCGCGCAGGAGCTGGTGCAGACCTCGAGCGAGGTCCGCCTGCAGGATCAGGCCATCCAGGCGCGGACCGAGCAGGAAGCGCAGGTGCGCTCGCAGTTCCAGTCTGACATCGAGCGCTTCGAGCAGCTGAAGGCCGCTCCGCCTTAAGCGCACACCCCGCCGCCCTCTTCGGCCGGGGCCGCATTCTTGCGGAAAACCTGGAAGAGCTCGCGTCCCATCCCGAACGCGTTGCCGGTCAGGTCGGCGGTGGCCAGCGGGCGGCGGTTCCAGCTTTCCGCCGGGACTAGCGCCTCCAGCGTGCCTTTCACACTGTCGATCCGGATGACATCGTCATCGCGCACTTTCCCCAGCGGGCCGCCGCTTGCGACTTCCGGCGTCAGATGAATCGCCGCGGGCACTGCGCCGGAAGCGCCTGACATCCTTCCGTCCGTGACCAACGCCACTCGGTGACCCTTGCTCTGCAGTGATGCCAGGGCAGGCGTCAGGCCGTGCAGCTCCGGCATCCCGTTGGCTCGAGGTCCCTGGAAGCGCACGACGACCACGACGTCGCGCGCCAGCTCCCCGCGCTGGAAGCTTTCCAACACGGCCTCCTGGCTGTCGAAGACCCGCGCCGGCGCCTCGACGATTCTCTGTTGAGGGCTGACCGCCGACACTTTGATAACGGAACGGCCGAGGTTGCCGCGCAGGAGCTTCAGGCCCCCGTCGGCGCTGAACGGATCGGCGGCTGGACGCAGGACCGTCGTGTCGCCGCTCGCGGCGGGGGGCTTGCGCCAGGCGAGTCCCTGCGGGGAGAGCCAGGGCTCGAGCGCCGAGGCGGCGAGGCCGGCACCGGAGATGGTCTGCACGTCACCGTGCAGGAGGCCCGCCGCGAGCAGCTCGCTGATGAGGAAGCCCATGCCGCCGGCGGCGTGGAAATGGTTCACATCGGCGCCGCCGTTCGGGTAGATGCGCGCGAGCAGCGGCACGACCTCCGACAGGTCGCTGAAGTCATCCCAGTCGATGAGGATGCCCGCGGCGCGCGCGATGGCAATGAGGTGCAGCGTATGGTTGGTCGAGCCGCCGGTGGCGAGCAGCCCGACGACCGCATTGACGATGCCGCGCTCATCGAGCACCTTCGAGAGCGGCAGATACTCGCGGCCGAGCCCGGTGATCTGCGCCGCGCGGCGGGCGGCCGCGGCCGTCAGCGCATCGCGCAGGGGAGTGTTGGGCGGCACGAAGGCGCTGCCGGGAAGATGCAGTCCCATCACCTCGAGCAGCATCTGGTTGCTGTTGGCCGTGCCGTAGAACGTACAGGTGCCGGCGGAGTGATAGCTTCCCGCCTCCGACTCGAGCAGCGCATCGCGGCCCACTTTACCCTCGGCGAAGAGCTGGCGGATGCGCGCTTTCTCCTTGTTGGGCATCCCCGAGGGCATCGGGCCCGCGGGCACGAACACCGACGGCAGCTGGCCGAAGGCGATCGCGCCGATGAGCAGGCCCGGCACGATCTTGTCGCAGACCCCGAGGCACAGTGCCGCATCGAACATGCCGTGCGACAGGGCGATGCCCGTCGACATCGCGATGACGTCGCGGCTGAAGAGCGAGAGCTCCATGCCGGGCTGGCCCTGAGTCACGCCGTCGCACATCGCGGGCACGCCGCCGGCGACCTGGGCTGTGGCGCCGGCCTCGCGCGCCGCCACGCGCAGGAGTCCCGGGTAGCGCTCATAGGGCTGGTGGGCCGACAGCATGTCGTTGTAGGCGGTCACGATGGCGAGGTTCGGCCAGCGCAGCTCCTTCAACGCCTGCTTGTCGGGGGCGGCGGAGGCCGCGAAGCCGTGCGCCAGGTTGGTGCAGGAGAGGCGCTCGCGCGCGGGGCCGCCGCCGGCCTGAGCGGCCATGCGCTCGAGATAGGCGGCGCGCGAGCCGCGGCTGCGCTCGCGGATGCGCTCGGTGACCTCGCGGACTCGCGGTTGCAGGGAGGAGGGCCTCGTCTCTGACATGCCCGTCTCAGTCCTCGCTCCCGGGGGTCTTGTAGCCCTCGGGTCTGCTCGAGCCGCCGCCGAAGAAGAACTTCTCCATCTCCGCCTCGAGGAGCTTGCGCGCCTTGGGCTCGATGGGCGTCAGCCGATACTCGTTGATGAGCATGGTCTGGTGCTGCAGCCAGCGTCCCCACGCCTCGCGCGAGACGTTCTCGTAGATGCGCCGGCCGAGCTCGCCGGGATAGGGCGCCCGGTCGAGGCCGGGCGCCTCGCGCTTGAGCATCACACACTGAACCGTTCGGGCCACTTGAGCCTCCAGTCAATCGAAGAGTTGCGCCTGCGTCGGCGTTACGCCCGCCAGCCGCTGAAGCAGCAGCCGGATCGGGGCGGGCAGCCCGAGCCTCGCCGGATCGCGGGAGCGGTACCAAAGGCGGCGCGCCGGCTCCGGCGCGCTCGCGCTGCCGGAGCAATGCGCCAGGAGCGGCGTGATGTGCAGGTCGAAATGCGTGAACGCGTGCTCGACCGGCTCCAGCGGCACCGGCCGGGCCGCGGCGCCTTGGAGCGACCGCTCCGCATAATACGCCGCTTCCGCCGCGCTCGTGAACTCCGGCAGGCACCAGAGGCCGCCCCAGATGCCGCTTTCCGGGCGGCGCTCGAGGAGCACGCCGCCGTCCTCACGTACCGCGGCCAGCATGAACACCTGTCGCTGGCGCCGCTGCCGCGCCGGCTTCGGCGCAGGCAGCTCGTGCTGCCGCCCGGTCCGGCGCGCGACGCAGGTCCCTGAGACCGGGCAGGACGTGCACGAGGGATTGCGGCGCACGCAGACCGTCGCGCCCAGATCCATCACGGCCTGCGTGTAGACATCGACACGGTCGGCGGGCGTGCACTGCCCGGACAGACCCCACAGAGTCTCGAGGACGGCGGGATCCGCTGTGCTGCCCTCCACCCCGAAGTGACGTGACAACACCCGGCGCACATTCCCATCGAGGATGGGGAATCGCTCGGCGCGGCTCAGCGCCAGGATGGCGCCCGCCGTGGAGCGCCCGATGCCGGGCAGGTCCGCCACGGCCTCGAACGACTTCGGGAATCGCCCGCCGTGTTGCTCGGCGATCCGCACCGCGGCGCGATGGAGGTTGCGCGCCCGGGCGTAATAGCCCAGCCCCGACCAGAGGTGCAGCACCTCATCGAGCGGCGCCGCGGCGAGCGCGCCGACGGTTGGGAAGCGCTGCATGAATCGCGCGTAGTACGGGATGACGGTGGCCACCTGCGTCTGCTGCAGCATGATCTCCGAAACCCACACCCGATAGGCCGTGCGGCGGCGCTGCCAGGGTAAGTCGTGCCGGCCGTGGCGCGTGTGCCAGTCGATGAGGGAGGCGGCGAAGCCGCGGCCGCGGGCGCGCGCTCGGGCGGTCACTTCAATGCACCTGCAACCGCACGTCCTTCAGCGTCGTGCCGGCGATCTGCGCCCGGCCGACCTCGATCGTTCCCTCGGCGTGCAGCGCTCGCAACGCGCTCACCGGCAGCTGCAGCGGCTTCTTCGTCTTCGGCCGTGTCAGATAGCGGTCGAAGTCCACCTGGTTCGCCTCGAGCGCGAACGTCCACAGTGGCTTCGCGCCGCCGGATCGGGCCACCCACCCGGTCAGCGTCGTGGAATCCAGCCTGGCGGTGAGCGGTTTGACCTCGAGCGCGCCGTGCCGATAGCTCCAGCTTCCGGACAGCGAAAGTGCCGCCAGGGCGGTAGGGTCCTGGACTGCGGGCATGCTGAGGCCGAGCCTCTCACCGAGCTTGCGCAGCGACGCCGCCGCCGCCGTCAGAGAGCCGCTCGCCGTCAGCTGTCCGGACGCAGCCCGGCTGGCGTGCAGCGCGCCTTGCAGTTTCGCATCCGCGACGTGCAGCGACCAACGCGGCGCGGCGACCTGCAGCGGGGTCGCCTGGGCTCGAAGCTGCGGGACATCGAGCGACACACGCACTCCGGCGGCCGCGAAATTTCCGGCATGCAGCACGAAGCTCGTGCTCACCGACAGCGGTGCCCCGGCATGGTATGGACCAACGCGCAGCTGCCAGCCGGTCAACCTGACATGCTCCCGGGTGCGCTCATCGACATAGTCGAGAGATCCGTTCGTGAGATCGAGGCCCTCCACGGTAGTGGCCGGGGCGGAGAGGCTCCTCGTCCCGCCGTTCGCCGTACCGCTCCCGGAACGGAGGCGCGCAATGAGGTCTTCCCAGTCGCCGCGGCCGTGCAGCCCACGCCGCAGATGAATGTCGGCACCCTCGATCCGGATGCGCCCGACCTCGAGCTGCCGATGCAGCAGCAACGGCAAGAGCCGCACGCGCACGGCCGCCGACTGCCATTCGAGCAGATCCGGGCCGCCGGCGCCCGGCGGATTGCCGAGGCGCGCGGCGCCCATCCGCAGGCCGAGCCATGGGAACCAAGTCAGCCGCAGATGTCCCTCCAGGACGAATGGCCGGCCCGTCTCGCGGCGCACGGCACTTTCGATCTCACCGCGGTAGCGGTCGGGATTGACGAGGAGGGTGGCGATCAGCACCGCGGCCACGGCGAGCAGCACTACCGCGGCGGTAATGCCGAGAACCCAGCGAAGGACTCGCACGAGCGGGTTCCGACCTAGATGCCGGCCATTCAGCCGCCGCCGCCGCGCGAGCGCGCTCGCGATCTCGAGGTCGGGTCGATCGGGGTGCCGGGATGCTCCGCGATCGCCGCGCGCACCGCCCGGCGCCAGTACGCATCGGTGGCATCGCTCCAGGCGGGATCATCGAGGTTCGGCCACTCCTCGGGCGTGAAGCTCGGCGCGCCGTGCAGCGTCGCGCCACCCAACACCAGCTGGCCGTCCTTGACGCTGGCCATCGCGGCATCCCAGGGTATGGCGGTGAGCTTGCGATCGGAGCCGTATGAGGGCGAGGTCGTTGCGCCGGCCGCGCCGGGGGACAGGGCTTGCGGCCCCTGCGGCTCGGTGCGGTAGGAGATCACGAGGTGCGTCGCCCCGCCCTGCCGATCGAAGATGATGTCCTTCACTTCACCCAACGGGTTGCCGTCCGCTGACACCACCGGCATGCCGATCAGCGTCGAGGCGCGGCGCTCCACCTGCGGGGCGGCCGGTGCATCCGCGCTCGTGTCCGCCACGGATCGGGCGGCGGGCGGGGGTGGGTCGGAGGATGCCGGCGAGTCGGAGGATGCGTCACGATTCGACGGGGCGGCGGACACGTCGTCCTGCCCCTCTGAGGCCCGCTCCGACGAAGCAGGAGGGAGCTCCGGAAAATGGTTCACCATCGCCGCGGATGCGGCGCCATGCGCTGCGCCACGCGAGACGGGAGCCTCGGCCGCGGGTGTGAGCGGCCCCTGCGTCTGGCTGCACGAGGCGGTCGCGAAACCCAACGCCGCGCAAATGAGCGGCAGAAAGATCCTGATCATGGGCGCACTTTATCTGGTGCGGGCTGCAAGCCGCATTCCCATCCTCAATGTTTGGCTCACCATCGGACCAGCGGCGGCAGGCTCATGAGATAAGCCTCCGGGTCCGCATCGGTCTGAAAGCCGAACTTCGTCCCGCGATCATAGACGAGGTTGAACTCGACGTAGCGGCCGCGCTTCACGAGCAGCCGCTCGCGGGCCGCCTCGTCGAAGGGGGTGTCCTTGCGTCGGGCGACGATCCTGGGGTAGACGTCGATGAAAGCTTCTCCCACCCCTCGAACGAAGGCGAAGTCCGCCTCCGCGTCACCGCTCGCGAGATCGTCGAAGAATATGCCTCCGACGCCGCGCGGCTCATGGCGATGCGGCAGGTAGAAGTATCGGTCGCACCACTCCTTGAACTCGCGATATGCGTCTGGCCGATACGCATCGCACGCCGTACGTAATGCGGCATGGAACTCCGCCGTATCTTCCTCGAATGGAAAGGTCGGCGTCAGGTCCGACCCTCCGCCAAACCACGCGGAGCTCGTACGAAGGTATCGCAGGTTCATGTGAACGGCCGGCACATAGGGATTCCACATGTGCGCGACCAAGGAGATCCCGCAGGCCACGAAGCGGCCGTCGGACTCCGCGGCGCCGGCGACGTGGCTGCGTGCCTGCTCGCTGAAGACGCCCCACACGTGGCTGACATTCACTCCCACCTTCTCGAACACCTCGCCGCGCATCAGCCGGGATTCGCCGCCGCCCTGCAGGCGGTGTCCGTCGGGACGGCGCCAGCGGCGAGCCTCGAAGCGGTGCTCCGGCTCGAACGCCTCGAAGGCGGCACAGATGCGCGCCTGCAGGTCCCCGAACCATGCCGCGGCGCTCTGCGCGAACGCATCGCCGCCGCCGGGCGGCTCGGCGTTGCGACTCATGGGGCGACCGCTCCCGTGCCGTCCTGCCGGGAGGAGCGCTCGTGAACGTAGTCGATGAGGCGCGCAACCGCGTCCGGATCGGTCTCCGGCCAGATTCCGTGCCCCAGGTTGAAGATGTGCCCGGGTGCGCCGCCGGCCTCATCGAGCACCCGACCGGCATGCCGGCGCAGGTCCTCCGGGGAGGCGAAGAGCGCCGCCGGGTCGAGATTGCCCTGCACGGCCTTGCCCGGTCCCAACTTTCGCCGCACCGTGCCGAGCGGCGAGCGCCAGTCGACGCCGATCACATCGAGGTCGAGGTCCGCGACGCATTCCATGAGCGCCGATCCCTGATTGACGTAGTAGATGAGCGGCACGCCGGCCTCGCGCAGGCCCGCCACGGCGCGCCGCACGCCGCGCAGCGCGAACCGCTCGAACTGCGGCGGCGCGAGCAACCCGGCCCAGGATTCGAACAGCATCAGCGCCTGCGCTCCGGCGGCGGCCTGGGCGCGCAGGTACGCGCTCATGGCGTCCGCCAGGCGATCGATCAGGCGCTCCGCCGCTGCCGGATTGGAGTAGAGGAACGAGCGCGCGGCCCCGAATTCCTTCGACGGCCGCCCGCAGACGAGGTAGCAGAGCAGCGTGAACGGCGCGCCGGCGAAGCCGATCAGCGGCACGCCGGCCGGCAGGCCGGCTCGCACCAGCCGGATCGACTCGAGGACGAATGGCACGTCGCGCTCGGGGACGAGCTGGGAGAGCGCATCGACGGAGGCGTCGGTGCGGATGGGCTCGTGCACGACCGGACCCGGCTCGAAGGAGAGGCTCACGCCCATGCCCTGCAGCGGCGTCATGATGTCGCTGAAGAGGATGGCGGCATCCAGAGGAAAGCGGCGCAGCGGCTGCAGCGTGACCTCCGCGGCAAGCTCCGGGCTGCGCAGCAGGGTGGTGAACTCCGCTTGCGAGCGCACCCGCCGGTACTCCGGCAGATAGCGGCCTGCCTGGCGCATGATCCAGAGGGGCGTATATGGCACCGGCTGCCGGCGGCAGGCGGCCAGGAAGGGGGGGATGGTTGCGGTCATTATGCGGCCAGCCAGCGCGCCACCTCGGGCGCGTAGTAGGTAATGACGAGGTCCGCTCCCGCGCGGTGAATGCCCGTCAGCGTCTCCACCACGGCCGCCTGCTCGTTGATCCAGCCGCGCTCGGCGGCGGCCTTGATCAGGCTGTACTCGCCGCTCACCTGGTAGGCGACGACGGGCACCGATACGGCGTCGCGCACGCGGCGGATGATATCGAGGTAAGGTCCGGCGGGCTTCACCATGACCATGTCCGCGCCCTCTTGGACGTCGAGGAGCACTTCCCGCAAGGCCTCACGCGCGTTCGCCGGGTCCATCTGGTAGGAGCGGCGGTCACCGAAGGCCGGGGCCGATTCGGCTGCTTCCCGAAACGGTCCATAGAAAGAAGACGCGTATTTGGCCGCATACGAAACAATCGGCGTCGCCGCGAAGCCCTCGCGGTCGAGCAGGCGACGCATCGCCTGCACCCGTCCGTCCATCATGTCGCTCGGCGCCACCGCATCCGCCCCGGCCCGCGCGTAGTTGAGCGCAACCTGCGCGAGCGTCTCGACCGACGAATCGTTGTCGATCACGCCGCCCGGCAGGACGTGGCCGCAGTGCCCGTGATCCGTCGCGCCGCAGAGGCAGACGTCGGCCCATACCAGGAGGTCCGGGCACGCGTCCTTGATGGCGGAAATGGCCTGCGCGGCCAATCCCTTCGGGTCGAGTGCCGCACTCGCACGAGGGTCCTTCTCCGCCTCCGCCGGCGCCGCGAAGAGCAGCACCGCCGGAACCCCCGTCGCGGCCGCAGCCTTCGCCTCCTTCACGAGCTCGTCCACGGAGAGCTGCGACACCCCCGGCATGCTGGAGACCGGGTGGCGGACTGCGCGGCCGGGGACGGCGAACAGCGGATAGATGAGCGCATCGGGCGAGAGCCGCGTCTCGCGAACCATGCGGCGCCACGCGTCCGACTGACGCGTACGGCGGGGTCTCATTGCTGGATGACTCATGAAGTACCTCGCGATGAAGGTCCGGCGCGGACGGCGTTCAGGCTCGTGAGGGCCAGGCCGCGCAGGGTGGCCGACTCGGCCAGTGTGGGGGTGTAGCCCCGCTGGGTCAGCGCGCGTGCGGTGGTGGGGCCGATGGCAACGGCGGGCGCCGTGCCGAGGAGGCGCGCGAAATCTTCCTTGCCGAGGGCGCTCTCGAGCTCGACGACGGCGGAGGGGCTGGCGAAGGTCACGACGCCCACGCCCTGGCGGGCGATCCAGCCGCGGCACGCATCGACGTCCAGGGAGGTACCCGACACCAATCGGTAGGCCTCGACGGTGGTGACCTCAGCGCCGAGGTGCGTCAACCCGGCAGCGAGTGTCGGCAGTGCGCGGGAGCTGGCGGGGTAGAGAACTCGCGCTCCCCGGGCGGCACCCGAAGCGGCAAACGCGGCCACCAGGCCCCCGGCGCTCGGCTCGCCGGGGATGAGATCGACAGGCCAGCCGCGCTGCTCGAGCACTGCGGCCGTGGCACGGCCGACCGCGGCTGTTCGCATGCCCGGCGGCGGCGCCGGCAGGCGGCCGGTCACGGCGGCGACGCCGTGCCGGCTGGTGAAGACGATCCAATCGAACGCGTCCGCCCGGCTCAGCGCCTGTTCCAATGCCGCGGTGTCGGCCGGCATCACGCGGACCGCGGCCCACACCAACACGGGAAGCCCCAGGCTGCGCAGCTCGGTGCAGAGCGGCCCGTCGCGCTCCTCGGCGCGCGTCACCACCACGGGCTTCGGCTCCGTCCCCGCTTCGGGTCGGCTGCCGCCGTCCAGGATCCTCCCGGACGACTTCGTCATGGCGCATCCCTCGGTCCCTGGACCGCGCGCTCCGCGGCGATCAAGCCGGCCGCGCCCTTCCCGATCAGCTCCATTGCGAGCCGCACGCCCAGTGCCGCCGCCGCCGCCGCCGTCGCTTCCGCCTCCCCCTCGGCGGTGAGCTGCTGCGAGCCGTCGAGGGCGCAGACGGCGGCGCGCAGGCGGATCCCCGATACCACCGCGCTGGCCAATGCGCCGAGAGGCACCTGACAGCCCCCTTCGATCCGCTCCAGCAAAGCGCGCTCTGCGGTAGTCGCGAGGCGCGTGGCCGCATCTTCCAAGGGCTTCAGCCAGTCCGATGAGTGCTGGTCGTCCGCGCGCGTGCAGACGCCGATCGCGCCTTGTGAGACCGCCGGCGGAAACTCGTCCGGAGAGAGGTACTGGCTGATCCGCTGCGCGAGTCCCAGCCGCTTGAGCCCGGCCGTTGCGAGGACGATGGCGTCGTAGTCGCCCCGCTCGAGGCGCTCGAGGCGGGTCGGCACATTGCCGCGCAGCTCGAGCAGCGTCAGGTCCGGCCGGGCGCGGGTCAGGAAGGCGCGGCGGCGCAGGCTGCTCGTGCCGACGCGGGCCCCGCGCGGCAGCTGCGACAATGACACGCCGTCGCGGCTGATCAGGGCATCGCGGGGATCCTCGCGCGTCAGCACCGCGGCGAGCGCGAGACCCGGCTCCATGGCGGTCGGCAGGTCCTTCAGGCTGTGCACGGCGATATCGATCCTGCCCTCGGCGAGCGCCCGGTCGAGCTCCTTCGTGAAGAAGGCCCGGCCCCGGATCGCCCACAGCGGTACATCCGTGCGGACATCGCCCGTGGTGGTGATGGGAACCAACTCCACCGGCGGTGCGCCGGGCAGCGCGCGGATCAGGCTCTCGACGTGGCGGGCCTGCCATAGCGCGAGCGCGGAGGCGCGGGTTCCGATACGCAGCCGCTGCGTGCCGCTCATGTCTCCCCCTCGGTCATGAAGCGGTAGCCGACGCCCCAGACGGTGAGGAAGTGCCGCGGGTCGGCCGGATCGCGCTCGAAGCGCTTGCGCAGCCTCAGAATGAAGTTGTCCACCGTGCGGGTGGAGGGGAAGACGTCGTAACCCCACACCCGCTCGAGCAGATCCTCGCGCGAGACGATCTCCCCCGGCCGCTCCGCCAGCACCTTGAGGATCATGGCCTCCTTCTCGGTGAGCTCCTGCGTGGTTCCGTTCCAGGCGCGGGCGCGGAACACGCGGAAATCCACCTCGTTGCCGCCGAAGCGCAGCACGGCGCCTTCGGCGGCCGAGGCGCTCTTGTACCAGTCCCAACGGCGCAGGATCGCTCTGATCCGCAGCAGGAGCTCGCGCAGGTGGAAGGGCTTGCCGAGGTAGTCATCGCCCCCGGCCTCGAGACCTCGGACGCGGTCGATGGGGTCGCCGCGCGCCGTGAGGAAGAGAACCGGGGTGTTGTCTCCACGCTCGCGCAGCGTCCGGCAGACGGTGAAGCCGTCCAGCTCCGGCAACATGACATCCAACAATACCAGCCCGCAGGTCCCGGCCTCGAGCCACTCGAGGGCGCGCCGTCCATCCGCAACGCAGTCGACCTCATAGCCTTCCGCGCGCAGGTTCTCGACGACGCCCGCCGAGAGGTGCGGATCGTCCTCCACGACGAGGATGCGGGGCGCGTGCGCTGTGCTCACGAGTGCTCCCGCCGCGCCGGCTGGGTGAGCGGTCCGCCGTCATCAGGCAGATCGAGCGTCTCAGGGTGCCGTCGCGCGCTCGCCGGCCACGCGAGCACGAAGGTCGAGCCCTGGCCGACACCTTCGCTCTGTGCGCTGACGCGGCCGCCCGCGAGCTGCATCAGCCGGCTGACGATGTAGAGACCCAGACCCGTGCCGAACCGGCTGCCGCCCCCGCCCGGGTGCAGGCGCGTGAACTTCTGGAAGAGCCGCGCGGCGTCGCCCGGCCGGAAGCCGACGCCGCTGTCGCGGACCGAGAGCTGGACCTCGCTGCCCGCCCGCCGCCCGGTGAGCGCGACGGTGCCGCCGCCTACCGGCGCCACGGCGGCGAGCGCGTTCTCGAGGAGATTGCGCAGGATGACATCGAGCGCCAGCGGGTCGGCCATGACTTCCAACCCGCGCTCGATCTCGGCGCTGATGGTGATGTGCTCCCTGGCGGCGCGCTCCTCGGAGCCGGCGATGACCCGCGCCACGGCCCCCCCGATATCGACCGGCTCGCTTCTGAGATCGATGCGGCCGCGGTCGAGGCGCATGCTCTCCAGAATCTGCGTCACCATGCCTTCCATGCGCCCGAGATCGGACAGCATGCGCTCGATCAGGGTCCTCGACTGCTCGGGCGCCAGCGGCCGCAGGGCCATGGTCTCGAGCGACAGCTGCAGGCTCGCGAGCGGCGTCTTGAACTGGTGCGACACCAGCGCGAGGAAGCTCTCCTGCTCCTCGATCACGCGGGCTTCGGCGCGCAGCGCGCGCGCGATTACCGCGATGCAGGCGGCGAGGGCGATGATGAAGAACGAGCTTTCCCAGGAGTACTGCGCGATGCGCCGCCGCTCCTCGGCGAGCAGGCGCTGGTCGACCTCGGGAGAGAGCGCCGCCCGCCGGTTTGCGACGGTGACCTCCGGCAACAGCGCGCTCACACGCGCGGGCGCCGTGCCCGCATCGAGCAGCGCCTGCGCGGCCCCCACCTGTTGCGCGTAGACCTGGTGCATCTCCCGGTACTTCTCGACCGCCAGATGATGCTGGTCGAAGAGCCACCAGCCGACCTGCACGGCCGAGACCAGCACGAGCGCGAGCGCGGTGAGTTGGAAGACTCGCGGGGCCTTCATCGGCGGTCTCTCACCTCAGCGTGGCGAGCGAGTGGCGCAGCGCCTGCGCAAAGCGCTCGAGGTCCGAGGCCGTGTGCGCGAGCGAGAGGAAGCAGGCTTCATAAGCCGACGGCGGCAGGTAAACGCCCTCGGCCAGCATCGCGTGAAACAGTGCCGCGAACCGCCCCGCCGCCTCCTGTGGGAGCGTTGCCGCCGAGCGCGGCGCACCGCCCTCGTGCATCGACAGCCAGAAAAGCGAGCCTACGCGCACGAGGTGCATGGGGAAGGGCGCCTCCCGCAGCACCGGCTGCAACAGCCCCTCGAGCTGCGCGCCCAGGGCCTCGAGCGTCGACCAGCCGTTCCCGCCCGTGAGCACATCGAGGGTGGCGATGCCGCTCGCCATGGCCACGGGGTTGCCGGAGAGCGTGCCGGCCTGATAGGTGTCACCGTCGGGCGCCAGCCGCGCCATGACCTCTCGCGGGCCGGCGAAGGCGCCGACAGGCATGCCGCCGCCGATGACCTTGCCGAAGGTGGCGAGGTCCGGGACGATCCCGAGCCGCTCGGCGGCGCCGCCGCGGGCCAAGCGAAAGCCCGAGATGACCTCGTCGAAAATGAGCAGCGCGCCGTGCCGCCGCGTGACGGCGCGCAGGCTCTCCAGGAACTCCCGCCGCTGCGGCAGCAGTCCGTGGTTGGCCGGCACCGGCTCTATGATCACCGCCGCAATGCGGCCGCCGTCGCGGGCAAAGAGCTCCTCGACCGCGGCCTCGTCATCGAGCGGCAACACGCGCGTACAGGCGGTGAAGGCTTCGGGGACGCCGGCGGAGGAGGGGCGGCCAAAGGTGGCGAGGCCGGAGCCCGCCGCGACCAACAGGTGATCCGCGTGCCCGTGATAGCAGCCGGAGAACTTGACGATGAGATCGCGGCCGGTGAAGGCCCGGGCGAGCCGGATGGCGCTCATCACGGCTTCCGTGCCGGAGGACACCAGCCGCACCTGCTCGATGCCGGGATAGGAGGCGACGACGCGCTCCGCCAGCTCGACTTCGCCCGGACAAGGCGCACCGAACGTCGTGCCCTGCCGGCAAGCCTGTGCGATCGCCTCCACCACCGCCGGGTGCGCATGTCCCAGGATCAGCGGACCCCACGAGCAGACGAGGTCGAGATAACTGCGCCCGTCGGCATCCGTCAGGTACGCGCCGCGGCCGCTCGTGAAAAAGAGCGGCGTGCCGCCGACCGCGCGGAAGGCCCGCACCGGGGAGTTGACGCCGCCCGGAATGACGCGGGTGGCGCGCTCGTAGAGCTGCTGCGAGCGGGGATGCGGGCGCCGGGCAGCGCCCTCTGGGGAATGGCTCATGAGGGGTCCTATGGTAGTGGTTTTCCCGCCGTGCCCGGTTTCTCGCGAGCGCGGTCCGCGCGATGAAGGCGCGCCTCGCGGAAAAACGCGTCGATGACTTCCGGGCTCGCGTGGGTGGCGGCTGCGCGCATTCCGGAGATCGGCAGATGGGCCAGACGGTGCGCAAGCCGGGAAGTCAGTTGCCGGACGGCTTCGCGCTGGTCCGGGGCCAGGGCCCGCAGAGATCGGAAGAG
>JABBNZ010000164.1 GCA_019352035.1 Pseudomonadota bacterium | reverse complement strand
GGCAAGCGGCCGACCATCGCCGAGACCATCGCCTATTATCGCGAGCGCCGCATCGGCCTCGTCATGTTCACGGTGGATTCCGAGAGCGAGATCGGCGCGCGGCGCATTCCGAACGAGGAGGTGGCGGACGCGGCGCGCGAGAACAGCGACATGATGGTGGCATTCGGCAGCATCGATCCGCACAAGGGGAAATTCGGGGTGCGCGAGGCGCGGCGGCTGCTCGCGGAATACGGCATCAAGGGCTTCAAGTTCCATCCCACGACCCAGGGATTCTTCCCGAATGACCGGATGGCCTATCCGCTGTACGAGGTCATCGCCGAGCACAAGCTGCCCGCCATCTTCCACAGCGGCCATTCCGGGATCGGCACCGGTATGCCGGGCGGCGGCGGCCTGCGCCTGAAGTACTCGAACCCCATCCACCTGGACGACGTGGCGGCGGACTTCCCCGACATGACCATCATCATCGCCCATCCCTCCTGGCCATGGCAGGACGAGGCATTGTCCGTTTGCCTGCACAAGCCGAACGTCTACATCGATCTGTCCGGATGGTCGCCGAAGTACTTCCCGCCGCAGCTCGTGCGGTACGCGAATACGCAGCTGAAGCACAAGATGCTGTTCGGCTCCGACTTCCCGCTGATCAGTCCCGACCGCTGGATCAGTGACTTCAAGGACGCCGGCTTCAAGCCGGAGGTCCACGATCTGATCCTCAAGCAGAACGCGATCGCGGCCCTGCGGCTGGGGTGAGCCGGCCGCGCGCGAGCGCTGCCGCGGCGGCCTCGATCGCGCGCGCCTGCCGACCGATCGACGAGGCTCATGGCACTGATGAGCGCCGCGGGGTTTATCCGCGCGCGCCGGCATGGATACTCGGGAGAGGCTCATTCGCGTCCCTCCCGAGGAAATCGTCATGCCGCGGCAACTGCCCGAGATTCCCGGCACCACCCTGTTCGACGGCGCGCAGGCGATGAAGGGCTATGCCCTCAACAAAATGTGCTACTCGTTCAATTCCGCCGAGAATCGGCAGGCATTCCTGCGGGACGAGGACGCCTATTGCGCGCGCTACGGGCTCAACACCGCGCAGCGCGAGGCGGTCCGCCGCCGCAACGTCCTGGATCTGATCGCCGCGGGCGGGAATGTCTACTACCTCGCCAAGCTCGCCGGCATCCTGGGACTGGACGTACAGGACCTCGGCGCGCAGCAGACGGGGATGACCCGCGATGCGTTCATGGCCAAGCTCGTCGCGGCGGGGAGGTGAGCCATGGCCAGAATCGTTGGCGCCATCACCACCTCGCACGTCCCGGCCATCGGCAAGGCCATCGCGCGCAATCTTCAGGAGGATGCTTACTGGAAGCCGTTCTTCGACGGCTTTCCGCCGGTGCACCGGTGGCTCGCGCAAGCCCGGCCGGACGTCGCGGTCATCTTCTACAACGATCACGGGCTCAATTTCTTTCTCGACAAGATGCCCACGTTCGCCGTTGGTGCGGCGCCGCAATATCGCAATGCCGATGAAGGCTGGGGCATTCCGACGGTCCCGCCGGTCCCGGGTGACCCGCGGCTCTCGTGGCATCTGATCGAGGGGCTGGTGGCAGGGGATTTCGACATCACCACCTGCCAGGAGATGCTGGTCGACCACGCCTTCACCATCCCTCTGGCGCTGCTCTGGCCGGGAAGCGGCGCATGGCCCGTGCGCGCCGTTCCGGTCTGCATCAACACGGTGCAGTACCCGCTGCCCTCCGCCATGCGCTGCTACAGGCTCGGTCAGGCAATCGGGCGCGCGATCGAGTCCTACCCGGAGGATCTGCGGGTCGTGGTCATCGGCACCGGAGGCCTGAGCCACCAGCTCGACGGTGAGCGCGCCGGGTTCATCAACAAGGCGTTCGACACCGAGTTCATGGAGCGACTCCCCGCGGATCCGCTGTGGGCGACGCGCTATTCGGTACCCGAGCTGGCGAAGCTCACCGGCACTCAGGGCGTCGAGCTTCTGATGTGGCTCGCTGCACGGGGCGCCCTCGGCGGGGAGGCGGCGACGGTGCACTCCAACTACCACATCCCGATCTCCAACACCGCGGCGGGCCTGATGCTGATGGAGCCCCGGGCGGCCTGAGCCCGCGCCGGGGGGCGCGCGCGAGCGGCCCGGCGTTGTGTCACAATGGTCAGGCTTGCCGCCCTCCGATGCGAGGCGGGCGGCGGATGTGACCATGAGTGAGCTCAATTCCCCGCCCGCGCACCTGCTCGAGATCGACGGGCGCATGCTGCGGACCTTTCTCGCCGTGCTGGAGACCGGATCGGTCACCGCCGCGGCCGACCGGCTCGGTCTCACACAGTCGGCGGTGAGTCATTCCCTCGAGCGCCTGCGCGAGCTGCTGGGCGATCCTCTGTTCGTCAAATCAGGCCGCGGCATCGCCGCCACCGGCCGGGCCGAGGCGCTGGCGGACCCGGTGCGGCAAGTCCTCGGTGATCTCGAGCGGCTGGGGCGCCTGCCGCGGTTCGCGCCGCAGGACACCGAGCTCATCGTGACCGTGGCGGCCAACGATTTCCAGCGTGATCTGCTGTTGCCGGCACTGCAGCGGCGGCTGGCGGCGCGGCTGAAGGATTTTCGCCTGATCGTCATTCCTTCGCGTGCTCCCACGCCGGAGCTGCTGCGTGAGGGCCGCTGCGACCTGATCATCACGCCGCGTCCGCCGGAAGCCTCGGACATCCTGCAGAAGCGCCTGCTCACCGACCGTTACGTCTGCTTCTTCGATTCCCGGCAGCGCGCTGCGCCCGCGACGCTGGCGGAATATCTCGCGGGCCGCCATGTCACGGTGGCGTATGAAGACGGCCGGCGGCTGGAATTCGACGACCTGCTGGAGGCGCGCGGGCTGTCGCGCCCGGTCGCAGTCGCGGTGCCGAACTTCGGCGGAATTGCCGCCTTCCTTCGCGGCACGGACATGTTGGCGAGTCTCCCCTCGCTGCTTAGCCTCGGGGCCCTCGCCGGGTTCGCCATTGCTCCCCTGCCGCTGAGCGCGCCCGAGGTGGCGATGTACGCAGTCTGGCACCGCCGCCATCACGAGGATCCGGCGCATCTGTGGCTGCGGGCCGAGCTCGAGGAGGTGGCGGCTGGCATTCTGGAGGCGCAGCGCCCATAGAGGGCCTGTCAGCCGGCTGATCGCCAACGGCCCCGTGCGCGGCAGCCGATCACATCGCGCAGCCGCGGCAGATCGGCTGCCCGCACGTCGCTTGACACTCTTCAATACGCAAGCGTATGGTCGGATCGACTGGCGGGCGGCGCCATCGCGTCCAGTCCGTGTCGGGGGTGACGTCTGACATGAAGATACATCGTGGTCGCGAAGGGACCATGGTCGCGATACTGTTCGCGACGTGGGGCCTGGTGTTTCTCGACAGGATGTCGCTCCTTTACCTGGCGCCCTACATCGCACCGGACCTGCGCCTGTCCGCTGCCCAGGTCGGAAATCTGGCCGGTATCATCGCGCTGTGCTGGGCGGTCTCGGCGGTGATCTTCGGCGCCGTCTCGGACCGCTTCGGGCGCAAAGTGGTGCTCGTGCCCATGGTGGCATTGTTCTCGGGACTGTCGGCGCTGTCGGGCCTTGCGCACACCTATACCGAGCTTTTGGTGTTTCGAGCGCTGCTCGGGCTCGCCGAGGGCCCGTGTTGGACCGTCATGATGACGCTCGTGGAGGAAAATTCGCCGCCGGAGCGTCGCGGCCGAAACGTCGGTATCGTCGTGAGCGCCGCGGCGATCATCGGTCTGGCGGCCGCCCCGGTGCTCACCACCCAGATCGCCGCGCATTTCGGCTGGCGCTGGGCCTTCTTCATCGCGGGGATTCCGGGCCTGCTGATGGCGCTACTGATCGGTGCTTTCGTACAGGATGGGGCTCGGACCGGCGAGGCAGGAGGTCATCGGCTCGAGCTGCGCGATGTGTTATCCCTCGTGCGTTATCGGAACATGTGGCTGAGCGCGCTCGGCGCCGCGGGGTTCATGACCTGGCTCTTCCTGGTGAATACCTTCGGGCCGCTCTACATGACCCGCGTGCAGGGGCAGAGCGGGACCACCGCGGGCTTGCTGATGGGGGCCGCCGGACTCGGCAGCTTCTGCATCGGACTCATCGGGCCGGCTCTTTCGGACAGGATCGGCCGGCGGCCGGTTCTGGCGGCGCTGGCCCTGCTGAGCGCGCTGCTGCCCCTCGCGCTCCTCGCGCGTCCGTTGTACGCGATCCCGGGCGTACTTGCGATCATCCTGTTCCTGACACAGGGCGGTCAGGCGATCGCCGCGGTGTGCCTCATATTGATACCGACCGAGAGCGTGCCGAGGCACATGGTTGCGTCGGCAGTGGGCTTTGCGACCATGGCCGGGGAGATCGTGGGCGGATTCCTGGCGCCCGTAGCCGCGGGCGCGCTGGTGGCGCGCCAAGGCCTCGCGGAGCCGCTGTGGCTCGCCGCCGCCGGCACTCTGGTGGTGTTCGTGGTGGCGCTCGCCCTGAAGCCGGTCTCGTCGCCGGCGGTCGGTATAGAATCGCCGGCCCATCCGGGATGAGGACCGCCGAGTTCGCCTATGGCCAGCAGAAAGTCGTCCACCACCGCCTCTGGCAGGCTGACACGTGCGAATTGGATCAATGCCGCCATCGAGGTCATGGTGGACAGCAGTGTCGAGCAGGTGCGGGTGGAGCGGCTCGCGGTGGCTCTCGGCGTGTCGAAGGGAAGCTTCTACTGGCACTTTCGAACACGCGACGAGTTGCTCAAGGCTGTGCTGGAGCAGTGGGCGGACCAGGCCACGTTCGGAATTCAGGAGCGGCTCGATCAGGAGGCCTCGCGGGCGGATCAGCGGCTGTTGCTCTATTTGCAGCTGCCATTCCGTTCTCCGGCCGCGGTGCGGGCGGCGGATCTGGAGGTGGCCATTCTCGGGTGGGCGCGGCGCTCCGTGCAGGCGATGCGAGCGGTGGCGCGGGTCGATAAGGAGCGGGTGAAGCACATCACCCAGATCTTCCTCGACATGGGATTCGCCGACGACGAGGCGCTGCTGCGCGCGCACCAGACCTACGCCTGCATTCGCTACCTCGCCCTGCGACGCGAGTTCGGCATGCCGGAGCGAATGGTGCTGGCGCGGCAGTTCCGGGATTCGCTCGTACGCGGGGCGCCACGTCAGCGCGTCAAATCCGCCGCTCGTTAGTTCCGACCCCGACAGACTCATCGATTCCCATCGGCTGGCGCTGGAAGAGGCCGGCCTGATGACCGGCTTCCCATTGACCATACGCTACCGTATTGACTAGGCGCAATACGCTGGCGTATGGTGTGGATGTTGTGGCGACGGGCGGCGAGACGCCCATCCCGCCTGCCGGGTCGAAGATGAACTCCATGAATTCACGGCGTGAGCCGTGTCCCGGTGGTCTGTGGATACTTGCGTCTCTATCGGTTTGCTCATCGAGAGGGGGCGCGCTCCATGAATCCGAGGAATAGCACGCGTTTGGGAGCAGCGTGGCGTGTGTCAGTTTTCGGTCTGGGCCTGCAGCTGTCGTGGGGAGCGATCCCGGCGTACGCGCAACAGCGGGCGCAGCCGCAGGCGGGGCCGCAGCTGCAGGAAGTGGTGGTGACCGCGCAGAAGCGCCGCCA
>JABBNZ010000008.1:74360-95038 GCA_019352035.1 Pseudomonadota bacterium | reverse complement strand
ATCCAACGTGGCGAGTTCGCGCTTGAGTTTGATCCATGCAGAGCCGCGGCGGCCGATTGCAGCGGCTCCTCGGCGCCTTCAAGGGCGGCAGGCCCCCCGGACTGCCTCCGGTCCAATAAAGCCAGCTTCGACTTTCAAGCCGGCGAGGAACCACGTAGAATCCGCGCTCTTTTTTGGGGTGGCTCCGCAGGTGCACGGCGATCAGCGCCGGGCGGCGGGTGCGCTCCGGCAACCATCGAGAGCGAAACGAAACATGGTGACCATTCGCCTGACGAGGCGCGGGGCGCGAAATCAGCCCTTCTATCACGTCGTCGTGACCGACAGCCGCAAGCGCCAGGGCGGACCCAGCCTCGAGCACGTGGGGTTCTTCAATCCCATCGCGCATCGCGGAGAGACGAAGCTGAAGCTCGACCTCCCGCGCATCGATTACTGGGTGGGCAAGGGCGCGCAGCCGTCAGAGCGGGTGCGGTCGCTCGTGGCGTCGTACCGGAAGCAGGCGACCGCCTAGGGCCCTGAGACCCGCCTTCGCGGGGTCGGTGCCTCGGGAAACCCTCAATGGCGCTGCCGGTGCGCTGGGTGGAGCTCGGTCGGATCGGGGCTCCTTTCGGCCTCGCCGGGTGGGTGCACGTGTCTTCCTTCACGGGGCCGCCGGAGGCGCTGCTCGAGTACGGCGAATGGGTGTTGCGCCCGGCCGCAGGCGAGCGCAAGCGCTACCGGCTCATCGAGGGGCATCCGCAGGGTGAGCGGCTGGTCGCCCGGCTGGAAGGAATCGAGAGCCGCGACGGCGCGGCGCTCCTGACGGGTGCCTGGGTCGAGGTCGAGCGAGCGGCGCTGCCGCCGACGGGTAATCGCGAGTACTACCGCGCGGACCTGATCGGTTTCGAGGTCGAGAACCTCGAGGGCAAGGCGCTCGGGCGGGTGGCGTACTTCATCGACGCGCCGGCGGGCGCCGTGATGGTGGTGGCGGACGCCGAGGGCGCCGCTGCCGGGACCGGTAAGGTGACTCGCGGGGAGCACTGGGTTTTGGCGGATCCGGCGCATTTGCGGCGGGTGGATCTGGCGGCGGGCCGTATCCTGGTGGATTGGCCGGCGGAGCTCGAGTAGGGCGGCGCCATGAGGATCGAGGTCGTCACGCTCTTTCCGGAGATGATCGCCGGGGCGCTGCGCTACGGGATCGTCGGACGCGCGCTGGAGCGAGGACTGCTGGCGGTCGGCACGGAGGATCCGCGCGCGCACACGAGCGATGTGCATCGCACGGTGGACGACCGGCCTTACGGCGGCGGCCCCGGAATGGTGCTGAAGCCGCAGCCGATGCTCGCGGCGATTCGCGCGGCGCAGGCGCGGCTGCCGGAGGGAAGTCCCCGGGTGTGCCTGTCGGCACAGGGGGAGCCGTTCTGCCAGGCCGCAGCGCGGGAGCTGGCGCAGCTTCCGGGCTTGCTGCTCGTCGCGGGCCGGTACGAAGGACTGGACGAGCGGGTGATGGAGCTCGGCGTCGATCGGGAGATCTCGGTCGGCGATTACGTGCTCTCGGGCGGCGAGCTGCCGGCCCTGACGGTGATCGATGCCGTGGCGCGCCTGCTGCCGGGCGCGCTCGGGGATGAGCGCTCGAGTGGTGAGGATTCCTTCACCGCGGGGCTGCTCGACTGGCCGCATTACACGCGGCCGGAAGTGTTCGAGGGGCGGGCGGTGCCGCCGGTGCTGCTGTCGGGCAATCACGCCGACATCGGCCGCTGGCGGCTGGCCCAGGCCGTGGCGCGTACATGGCTGCGGCGCCCGGATTTGATCGCTCGCCAAGGGCTCACGCCCGAGGCGCAACGGTTGCTGAGTGAATTTCTCGCCGCTGCGGCGGCGCGAGCCGAAAGATCGAGGATGAGCAAATGAGCAAGATCGTCCAACAACTCGAGAAAGAGCGCATGACCCGCGAGGTGCCGGCTTTCAAGCCGGGCGACACCGTGGTCGTGCAGGTGAAGGTCGTCGAAGGCGACCGCGAGCGCATCCAGGCGTACGAAGGTGTCGTGATCGCCCGCAGCAATCGCGGTCTCAACTCCTCTTTCACGGTGCGCAAGGTGTCCCACGGCGAAGGTGTGGAGCGCGTGTTCCAGACCTACAGCCCCGCCATCAGCGACATCACCGTCAAGCGTCGCGGCAACGTGCGCCGCGCCAAGCTCTACTACCTGCGGGAACTGTCGGGCAAGGCGGCGAGGATCGAGGAGAAGATCTGAGGGCGGCCGTGTGGCACTCTTCCAGGCGCGCATCGCGCCGCGTCACGGACGGGGTTCTCCCGGCGAACCCCGCTAGCCCTGCGCGCACCGCATGATCAAGTCGATCCTGAGCGGCATCTGGCACGGCCTCGACGGGCTGCGCAAGCTCCTGCACCTCGTCCTGCTCGTCGTGATCTTCGGCGCGATCATCTGGGCGGTGAGCTCATCGACGCCGAAGGTGCCCGACCGCGCCGCGCTCGTCGTTCATCCCGAGGGGCGGATCGTCGAGCAGCTGAGCGGCGATCCGGTGCAGCGCGCGATCGAGAGCGCTCAGGGGCAGCAGCGCCAGGAAACGCGGCTCTGGGACCTCGTCGATGCCATCCGCGCGGCGGCGGCGGACAAGCGCATCCGCGTGCTGGTACTGCATCTCGATGACCTGCGGGGCGCCGGTCTGCCCGAGCTGCAGGAGCTCGCGCGCGCGATCCAGAAGTTTCGCGCGAGCGGCAAGCAGGTCATCGCCTACGGCTCGGCATACGATCAGGATCAGTATTACCTCGCTGCCCAGGCCGACCAGATCTATCTCGATCCCACCGGCTACGTGATGATCGAGGGCTACAGCCGCTATCCGCTCTACTTCAAGGGACTGCTGAAGAAGCTCGGCGTCGACATCAACGTCTTCCGTGTCGGCAAGTTCAAGAGCGCGGTGGAGATCTTCACGCGCGAGAACATGTCCAAGGCGGACAAGAAGCAGAGCCAGGACTACCTCAATGTCCTCTGGTCGAGCTACCAGCAGGCGGTGACGAGCGCGCGCAAGCTGCCGGCCGGCGCCGTCGCGAGCTATGTCGATTCGCTGCCGCAGGCCGTCACCGCGGCGAACGGCGATGCGGCGCAGGTGGCTCTGAAGGCAGGCCTGGTCACGGTGCTCGCCAACAAGCTGCAGGTGGAGCGCAAGCTGAAGGCGCTCGTCGGCGAGAACGACTCCACCGGCTCCTTCAACCAGATTTCCGCGGAAGATTACGCGCGGATCATCGATGCGCAGGACAAGCTCCACGACGGCCGCGGCAGCGGCCGCGGCAGCGCGCGCGTCGGCATCATCGTCGCCTCCGGGGAGATCCAGGATGGCAGACAGCCTCCGGGCACCATCGGCGGCAAATCGCTGTCGCAGCTGATCCGCCAGGCGCAGAGGGACCCGGACATCAAGGCCGTGGTGCTGCGCGTGAACAGTCCGGGCGGCAGCGTGGCCGCATCCGAGGAGATCTACCGCCAGCTCGAGGCGTTGCGTGCGTCGGGCAAGCCGCTCGTCGTGTCCATGGGCGATCTCGCGGCCTCGGGCGGCTACTACATCTCGGCGCCAGCCAATCAGATCTGGGCGAGTCCTGCGACCCTCACGGGCTCGATCGGCATCTTCGCAATCATCCCGACCATCGATCAGACCTTGAGCAAGATCGGCGTCGGCGTCGACGGTGTCGGCACGACCCCGCTCGCCGGCGCGCTCAGCATCGACCGTCCGCTGAGCAGTGAGGCCAGTCAGCTCATCCAGTCACAGATCGACGAGGGCTACCAGCAGTTCGTGGACCGCGTGGCCACGGGGCGCCGCGAGACGCCGCAGCAGATCGATGCGATCGGCCAGGGCCGCGTGTGGGCCGGGGCCGATGCGCGGCGAATCGGCCTCGTCGATCACCTGGGGACCCTGGAGGATGCGGTGAAGGCCGCGGCGCGGCTCGCCAAGATCAGGAAGTATGAGGTCGAGTTCATTCGGCCGCACCGCTCGTGGGCCGGCCAGCTCTTCCAGCACACTCAGGCGCGGGCCGCCGTGGCCGCCCTGTCGCTCTTCCATGCGGATGAAGGACAGTCCTTCGGGCTGGGCGAGCTCGCGACCCGCCTGGATCCGATGGCCCGGGACCTGAAGCAGCTGGCGCGCCTCAGCGTGCCAGGCCACCTCTACGCCTACTGCTTCTGCCATGCCTCCACTGGCTCAAAGTCGCCTGCGGCGCTTTGAGCGGCCAGCCCATTCACTTGGTCAGGCCTCGCCGGCCGAGGGCGGTCTCGGCCGGCTTACTGACTGGCTGTTGCCGAGACTAGAGGCTGGCCCAGTCCAGGATGACTTTGCCGGAGCGGCCCGAGCCCATGATCTGGAAGCCCTGGGCGAACTCCTGCACCGGAAAGTGATGGGTGATGATGGGCGCGAGCTTCAGGCCGCTCTGCAGCAGGCTTGCCATTTTGTACCAGGTCTCGAACATCTCCCGGCCGTAGATGCCCTTCAAGGTGAGGCCCTTGAAGATGACCTGAGTCCAGTCGATCGAGGTGTCCTCCGGCGGAATGCCGAGGATCGCGACCGACCCGCCGTGGTGCATCGTGCGCAGCAGGTCACGAAACGCGGCGGCATTGCCTGACATCTCCAGCCCTACGTCGAATCCCTCCTGCATGCCGAGATCCTTCATCGTCTGATCGAGCGACTCGCGCTGCACGTTGATGGCGCGCGTGGCGCCCATTTTCCTCGCGAGCTCCAGCCGATAATCGTTGACGTCCGTGATCACGACGTGGCGCGCGCCGACGAAGCGCGCGATCGCGACGGCCATGATGCCGATGGGGCCGGCGCCCGTGATCAGCACGTCCTCGCCCACCATGTTGAAGGCGAGGGCGGTGTGCGTCGCGTTGCCGAAGGGGTCGAGGATCGAGGCGACATCGTCGCTGATCGAGTCCGGCAGCTTGAAGGCATTGTCGGCCGGAATGGCGAGATACTGGGCGAACGCGCCCGGGCGGTTCACGCCGACTCCGACGGTGTTGCGGCAGAGGTGGCGGCGGCCGGCGCGGCAGTTGCGGCAGTAGCCGCAAGTGATGTGGCCTTCGCCCGAGACGCGATCGCCGACTTTGAAGCCGCGAACCTCGGAACCCATGTCCACGATGCGCCCGGAGTATTCGTGTCCGACCGCCATCGGCACCGGGATCGTCTTGCGCGCCCACGCATCCCAGTTGTAGATGTGCATGTCGGTGCCGCAGATGGCGGTCTTGCCGATCTCGATCAGCACGTCGTTGTGCCCGATCTTGGGCTCCGGCACTTCGTCCAGCCAGATTCCGGGAGCGGCTTCTTTCTTGACCAGCGCTTTCACTGGATGACCCTCTGCGTGCGCTGCGCGCAGGACTTACGGGGTTCGCCAAACCGCGAGCAAATCGCCGGGAGCGATTTACAACGCCGAGCGCGCCAGCGGTCGGCGGCCCGTTCGGGGCGAGGCCCAGGATGGGCCGAGTAACCCCGTGCTTGAAACGGTATGGTCATTTTACGATTCCCAGTTCTCTTCCGACGGCCGCAAATGCCTCGAGAGCTCCATCGAGCTGCTCGAGGGTGAGCGCGGCCGACATCTGTGTGCGGATGCGGGCCTGGCCCTTGGGCACCACGGGATAGGAAAAGCCGATCACGTACACGCCGCGCTCGAGCAGGCGATCCGCCATGCGGCCGGCGAGGGCGGCATCCCCGAGCATCACGGGGATGATGGGATGCTCGCCGGGCTTGAGATCGAAGCCGAGCCGGGTGAGCCCCGCGCGGAAGTGGCGGGCGTTCTCGTGCAGCTGGGTGCGCAGCTGCGGCGAGTGCTCGAGCAGATCGATCACTCGCAGCCCCACCGCGGCCACGACCGGCGGAATGCTGTTGGAGAACAGATAGGGCCGCGAGCGCTGCCGCAGCCACTCCACGACCTCCTTGCGCGAGGCGACGTACCCGCCGCTGGCCCCGCCCAGCGCCTTGCCGAGCGTGCCGGTCAGGATATCGATGCGCGAGGCCACCCCGCAGTGCTCCGGCGTGCCGCGGCCCCCCGGCCCCATGAAGCCGGTGGCATGAGAGTCATCGACCATCACCAGGGCGTCGTAGCGGTCCGCCAGGTCGCAGATGGCCGGCAGGTTGGCGATGATGCCGTCCATCGAGAAGACGCCGTCGGTGGCGATGAGGCGCGTGCGCGCGCCGCTCGCCTGCTTCAGGCACGCCTCGAGCTGCGCCATGTCGTTGTTGGCGTAGCGGTAACGCTGCGCCTTGCAGAGCCGGATGCCGTCGATGATGCTGGCATGGTTGAGCGCATCGGAGATGACGGCGTCGCGCTCATCGAGCAGCGTCTCGAAGAGGCCCCCGTTGGCATCGAAGCAGGAGGAGTAGAGGATCGTGTCCTCGGTGCCGAGGAACTGGCTGAGCGCCTCCTCGAGCTGCTTGTGCACCGTCTGGGTGCCGCAGATGAAGCGCACCGAGGCCATTCCGAACCCGAGCCGGTCGATGGCGTGATGCGCCGCTTCCCGCACCGCCGGGTGGTTGGCGAGGCCGAGGTAGTTGTTCGCGCAGAGGTTGATCACCTCGCGCTCGCCCGTGCGGACGATGCCCCCCTGCGGGCCGGCGAGCACACGCTCGCTCTTGTAGAGACCTTGTTCCCTAAGTCCTGCGATGTCCGAGCGCAGGCGCTCGAGGAGCGCTGGTGTCATGCCGAGTAATTATACTCGACGAGCAATCTTCCGCTCTCCTCTCGTACCGGGTAGGTCCGAAGCGGCTCATAGGCGGGCGGTGTCAGGGCTTCCCCGGTGCGCAGACAGAACCGGGCGCCGTGGCGGGGACACACGATCTCGCAGGACTCGACCTCGGCGCCGTCCAGGGGCTCGCCGTCGTGGGTGCAGCGGTCCTCGACGGCGTAGAGATCCTCGCCGCAACGCACGATCACGAGGGCGAGGCCATCGACCTCTATGGAGAGGGGCGTGGCCTCGGCGAGGTCCGCGGCGCTGCCTACATCGATCCACGGCATGTCAGTAGTGTCCATCCCGAATCATGAAGCGGCACGAGCCGGTCACAGGCACACGGACGTGCCCCGCCGCCGCAGGCGGCGGAGCCGCGGGCAAAAAACCGCGCTCTTTGCCTGCGACGCCGGGCAGGAGCCCGGATCCAGCGCTTCTCAATAGTACATCCCGGTCTGCAGCCGCGCCTCTTCGGACATCATGCTCTGATTCCAGGGCGGGTCGAACGTCAGCTCGACACGCGCTTCACGGACGGTGGGAATGCGCCCGATCTTGTCCTTCACGTCATCGACCAGAATCTCGCCCATGCCGCAGCCAGGGGCCGTCAGGGTCAGGCGCACGTCGATCGTACGCGTGCCGTCCTCGTTGGGCTGCACGGTGCAGTCGTACACGAGGCCGAGGTCCACGATGTTGATCGGGATTTCGGGGTCGTAGCAGGTGCGCATCTGCGCCCAGGCGAGCTCGCGCACGTCGTCCTCCGTGGAGTTGGGGGGCAATTCCGGCGGCTTCACGGGCTCCTTGCCGATGGCGTCGGCATCCGCCCCGGAGATCCGGAAGAGATTGCCCTCCATGTAGACGGTGAAGCTGCCGCCGAGGGCCTGGGTGATGTAGCCGGACTGGCCGGGCTTGAGGCTGACCTCGACGCCGGCGGGGACGATTACCGCCTTGACTTCGCGGTAGACGACGAAGGGCTCGTTCTCATGGGTTCGCATCGAGCGCTCACTCCGTGGAGACGGGCGCCGCGCTGCGCTCCAGCGCGGCGCTCAGGGTATGCCAGCAGAGGCTCGCGCATTTGACGCGGGCCGGGAACTCGCGCACTCCAGAGAGGGCGGCGAGCTTCCCAAGCGAAGCGTCGGGCACGGCGTCCTGCTGTGTCAGAAGAGAGTGTATCCGGCCGTAGAGCTCGTTGACGGTTCGTCTGTCCTTGCCCTTGACGGCCTCGGTCATGAGCGAGGCTGAGGCCGTCGAGATAGCACAGCCCTTGCCCTCGAAGCGGATGTCCTCGATGCGATCGTCCTTCATGCGTACGTACAACGTCAGCCGGTCACCGCAGAGCGGATTGTGCCCCTCGGCGTGGGCATCGCAAGGCTCCATGCGTCCGAAGTTCCGCGGCCGCTTGTTGTGGTCGAGGATGACGTCACGGTAGAGCTCTTTCAGGTCCATCAGGTGAACACCTCGCGTGCCTTGTCGAGGGCGGCGGCCAGGCGCGTGACCTCGGCCTCCGTGTTGTAGCAGCCGAAGGAGGCGCGCGCCGTCGCGGGAATGTCGAAGAACGTCATCACCGGCATGGCGCAGTGATGGCCGGTGCGGATGGCGACGCCCTCCGCATCGAGGATGGTGCCGAGATCGTGAGGATGAACCCCCGCCAGGGTGAACGACAGCACCGCCGCCTTGTGGTGGGCGGTGCCGATGATCTCGATCCCGGGCATGCGCTCGAGCTCCTGGGTGGCATGCTCGAGCAGCCGCTGCTCGTGCGCGGCGATCGCCTCCCGCCCGAGGCTCTCCACGTAATCCATGGCCGCGGCGAGGCCGATGGTCCCGGAAATGTTGGGCGTTCCGGCCTCGAATTTCCACGGCAGCTCGTTGTACGTCGTCTTCTCGAAGGAGACGGTCAGGATCATGTCCCCGCCGCCTTGCCAGGGCGGCATGGCCTCCAGCAGCTCCTCCCGGCCGTAGAGCACGCCGATGCCGGTCGGCCCGTAGAGCTTGTGACCGGAGAAGGCGTAGAAGTCGCAGCCGAGGGCGCGTACATCGACGGAGGAATGGGGGACGGCCTGGGCGCCATCGACCAGCACGACGGCGCCCTGTGCGTGCGCCGCATCGATCATGCGCTTGACGGGCAGAACGGTGCCCAGGGCGTTCGAGACATGGGCTATCGCGACGAGCCGGGTCCGCGGCGACAGCATCGCCAGGAACTTGTCGAGCTCGACCTCGCCCCGGCGGTCGATGGGCGCGACCTTCAGCGTGCAACCGGTCTGATCGCGCACCATCTGCCAGGGCACGATGTTGGCATGATGCTCGAGACCGGTGATCAGGATCTCATCGCCCGGTCCCAAGCGCGGCCGGGCATAGGCCTGGGCGACCAGGTTGATGCCCTCGGTCGTGCCGCGGGTGAAAATGATCTCGCGGGTCGACTTCGCGTTGATGAACCGGCGCACCCGCTCGCGCGCGCCCTCGTACGCGTCCGTGGCAGCCTGACTGAGCGCATGCACGCCGCGGTGGACGTTGGCGTGGCAGTGCGTCTCGTATCGTTCCACCGCGCGCAAGACCGCCAGCGGACGCTGGGCGGAGGCCGCGCTGTCGAGGTACACCAGCGGCCGGCCGTTGACCGTCCGCTCGAGAATCGGAAAGTCGCGCCTCACACGCTCGACGTCGAGCGCGGGTGCAGGCGCAACGTGTGTGGCCGTCACAGCCATCAGAGTAACTCCTTGAGAGAGGCGGCGTCGGCCATCTGGCCGGCGAGGTCGTGCTCGATCTGCCGCCTGAGC
Source organism: Pseudomonadota bacterium (assembly GCA_019352035.1). Classification (GTDB taxonomy): domain Bacteria; phylum Pseudomonadota; class Gammaproteobacteria; order Steroidobacterales; family Steroidobacteraceae; genus 13-2-20CM-66-19. The sequence goes on along the minus strand of JABBNZ010000008.1, from coordinate 85,584 downwards.
CCGGGGATGTCGATCCTGGAGACGACATCCTCGAGGAATGCCCACTTGAGGAGCCGCTGCGCCACCTCGTCAGACAAGCCGCGGGAGAGGAGGTAGAAGAGCATGTCCTTATCCAGCTTGCCCGCCGTGGCGCCGTGGCTGCAGCGCACCTCGTCCGTGTAGATCTCAAGCTGCGGGCGCACGTCGATCTCCGCCTCGGGTCCCGCAAGCAGGCCCCGGAGCGATTGGCGGGAATCGGTCCCGGCAGCGGCTTCCCCGACGGCAATCTTGCCGTTGAACGCGACGCGGGCGCGGCCGGAGGCAATTCCGCGGAAGGTCTGCTCCGTGCGGGCACGCGGGGCAATGTGCTCCACCAGGGCGAAGTGATCCTGCACCTGCTGTTTATCGCCGAGCGCGGCCACTGAGAGGGTGAGCTCCGCGCCGGGACCGGCCATCTGCACGTGAGTCGTGCCGCGGGCCGAGAGACCGCCGCTGTTGACGGCGAGCAAACGGTAGCGTGCATCAGCCGAGAGCACTGCCGAAAGCGTGTCGAGCCACGTGGACCGGACACCCGCCTTCTGCAGGCGGTAGTGATTCAATTGCGCGCCCTGGCCGACCTGCACGCTGACCGCGCTGTTGACGAACTGGGCGCCGCCCGCGGCGCTGAGATGCCGCTCCACGAGGGCGAGGCGAGCGCCTGGGTCCAGAGCGAGGTGGACCCGCGGATAGGAGGCGCCGGCGTCCGCGCCGGCGGCCGCGATGAAGATCAGCTCCACGCGCTGCCAAGCATCACTGGCACCGCTGACATGGATGGCGGCGGTATCGGTGGCGAACGCCTCGTTGAGGAGCGCCAGCCGCGCCTCGGGCAGGCTGCCCACCGCGGTGGGCAGGGCGCGCGCCACGGGGCGGACCGTCGTGGCGCCTGAGGGCGCGGTGGAGCGTTCCGCGGTATCCCGCAGGTGCCGCACCGTGAGCCCGCGTCCGGTCTGCTCCCCTGGCGATGACAGCTGCGGAGCGAAGATCCCATCGACGAACACGTAGCGCGCAAAGCCGTCCAGCACGGCTGGCAGCACTGCTGCCTCCGGCAGCGCCGCCGCTGCGGCGGATACGGCTGGCACGAAGCGCGCGCGCTCGAGCGGCCGCAGGTTGGTATACCGCCAGTTCTCGTCACGGGCCGTGGGCAGGCCGCGCGCGGCGAGCGCCCGAATCGCCTCATGTCGCCGCTCCGCGCTGACCACGCCGGCCGGCAGGCTGTCGCGGACGGCGAGGTATTCGTCGAGGAGCCGCTTGGAGAGGGCCGCGCTGCTCATGCCGCCTCGCCGGTCACCCAGTCATAGCCGCGCTTCTCGAGCTCCAGCGCCAGCGACTTGTCGCCGCTGCGCACGATGCGTCCCTTGACCAGCACGTGCACGTGGTCCGGAACGATGTAATCGAGCAGCCGCTGATAGTGCGTGACGAGCACCAGAGAGCGCTCCGGGGAGCGCAGAGTGTTGACGCCGTTGGCGACGATCTTCAGCGCATCGATGTCGAGCCCGGAGTCGGTTTCATCGAGGATCGCGAGCCGGGGCTCGAGCACCAGCATCTGCAGGATCTCGTTGCGCTTCTTCTCGCCGCCCGAGAAGCCCTCGTTCACCCCGCGCGAGAGCATGCTCTCCTCCATTCGCATGAGGCGCATCTTCTCGCGCACGAGGGTGAGGAACTCGAACGCGTCGACCTCATCGAGCCCCCGGTGCTTGCGCGCGGCATTCACCGCCGCCTTCAGGAGATAGACATTGTTGACGCCCGGAATCTCCACCGGGTACTGGAAGCCGAGGAACACGCCCTCGCGCGAGCGCTCCTCGGGAGCGAGCGCGAGCAGGTCGCGGCCCTGGAAGGTCACGGAGCCCGCGGTGATCTCGTACCCCGGTCGCCCCGCGAGCACGTTGGCGAGGGTGCTCTTGCCCGACCCGTTCGGCCCCATGACGGCATGCACCTCGCCGGGCGCAACCGTGAGGGTGAGGCCCTTCAGGATCTCCTTGCCGTCGACTTTGACGTGCAGATTCTCGATCTTCAGCATTGCGTTCTCTTTAATCTTCATCTTCTAACCGACCGCGCCTTCGAGGCTGACGGCGAGGAGGTTCTGCGCCTCGACCGCGAACTCCATCGGGAGCTCCTTGAATACCGACTTGCAGAAGCCGCTCACGATCAGGTTCACCGCGTCCTCCCTGGAGATGCCGCGTGCCAGGCAGTAGAAGAGCTCGTCCTCACTGATCTTGGACGTGCTCGCCTCGTGCTCCACCGTCGCCGAGGGGTTCTTGACCTCGACATAGGGAAAGGTGTGCGCACCGCACTTGCCGCCCATGAGGAGCGAGTCGCACTGGGTGAAATTGCGCGCGCCGTGGGCGCTCGGCAGGATCTTCACCAGGCCGCGGTAGGTGTTCTGGCCGCGGCCGGCGGAGATGCCCTTGGAGATGATGGTGCTGTGGGTGTCGCGGCCGATGTGGATCATCTTGGTGCCGGTGTCCGCCTGCTGGCGGTTGTTGACGGTCGCCACGGAGTAGAACTCCCCGCTCGAGCCGTCGCCGCGCAGCACGCAGCTCGGGTATTTCCAGGTGATCGCGGATCCCGTCTCCACCTGGGTCCAGGAGATGTGGGAATTGCGGCCCCGGCACTCGCCGCGCTTGGTGACGAAGTTGTAGATGCCGCCTCGGCCCTCGGCATCGCCGGGGTACCAGTTCTGCACCGTGGAGTACTTGATGCGGGCATCATCCAGCGCCACCAGCTCCACGACCGCGGCGTGGAGTTGATTCTCATCGCGCATCGGTGCCGTGCACCCTTCAAGATATGACACATACGCGCCGTCGTCAGCGATGATCAGCGTGCGCTCGAACTGCCCCGTGTTCGCCGCATTGATGCGGAAGTAGGTCGACAGCTCCATCGGGCACCGTACGCCCTTCGGCACATAGACGAACGAGCCGTCGGAGAACACGGCGGAGTTCAGTGATGCGAAGAAATTGTCGGTGTAGGGCACGACGCTGCCGAGGTAGCGCTCGATGAGCTCCGGATGCTTCTGCACCGCCTCCGAGAACGGGTAGAACAGGACGCCGGCCTCGATCAGGCGCTCCTTGAAGGTGGTCGCGACCGAGACGCTGTCGAACACGGCGTCCACCGCGACGCCCGCGAGCCGCGCCCGCTCGTGGAGAGGCACGCCGAGCTTCTCGTACGTCTCGAGGAGTTTCGGGTCGACCTCATCGAGGCTCTTCGGCCCGTCGGTCTTCGACTTCGGCGCGGAGTAGTACGAGATCGCCTGATAGTCGATCGGCGGATACGTGGTGTGCGACCAATGCGGCTCGCTCAGGGTCAGCCAGTGCCGCAGCGCCTTCAGGCGCCACTCGGTGAGGAAGGACGGCTCGCCCTTCTTGCGGGAGATGAGCCGCACCACGTCCTCGTCCAGCCCGGGCGGGACCGTGTCGGCGTCGATGTCGGTGACGAACCCGTGCTTGTAGCGGCGGGCGAGCAGGCTTTCCAGCTGTTTTGCGGTTTCACTCATGATGGGACTCGGGAACGGACGGGTGCGCGGGAGGCGGCCGTCTTCAGGTCGCGCTCGAGGGCCGGCAGCGTCACCTGGGTGGAATCGATGCCGGCCAGTTGCGCGAGGCTGACGTCGTACAATGAGCGCCGGATGGCGAGGTTCAGCCGCTGCCAGACCCGCCCGACCCGGCAAGTCTCCTCGATATCGCATTGGCCGGCCCCGACCGAGCAGTCGGTGAGCGCCACGGGTCCCTCCATGGCATCAAGAATGGCCGCGGCGCTGATCTGCGTCGCGGGGCGGGCGAGCTGATAGCCGCCGTGCAGGCCCAGGGTCGAGGCCACGAGGCCGGCGCGCTGCAGCTGCTTCAGCAGCTTGCTCACCGTGGGCGCTGCGATACGGGTCTGCTCCGCCAGTGCCGCGGCCGTCTGCACGCGGGCCGGCTGCTCAGCGAGGACCGCGAGCAGGACGGTGGCGTAATCTGTGAGTCGGCTGATGCGGACCATTGGGCTAGCCGGGGTCTGGGGTTCGAAGTAGGACTATTTTAGTACTGATTGCTTGCCGAACCAAGCGCAGTCTCAGGGGGTAGCGCCATGCGATGCGGAGCTATTTGGTATCCTTGGCGTTTCCATTCATGCGAACGATCCGGGGGCGGACGCCGGCGGCACGATTGAGGTACCGCGGGCGGCCGCGCCATTTGCTGGAGGAAAGTCATCGATGAACCGCAATGAGCTCGCCCGCATCGCCCAGGCGATGGTGGCCAAGGGCAAGGGGATCCTGGCTGCGGATGAGAGCACCGGCACCATCAAGAAGCGCTTCGACGCCATTCGCCTGGAGTCCAGCGAGGAGCACCGGCGCAGCTACCGCGAGCTGCTCTTCACCGCACCGGGGGCGGCCGAGGCGATCAGCGGCGTCATCCTTTACGACGAGACGATCCGGCAGAAGACTCGTGACGGCGCGCCGTTCCCGCAGTACCTGACCCAGCACGGCATGATCCCCGGCATCAAGGTCGACATGGGCGCGAAGCCGCTCGCCGGGTTTCCCGGCGAGACCATCACGGAAGGGCTCGACGGCCTGCGCGAGCGGCTCATCGAGTACCGCTCCCTCGGGGCGCGTTTCGCCAAGTGGCGCGCGGTAATCGACATCGCCGACGGCATCCCGACGCCCTTCGGCATCGAGGCCAATGCTCACGCGCTCGCCAGGTATGCCGCCCTGTGCCAAGAGAACGAGATCGTCCCGATCGTGGAGCCGGAAGTGCTGATGGACGGCGCCCACTCGATCGAGCGTTGCGAGGAAGTCACCCACGCCACGCTGCAGGCCGTGTTCGATCAACTCTTCGAGCACCGCATTTATCTCGAAGGCATGGTTCTCAAGCCCAACATGGTCATCTCCGGCAAGAAGGCGTCGAACCGCGCATCGCCCGAGGCGGTGGCCGAGGCGACGGTGCGGACGCTGAAGCGTCACGTACCCCCGGCCGTGCCCGGCATCGCGTTCCTCTCTGGTGGGCAGTCCTCGACCGAGGCCACACACCACCTCTCGCTCATGAACCGCATGGCTCCGCTGCCCTGGTCGCTGACGTTCAGCTACGGCCGCGCGCTGCAGGATACGGCGCTCAAGGCATGGGGCGGCACCGCCGCGTCCTTCGCCGCGGGGCAGAAGGAGTTCGCCCGCCGCGCCCGGCTCAACGGCCTGGCGAGCACGGGCCGCTACAGTCCCGAGATGGAAAGTCAGGCCGCTTGACTATCTCAGAGCCTCTCGAGCGCGGGCCGTCCGCTACCGCAGATGAGGCGGTGGTCGATGTGCGTGATGCGCATTACGCCATCGACGGTCGGCCGATCTTCTCCGGCCTCAATGTCAGCGTACGCCGAGGTCTCATCACCGCGGTGATGGGGCCGAGCGGCACCGGCAAGACGACGCTGCTGCGTCTGATCACCGGGCAGCTCCTCGCCGACCGCGGCGAGGTGTCGGTATTCGGCCGGGACGTCGCCAGTCTCTCGGGCCGGGAGATCTACGCGGCCCGCCGGCGCATGGGCATGCTGTTCCAGAACGGCGCGCTGCTCACCGACATCAATGTCTTCGAGAATGTCGCCTTCCCCGTGCGCGAGCACACGGACCTGCCGGAATCCCTCATCCGCACGCTCGTGCTCACCAAGCTCGAGGCAGTGGGCTTGCGCGGCGCGGCGCAGCTGATGCCGGGGGAGCTCTCGGGCGGCATGGCGCGGCGGGTGGCGCTGGCGCGCGCCATCGTCATGGACCCTGAGGTGTTGCTCTACGACGAACCGTTCGTCGGGCTCGACCCGATCTCGCTCGGGGTGATTCTTCGCCTGATCAAGCAGATGAACCAGGCGCTCGGCATCACCAGCATCGTCGTGTCGCACGACGTGCGCGAGCTGGCCTCCATTGCCGATCAGAGCTACCTGCTCTCCGGCGGCTGCGTCGTCGCTTCCGGCACGCCGCAGGAGCTCGAGCGCAGCGATTCGGAGACGGTGCACCAGTTCATGACCGGCGGCGCCGACGGACCGGTGCGCTTCCACTACCCGGCGCAGGATTACGCCAGTCAGCTTCTCGGAGCGGATGAAGGATGAGCAACGCAGCCCGACCCAGCGCGGTTTTTGACGGAGTGCGCAAGTTCGGCATCACCGGTATCTTCTTCGGCCGCCTGCTCCTCGCCTGCGTGCGCTCGCTCGCCCGGCCGGGGCTCATCGTCGCCCAGATCTTCAACGCCGGCGCCCGCTCGCTCATCATCATCATGCTGTCGGGCCTGTTCACCGGGATGGTGCTCGGCCTGCTCGGACAGGATGTGCTGCAACGCTTCGGGGCGGAGACCGCGCTCGGAACCATCGCCGCGCTCGCACTGTTGAAGGAGCTCGGTCCGGTGCTGACGGCGCTGCTCTTCGCCGGCCGCGCGGGCACCGCGCTCACCTCCGAGATCGGCCTCATGCGGGCGACGGACCAGCTCACCGCGATGGAGGTGATGGCGGTCGACCCGATGAGCTATGTTGCCGCGCCACGGTTCCTGGGCGGCGTCATCGCCATGCCGCTGCTGGTCGCGATCTTCAACGTCATCGGACTCTTCGGCGCGCAGCTCATCGGTGTGGAGCTCCTGGGCATCGACCGCGGTACCTTCTGGTCGCAGATGCAGAGTGCGGTCTCCATGCGCGATGTGACCGAGGGAATCGTAAAGAGTGTGGTGTTCGGCGTCGTCGTGAGCCTGATCGCCGTCAATGAGGGCTACCACGCCGAGCCGACGGCCGAAGGGGTCGGGCTCGCCACGACCCGCACCGTCGTCGCCTCGTCCGTGCTGACGCTGCTCCTGGACTATGTACTGACTGCCATTTTCTTGTAAGAGGATCGCCAACGTCATGCGCGCTACTCGCTCCATCGAGATCGGAACGGGCCTTTTCGTGATTCTGGGCCTGGCCGCGCTCATCTTCCTCACCACCCAGCTTCCCTCCAGCGGGCTGAAGCTCAGCTTCGGCAAGACTCCCGGCTACGACGTGACGGCCGAATTCGACAATATCGGGGACCTCAAGGTCGGTGCGCCCGTCCGGATGGCGGGAGTACGGATCGGCGACGTGACCGACATCGGCTTCGACAACCAGAGCTACCGGGCGGACGTCCATCTGCACATTTATCCGCAGTTCAGCCAGATTCCGGTAGATAGTTACGCCAGTATCGATACCGAGGGCCTGCTCGGCGGGCAGTACATCAGCATCAGTCCGGGCGGTCTCACGACGTATCTCACGAACGGCAGCCAGATCCTGCAGACCCAATCCGCCATCGTGCTCGAGAACCTCATCAACAAATTCTTCGCCAACTACTCGAGCAGCAGCGGCAGCAGTGGTAAAGGCGCCAAGACCCCGAATCAGAGCCAAAACCCGCAGGAGCCTCACCCATGAGACCTTCCTCAATTCGCATGGCCGCGGCAGCATTCCTCGCCGCGGGATGGTTGATGCAGGCGGCGCTGCCGGCCGCCGCGGCCCCCGCCGCACAGGGCTCGATGGAGCAGCCCTCGCAGGTGTTGGAGAGCGCCGCCAACGGGATGCTCAAGGCCCTCGATGCCAATCGGGCGCTCTACCGCCGCGATCCCGCGAAGGTCGATGCTCTCGTCGACAAGTACATCCTGCCGCATGTCGATACGCGGTTCTCCGCCGAGCTCGTGCTCGGCAAGTACTGGCGAACCGCCACGCCGCAGCAGCGGGAAAGCTTCATCAATGCCTTCTACCACTCGATGCTCAGCAACTACGGCGCCGCCCTCGCCGACTTCACCGCCAATATGCTGAAGGTCTATCCGACCAACGTGAAGCCGGGCACGCAGAACGCCACGGTGCGTACCGTGATGGTGCGCAGCAATGGAAGCCCCGTGCACGTCAACTACTACATGCACATGACTCCGCAGGGCTGGAAGGCGTGGGACGTCGTCATCGACGGCGTGAGCTACGTGATGAGCTATCGGGAGGACTTCGGCCCGCAGATCGCCCAGCAGGGGCTCGATGTCGTGATCAATCACCTCGAGCGCGGTGAGAAGCCGGCCGCGATCACCAAGACGACCGGCCATCGTCCGTGACCGGACCGGTGGTCAGCGTCGCGGGCGCCGCCGCCGCGCCCGCGCCGTTCGAGATCGTGGTGACCTCGCCGGGCGGGTTTGCCGCCAGCGGTGCGTTGACGTTCGCAAACGCCAGGAGGGCGCGCAGCGAGGGGCTGCATGCGCTGCACACCTCGACCGCGCGTGAGCTGCAGGTCGACTGCGGGGGGATCACCCGCTCGGATAGCGCGGGCCTTGCCGTGCTGCTCGACTGGATGGCGGTCATGAAGAGGGAGGGGCGGCCGCTCTGTTTCGCCAACCTGCCTCCCGCCCTGCTCGCGGTCGCCCGCATCAGCGGCGTGGACGAGATGCTCCAGAAGGGAGTCTGAGGCCCGAAGGGCTCGGCGCGCGAAGCGCCGAGCCACCGCCGCAGGCGGCTTCGAACCGCTAAAACTACTGCTGCTGCAGCTGCTTCAGCTCTTCCTCGGCGCTGCCGTGCTCGGGACCTTTGACCATGAAGGAGCGCTCCTGCAGATAGGCGTTGCGCGCGAACGCGTACGGGTCGTAGGCCTTCAGGTCCAGCCGCAGCACCGGCAGGAGCTCGACACCGGTGTTCAGCGCGTTCAGGCCGTCGACCCCGAGCCGGATCGCCAGATGTCCCGCGTAGTGACCGTAGCCCAGGGGGCTGGTCACGGTGTAGTCGGGCACGAGGCCAAGAGCATCGCGCACGTCCGAGGGGCCGAGGAAGGGCAGCACGAGGTAGGGCCCTGTCGGAATGCCCCACTTGCCGAAGGTCTGCCCGAAATCCCGGTCCTCGGGAGTCAGTCCCAGCCGCGAGGCGGGATCGAGCAACCCGCCGATCCCCGCCGTGGTGTTGACGACGAGCCGGCCCAGGTCACGCGCGAACGGAACCATCTTGCCCTGCAGCAGGGCGTTGACGATCACGGTGGGGTAGAAGAGATTGCCGACGAAGTTGTGGACGCCGACCCGGATCGGATGCGGCGTGACGCGCACGTAGTTGGTGGCGACCGGAATGACGACGCGCTTGTAGAAGCCGAGGTCGAAGCCGAATGTCGCGCGGTTCATGCGCTGCCAGGGATCGCGCGGATTGCGCTGCGAGGGCGGCACGGTGGCGCAGCCGGCGAGAGCGAGGACGAGCAGCGGCATCGCGGCGATCCGAAGCGCCGCCGGGCGGGATTTTGTTGGCATCACGGGTCCGTGCTGAGTCCCAAACTGACATTGTAGCAGCGGGACGGTCCGTGAGCCATCACTCGCGCTGCCGCTCCCGATGCGCTTTGGCCAGGTAGTCGCGGACCTGCCGCAGGTTGGCGCTGATGCGCTGGCGCTGTACGTACGTCAGATGCGGCGTGGCGAGCGCGAGTTGGTATTGCCGGGCCGCGAGAGGCAGATTGCCCGTCTCGGTCTGGTAGATGCCCATGTAGTAATAGGCATCGCCGAGGTCGCCCGCCGCGCTCGCCGCGCGCGCCGTCAGCTCGATCTGATCGGGCGTCGGGTCGACGTTGTTGAACAGATCCAGCAGGATCTCGTGTGCCTGCGGGTTCCTGCCGTCCGCCATCAGTGTCTGGGCGTAACGCACCGTCACCGGGACATTGTGCGGAAAGAGCCGCATCGCCAGCCGGAAAGTCGCGAGCGACCGCTCCATCTCCCCCGCCTGCGCCTGTGCCTGGCCGAGAGCGGAGTAGAGCAGGTGCAGCTCCCCGTGCTGCGCGATCAGTTTCTTCAGGATGGGAACGGCCTGGGCCGCTTTCTCGTCCTGCATGAGCGCCAGCGCATCGCCGTACATCGTGCCGAGGCTGTGATTGCCCTCGGCGATCTTCTGCGCATACTGCCGCTGGATGTCCTCGGCCCCGGGCGCGGTGAGAACCCGCACGCGCGCCTTGATCAGGTGATAGTCCGGCGAGCTCGTGTCCGGCACGGGCGGATATTGCGCGGCGCGTGCCCGCGCATCGGCAACGCGCTCCCTGTCCACCGGGTGGTCCTCGAGCATCGCCGGCACCCAGCTGTCCTGCATGCCCTGCTCCCGCATCAGCTGCGCGAAGAAGTCGGCCATGGCCTCCGGGTCGAACCCCGCCGCCGCCAGATACTGGATGCCGACCCGATCGGCTTCCTCTTCCACGCTGCGGCTGTAGTTGATCTGTTGCTGCTCGGCGAGTCCCTGGGAGGCGACGATGCCCCCTTCGATCGCCTGCCCGCCGCCGCCGCCCAAGGCGCCGAGGAGCACCGCGCCGAGCATCGCCGCGAGCGAGGTCATGGTCGCCCTCTTGGACTCCTCGAGCTTGCGCGCCACGTGGTTCTGCGTGATGTGCGCGGTCTCGTGGGCCATGACGGCCGCAAGCTCCGACTCCGTGTGCGTGGCGGTGATCACGCCGGTGAAGATGAAGACCCAGCCGCCGGTCACCGCGAAGGAGTTGATCTGATTGCTCCGCAGCGGGATGTAGTGAAAGTACCCCCCGCCGTCGGCGCTCTGGGAGGCGAGGCGCTGCCCGATCTGCTGGATGTATTCCGCCGTCTCCGGGTCGTCGAAGATCTTGCCCTGCTGGCGCATCTGCAGCATGACGGAGTAGCCGAGCTCGTACTGGTCCCGCTTCGAGAGCATCAGGTCCGCCGGACTGCTGAGGTTCGGCAGCTCCGCATTGATGGCCGACGGCAGATCCGTGGCGAGCCGATCGGCGAGCGAATCGCGGGCTTGGGCCACAGGCTCGGCCGCCGCCGCCACCGTGGTGGCGTTCAGAAGGGCGGCGAGGAGGATCAGGACGAACGCGCGCATCTAGTGTTCGACCGCGGCCGCGAGGGCCAGTTTCCGTGCATTAACAGAAGCTTACAAATCCGGCCGGGCCCCGAGGAGACGGCATCCGGCGCGCCGAGCAGCTTACAGGATATCCGACGCGAAGTCCGCCAGGCGCGAGCGCTCCCCCCGCACCAGGGTGATGTGGCCCGAATGCGGCCAGCCGCGGAACCGGTTCACCGTATAGGTGAGCCCGGAGGTCGTCTCGGTGAGGTACGGAGTATCGATTTGCGCCACGTTCCCGAGGCAGGCGAGCTTGGTCCCCGGGCCGGCGCGGGTGATGAGCGCCTTCATCTGCTTCGGCGTCAGGTTCTGCGCCTCATCCAGGATGAGGAAGCGGTTGAGGAACACAAGGACAACAAGGTCAAGGCGCACGTGGTCGAGCATTCCGCCTACCGCTATTGGG
>JABBNZ010000008.1:55331-74350 GCA_019352035.1 Pseudomonadota bacterium | reverse complement strand
AGGCGCAGAACCTGACGCCGAAGCAGATGAGGAACGTGCGGCCGCGCATGAAGTTGAGCGAGCGGATCTTGATGCGGTTGCGCAGCAGGTCGTTCGTCGCGGCCCGGCCCCAGTTGCCACCTTCCTGGCCCCCCGTCAGCACCTCGAGGTTGTCCATGAGGGCGCCCATCCAGGGCTCCATCTTCTCCTCCTCGGTGCCGGGAAGAAAACCGATGTCCTCGCCGAGCGGTATGGTCACCCGGGTCATGATGATCTCGGCGAAGCGGTTGCTCTCGAGCGTCTGCGTGAGGCCGGCGGCGAGGGCGAGCAGGGTCTTCCCGGTGCCCGCGGGGCCGAGGATCGTGACGAAATCGATCTCCGGGTCCATCAGCAGGTTGAGCGCGAAGTTCTGCTCCCGGTTGCGCGCCGTGATGCCCCAGACGTTGTGGCGCTCGTGGCGGTGGTCCCGCATCAGCTCGATCACCGCGGTCTCGCCGCTCAGGCGGCGCACGATGCCCTCGATCCCCTCGGGGCTGTCCTCGTACACGCCTTGATTCGGCTGCCAGTCGCGCACCGCGTGGCCGGTGATCTCATAGAACGTGCGCTCGCCTTCCTTCCAGGAGCGCATGCCTTGGCCGTGCCGCTCCCAGAAATCCGGGGCGAGCACGGTCATGCCGCTGTAGAGGACGTCCGAGTCCTCGAGCGTCTTGTCGCTGTAGTAGTCCTCCGCGTGCACCCCGAGGACGGCGGCCTTGATGCGCAGATTGATGTCCTTGGACACCAGGATCACGCGCGCATCGGTTCGCTCGTTCTGCAGCGCGAGGGTCTGAGCCAGGATGGCGTTGTCGTTGCTCTGGCCCGGGAGGCTCTGCGGCAAGGTCATCGAGAGCTGGCGCGTCTGGAAGAAGAGGCGGCCGGAGGAGGGCTTCTTGCCGTGGTTGCCGGAGTAGCCGCTCGGCAGCTTCAGGCCCTTGTCGATCTGCTCCTTGGTCGCATCCCGCATCATGTCGTCGAGGAAGCGGCTCACCTGGCGCACGTTGCGCGAGGCTTCGGAAAGCCCCTTCTTGTGCGCGTCGAGCTCCTCGAGCACGACCATGGGGAGGTAAACGTCGTGCTCCTCGAAGCGGAAGATGGCGGCGGGGTCGTGCATCAACACGTTGGTGTCGAGCACGAAGAGGCGCCGGCCGTCGCGCGGCCTGGCGCGCGATTGCGCGGAAGGGGAGTCGGATTCGCACATGGATTCGGGCGAGTCGGATGCGGGCTCGGAGGCCGGTGCGCGAGTGCGCGCGCCGGGGTCAGAGAGACTTCGCTGCTTCAAGCACTTCCTCCGCGTGACCCGGGACCTTCACTTTGCGCCATTCCCGCCGCAGCACGCCTTTGGAGTCGATGAGGAAGGTGCTGCGCTCGATGCCGAGATACTTCCTGCCGTAGAGGCTCTTCTCGCGAATGACGTCGAAGAGCTTGCAGGCTTCCTCCTCCTCGTCCGAGAGCAGAGTGAAGGGCAGCGACTCCTTGGCCTTGAATTTCTCGTGGGAGGCGAGGCCGTCGCGGGAGATGCCGACGATCTGCGCGCCGGCCTTGCGGAAGGCGGCATGCAGGTCGCGGAAATCCTGCGACTCGCGCGTGCATCCCGAGGTCATGTCCTTCGGGTAGAAGTAGATCACCAGCGCACGGCCCGCGGCGTCCTTCAGGCGCCAGCTGCCCCCGCCGGTCGCCGGCAGGGAGAAGGGAGGCACTTTCGCCCCGGTCTCGACTTTAGGCATCGCTCAGGATTTCACCGGTTCCAGGATGGCATCGAGGTTGAGGGAATCGCAGAACTCCATGAACTCCTCGCGCAGGTGCGCCACCTGCACGCGGCTCGGCACATTGACGATCATCTGCACGGAAAACATGGGCGCGCCCGTGTGCGCGGCCGGGTAGCTGCGCGTCGAGACTTCGGCAATGTCGATGCTGCGGCTCGAGAAAAAGCCGGCGAGACCCGAGACGATCCCGGTCTGATCGAGGCATACGACGTCGATAGAGTACGGCAGCATGTCCGTGCGCGCGGCACGCGGCTCCGTACGTTTCAGGTGAACGCTGAGGCTCGTTGTCTCGGCGAGACGCTTGAGCTCGGTTTCGAGCTTGGCGAGCGCGTGCCAGTTGCCCGCGACGAGCAGCAGCATGGCGAACTCCGTGCCGAGCGCAGCCATCCGGCTCTCGGTGATATTGCCGCCACACTCGCTGATCACCCGGGTCAGGTCATGCACCATGCCGGTGCGGTCGCTGCCGATCGCCGAGACGGCCAGGTGCTGCTTCATCGGGTCAATGGGCTCGGTACGTTCCAATGGGGTTCCCGGGCGAAGTGTACCGGGTGAGCGGTTCGCTGGCGACGTTTGCGTTCGGCGCTGTCCCTGGCCCCTCGCAGAGCCGCGTTCGAGAGTGGCCGATGCACCGCGAAACGCTTCGTCTCCGGCGTATTGCCCCTTATACTGCGCGGCTTACTCACTTGTCCCCGCACCACCCAGGGCTTCGATGTTCTCAGGCAGTCTCGTCGCAATCGTCACTCCCATGCGCGCGGACGGCTCCATCGACCCCACGGCCTGGGCGCATCTCATCGACTGGCACATCGAGAGCGGCACCAGCGGCATCGTGGTCGGGGGCAGCACGGGGGAGTCCCCGACGCTGACGGATGCGGAGCTGTGGGAGCTCACGCAGCGCGCCTGCGAGCAGGCGCGCCATCGCATCGCGATCGTCGTGGGCGTGGGCTCGAGCAGCACCGCCGCGAGCGTCGAGCGGGCTCGCCGGTTCTCGCAGCTCGGGGTCGAGGGTCTTCTGGTGGCGACGCCCGCCTACAACCGGCCCACACAGGAGGGGCTGTATCGGCACTTCGAAGCGGTGGCCGCCGCCTCCGCCAAGCCTGTCATTCTCTATAACGTGCCATCGCGGACGGCCGTGGACCTGCTGCCGGCCACCGTCGGGCGGCTGTCGCAACTCGAGGGGATCGTCGCGGTCAAAGAGTCCGTGCCGGGACGCGAGCGCGAGCTGCTTGCGGCATGCCGGCAGGGATTCGCGGTGCTGAGCGGTGATGATGCGACCGCGCGGGAGGCAGTTCTCGCCGGCGCGCGCGGGGTGATCTCCGTGACGGCCAACGTGGCGCCGGCCCCCATGGCGGCCATGGTGGCGGCCGCGATGCGCGGCGAGCGCGAGGCGGCGGCCCGGCTCGATGAGCCGCTCGCGGCGCTTCATCGGGATCTGTTTCTCGAGGCGAATCCGATACCGGCCAAATGGGCGCTGGCGCAGGCCGGCAGGATCGAGCGAGGCATCCGCCTGCCGCTGACGGAGCTGTCCGCGGTACATCAGCCCGCAGTGCTCGCAGCGCTGCGGCAAGCCGCCGCGCTCCAGTAGATTTTGAAGAGGGGTCCCGAAATGAAGTCCAGAGCCACCACCTTGGCTCTCTCCGCCGCCGTGCTGCTTGCGCTCGGCGGCTGCAATACGTTCCATCACATCGCCCACGACAACACCTGCAACAAGCCGCAGCCCTACATGGCGGCGAGCAGCGTTCCGCCGCTCAAGATTCCCGAGGGCCTCGATGCTCCCGATACGAGCCATGCGCTCGATGTCCCGAAGCTCGATACGCCTGCGCCGCCGCCGCGGGGCCCCAAGGACCCCTGCCTGAGCGCGCCGCCGTCGTTCAACGTACCGCAGCCGAACGCCAGGCCGGGGGAATGAGCGCCGTAGTATGATGCGCGTCGGCGCGGGCCGGGTGCGCTGCCGCCAAGGATGGCCATTGCGATATGCCTGAATCGAAATGCATGCGGAGAGGTGGCCGAGCGGTCGAAGGCGCTGGACTGGAATTCCAGTAACATCTCAACGGGTGTTCGTGGGTTCGAATCCCACCCTCTCCGCCACTGAAACGAAGAAGGCCCGGTTGCGGGCCTTCTTCGTTTCAGTGGAGCGTTAAGGTAGGGATCATGCGACTGAGCCGAATCATGCTGTGGGCGCTGCCGGCGCTGGTGCTTGCGGCCGGACAGGCCTTGGCCGCGGGAGCACCGACGGTCACCCGCGCGACCCTGGGCAACGGCCTGAGGGTGGTCATCGTGCGCGACACGCTCGCGCCGGTGGTTTCCGTGCAGATGAACTACCTCGTTGGCTCCGACGAGACGCCACAGGGATTTCCCGGCACCGCGCACGCGGTCGAGCACATGATGTTCCGCGGCAGTCCCGGGCTCACGGCGGATCAGCTGGCCGCCATCTCGGCGAACATGGGCGGCGCCTTCGATGCCGAGACCTCCTACAGCACGACCAAGTACTTCTTCGTCGCGCCCTCGCAGGATCTCGATGTGGCGCTGCACATCGCGGCGATCCGCATGCGCGCGGTCGACATGGCTCAGCATCAGTGGCAACTCGAGCGGGGCGCGATCGAGCAGGAGGTCTCGCGCGATCTGTCCAATCCGAACTGGAAGTTCGTCACCCAGCTCTTCGCCCGGCTCTTCGCCGGGACGCCGTACGCGCACACGCCGCTCGGCACCCGGCCGTCCTTCAACGAGACATCGGCCGCGCGGCTCAAGCGCTTTCATGATGAGTGGTACACGCCCAACGACGCCATCCTGGTAATCGCGGGCGATGTCGATCCGCGCGCGACGCTTGCCAAGGTCAGGGCGCTGTTCGCGTCGATTCCGCGGCGCGCTCTGCCTCGGCGGCAGGCTTTCCGCCTGCAGCCGGTCGAGGCTGAGACCTACCGCTCACCCACCGACAGCCCGTATGGGTCGGTGTATCTCGCTTATCGCATGCCGGGCTCGCGCTCCAAGGACTACGCCGCCGCGCTCGTACTGTCGGGCGCGCTGTCCTCCAAGCGCGCGCCGCTGTTCGGGCTGGGAATGACCGGCAAGGCGCTGTACGCGACCTTTTTCTCGTACCTGCTGCCGAGGGGCGGCATCGGCGGCGCCGTGGGCATCTTCCCGCGCGGCGCCGATCCGAAGCCGCTGGCCGCAGCCATGCGCGCCATCCTGGCCCAGGCGGCCGGCAAGGGCATCGATCCGGCTCTGGTGCAGGCCGCCAAGCGGCGTGCCGTCGCGGGGCTCGAATTCCAGCAAAACTCCATCAACGGGTTGGCCGACGCCTGGTCGACCGCGCTGGCCGAGGAGAATCTGCGCTCGCCCGAGGCGTTGAAGGCTGCGATCGAGGCGGTCACGCCCGCCGACGTCGATCGCCTCGCGCGGCAGGTCTTCGATCCGGCTCGCACCTTCACCGCGATCCTCACGCCGCAGAGCTCCGGCAAGGCCGTCCAGAGCAAGGGCTTCGGCGGTGCGGAGAGCTTCGCTGCCGTGCCGAGCAAGCCGGTGGAGCTGCCCGCGTGGGCGGCCAAGGCGTTCGTGAAGCTGCCGGTGCCGCGCTCGCGGCTGCATCCGGTGCTGTACGTCCTGCCCAATGGCCTGAAGCTCGTGGTCCAGCCCGAGTCGGTGAGCAAGACCGTGGAGGTGCTCGGCGAGGTACGGTCCAACTCCGATCTGCAGGCGCCCAAGGGCGAGAAGGGCGTGGACGAGGTGCTCGACAGCCTGTTTCAGTTCGGCAGCACCCACCTCGATCGCCTGCAGTTCCAGGCGGCGCTCGATGACATCACCGCCAGCGAGCACGCGGGCGCGCAGTTCTCGCTCAGCGTGCCGGCCCGATATTTCCCGCGCGGCATGGCGCTGCTCGCGGACAACGAGCTGCATCCGCGATTCTCGCCGCGGACATTCCCCTACATGCAGCGCAACGTGGCGGGCGACTGGCTCGGCCAGATCCACTCGCCGGGATTTGTCAACGCCATGGGGCTGCAGCGGCTGCTGGTGCCGGCGGCGGATCCATCGCTGCGGCATGCTACGCCGGCAAGCGTGATGGGCCTGACGCTCGGGAAGGTGAAGGCCTATTACGCCAAAGTCTTCCGGCCCGACATGACCACCATCGTCGTGGTGGGCGATGTGACCCCGCCGCAGGCGATGTGGGTGGTGGCCAACACCTTCGGCGGCTGGCTCGCCCAGGGCCCGAAGCCGCACGTTCACTATCCACCGGTGCCACTCAACAAGGCGGCAAGCCTCAATACGCCCGATCGCAGCTCGGTCCAGGACAGTGTGGCCATGACGGAGATGATCCCCGTCACCCGCGAGAGCCCGGCGCGCTACGCGCTGCGCCTCGGCAACGAGGTGTTGGGCGGGGGCTTCTACGCCTCCTGGCTCTATCACGACCTGCGCGAGAAGTCGGGGCTGGTCTACTACGTCGGAACCGGCTTCGGTCTGGGCAAGCATCGCGGCCGATACACCGTCTCCTACGGCTGTGACCCGGACAAGGTGTACCCCGCCCGCAAGCTGATCCTGAAGGACCTGCAGCGCATGCAGCACGGGGAGTTGCCCGCGACCGATCTCGACCGCGCCAAAGGCATCCTTCTCAGGGGGATTCCGCTCGGCGAGTCGAGCTTCGGCGGTATCGGCGGCCAGTTGCTGACCTACGCCTCCCGGGGCGAGCCGCTCGATGAGAGCGTGATCGCCGGCCGTCGCTATCGGGCGCTGACGGCCGCGCAGGTGCAGCAGGCCTATCGCAAGTACATCCGCCTGAATGACTTCGTCGTGGCGGTGAAAGGGCCCAAGCCGATTCCCTAGCCATGCGCCATCCGATCATAGAGCGGCTGCGGCGCGCACTTCCCGCGGGAGCGGTACTGTCGAGCTCCGAAGAGCTCAAGCCTTACGAGTGCGATGCGCTGACGCTCTACCGCCAGATGCCGCTCGCGGTGGCGCTTCCCGCCGACGAGGCGCAGGTCGCGGCTGTGCTGCGGCTGTGCCACGAGGCGCAAGTGCCGGTGATCGCGCGCGGTGCCGGCACCGGCCTGTCAGGCGGAGCGACGCCGCGGGCGGATGCGGTGCTGCTGTCCCTCGCGCGCTTGAGCCGCATCGTGGGCATCGAACCGCTCGCGCGCACCGCGCGCGTGCAGCCCGGCGTGCGCAACCTCGCCATCTCCGAGGCGGCCGCGCCCTACAACCTCTATTACGCGCCCGATCCCTCGAGCCAGATCGCCTGCACCATCGGCGGCAACGTCGCGGAGAATTCGGGCGGGGTGCACTGTTTGAAGTACGGCCTGACCGTACACAACGTGCTGGCGCTGCGCGTCGCCACCCTCGAGGGTGAAGTGCTGGAGATCGGCTCCGCGGCGCCGGACGCGCCGGGCTATGACCTGCTCGCGCTGCTCACGGGCTCCGAAGGGCTGCTCGGGGTGGTGACCGAGGTCACGGTGCGGCTGATTCCGAAGCCGCAATGCGCCCGGGTGGTGCTCGCCGTCTTCGACGATCTGGCAAAGGCCGGCCGGGCCGTCGCGGACGTGATCGCGGCGGGCATCACTCCCGCGGGCCTCGAGATGATGGACCGGCCCACCATCGCCGCCGTCGAGCCCTTCGTCCGGGCAGGGTATCCGCTCGATGCCGAGGCGATTCTGCTGTGCGAGTCCGACGGGGCGCCCGCGGAGGTGGAGGAGGAGATCCTGCACATGGAGTCGGTGCTGCGCGGCGCCGGCGCCACGGAGTGCCGGGTGTCGCGCGATGAGGCGGAACGACTGCGCTTCTGGGCCGGGCGCAAGGCCGCGTTTCCGGCGATGGGCGCGTTGTCGCCGGACTATTACTGCATGGACGGCTCCATTCCGCGCCGGCGGCTCGCGGCCGTGCTGCAGGCGATCCGGGAGATGGAGGGCCGGTACGGGCTGCGCTGCACCAACGTATTTCATGCCGGAGACGGCAACCTGCATCCGCTCATCCTGTTCGATTCCAACATCGCGGACGAGGTCGCCCGGGCCGAGGCGTTCGGCGCCGAGATCCTCGAGCTCTGCGTGCGCGAGGGCGGCAGCATCACCGGAGAGCACGGCGTGGGAATGGAGAAGATCGATCAAATGTGCGTGCAGTTCGGCAGCGGCGAGCTCGCCGTCTTCCATGCGGTGAAGCACGCCTTCGACGAGCGCGGGCTCCTCAATCCGGGCAAGGCGGTGCCGACGCTGCATCGCTGCGCGGAGCTCGGGCGCCTGCACGTGCGCGGCGGGCAGCTGCCGCATCCGGAGCTGCCGCGGTTCTAGAAGTGGCGATGTTCGACCTGCAAC
Organism: Pseudomonadota bacterium; assembly: GCA_019352035.1. Taxonomy (GTDB): domain Bacteria; phylum Pseudomonadota; class Gammaproteobacteria; order Steroidobacterales; family Steroidobacteraceae; genus 13-2-20CM-66-19. Next base: position 66,279 of record JABBNZ010000008.1, on the reverse strand, counting down.
CCCTCGAGGAGCGGATTCGAACCGCCGCCGCCGCGCGCCGGCCGCTGCGCATCCGCGCGGGCGGCAGCAAGGACTTCTACGGCGGCCCGCTCGCGGGCGAGCTCCTGGAGGTCGGTGCGCTCTCGGGCGTCACGCTCTGCGAGCCGACGGAGCTCGTGCTGTCGGCCCGGGCCGGTACCCCCGTGGCGGAGCTCGAGCGTGTCCTCGCCGCGCACGGCCAGATGCTGGCCTTCGAGCCGCCGCAATTCGCGGGGCGCGCGACACTGGGCGGGGCGGTGGCGAGCGGCCTGTCGGGGCCGCGGCGCGTCTATTGCGGAGCGGTGCGCGATTTCGTCCTCGGCGTCGAGGTCATCGATGGGCGCGGCGAGCGGCTGAGCTTCGGGGGCAAGGTCATCAAGAACGTGGCGGGGTTCGACGTCTCACGGCTGATGGTGGGCAGCCTCGGCACGCTCGGCGTGCTCACGGAAGTCACGCTGAAGACCGTGCCGCGGCCCCGCGCCGAATGCACCTTGCGGTTCGAGATGGATCAGCCGAAAGCCCTCGAGTCGATGAGGCTCTGGGCAACTCGGCCCTTACCGCTCTCCGCGACGGAATGGGAGGACGGCGTATTGCACGTACGATTGTCTGGTGCTGAAGCGGCAGTGCGAGCCGCGCGTCAGGATCTGGGTGGCGAAATCGTGGATGGCGCGCACAATCGCTGGGAGAGCGTCCGTGAGCAGCAGCTGCCGTTCTTCACGGCGGCTCGCGAGCTCTGGCGCGTCTCGCTGCCGGTCGACTCACCGCCGTTGCCGGCCGCCGGCCCGACACTGATCGAGTGGGGAGGGTCGCTGCGCTGGCTCTCCGGACCTCAGGACGGCAATGCGCTGCGCACGCTCGCCGGGCGACTCGGCGGGCACGCGACGCTGTATCGTGCTCCCTCGAAGCCTCCCTCGGGCCCGTTCCAACCGTTATCCTCGGCGATGCTCTCGGTGCACAAGCGTCTGAAGGCCGTATTCGACCCGCACGGGATCTTCAACCGCGGCCGCCTCTACCCTGATTTCTAGCCATGCAGACCCGCCTCAGCGCCGAATTTCTCGAGACGCCCGAGGGCCGGGAGGCCGACGGCATCCTGCGCAAATGCGTGCACTGCGGGTTCTGCACGGCGACCTGTCCGACCTACCAGCTGCTCGGGGACGAGCTCGACGGCCCGCGCGGCCGCATCTACCTCATCAAGGAGATGCTGGAGGGCGCCACGCCCACCCACGCCACCCAGCTTCACCTGGATCGCTGCCTGACCTGCCGCTCCTGCGAGACGACGTGCCCATCGGGAGTTTCCTACGGACGCCTGTTGGACATTGGTCGCCATCGCCTTGAGCAGGTGGTCCCGCGAACCTTTCGTGAGCGGTTGCTCAGGCGCGCGATTCTGACCGTCGTTCCCCACCGCAACCGCTTCGCCGGCCTCATGGCGCTGGGCAGAGCCGTGCGCTGGCTGATGCCGCGATCCCTGCGGCGCAGCATTCCGCAACTGCGGCCGTGCGGCGATTGGCCCGCTCCGCACCACGCGCGGCGCATGCTGGTGCTGACCGGGTGCGTGCAGCCGGCCGCGGCTGCCGGCATCAACGCTGCCGCGGCTCGTGTGTTGGATCGGCTGGGGATCTCGCTCGTCGCAGCGGCGGATGAGTGCTGCGGCGCTCTTGCGCACCACTTGTCGCAAGAGCAGCGGTGCCGCCGGCAGATGCGGCGCAACATCGATGCCTGGTGGCCGCAGATCGAGAGCGGCGCCGAGGCGCTGGTCGTGACTGCCAGCGGCTGTGGCGCGATGATCCGCGACTATGGGCATCTGCTGCGCGACGATCCCGCGTACGCACGCAAGGCGGCACGCATATCGGAGCTTTTCCGCGACATCAGTCAGGTGCTCGCGCAGGAAATCGAGCGGCCAGGCGTCGGACTCGATCTGACACCGCGCCGCCAGGCGGGCCCCCGGGTGGCGTTCCATTCACCGTGCACTCTGCAGCACGGCCTGCAGATCCGGGGCGTCATCGAGCGGCTGCTGGAGCGGGCAGGATGCACGCTCACCTCCGTCGCCGACGGCCATCTCTGTTGCGGGTCGGCCGGCAGCTACTCCCTCCTACAGCCGGCGATCTCGCATCAGCTCAAAGCCAACAGGCTGGCCGCCCTCGAGGCGGGTGGGCCGCAGGTCATCGCAACCGCGAACATCGGCTGCCTGTTGCATCTCGCATCCGGAACCGATCGTCCCGTCCGGCACTGGATCGAGCTCATGGCCGAAGCTCTGGGGAGCTGAGCCTGGTGCGCGCCGTTTGGCTCAAGCCGTCGACAGGGAGCGGACGAGGAAGTAGACGCCGAGCGCGAAGAAGAGCGCGCTCGCGAGATAGCGTATGGGCTTGAGCGGCAGTCGGGTGGCGAAGGCGTTGCCGAAAAGGACCACAGGCGCGTTGGCGAGCAGCATGCCGGTGGTCGTGCCGGCGACGACCGCGGGGAGATTGGAGTAGGCGGCCGCCAGCGCCATGGTGGCGAGCTGCGTCTTGTCGCCGATCTCCGCGATGAAGAAGCTGATCAGAGTGGTGAGGAAGGCGCCCCTGCGGGTCGCCCGCGCAGAGCTCTCAGCCAGGGAGTCGGGCTTCAGGGTCCACAGCGCCATGGCGATCAGGCTGACACCGACGGCGGCGTCGAGGATCCGGGGCGTGAGCGCGTGGCCGAGCTGGTGGCCGATGAATGCGGCGGCGCCATGATTGGCGAGGGTGGCACAGAGAATGCCGGCCAGAATGGGCCACGGGCGGCGGAAGCGCGCCGCGAGCATGAGCGAGAGGAGCTGGGTGCGGTCGCCCATCTCGGCGACAGCCACCGTCGACAGGCTGATGAGGAAGGATTGCATTGCAGCTCCCGCGCTTTGTAGCAAAGCTCGAGGGCACCGCGCAAGGCGGCGAGGGCCGGTAATGGCTCAGGGCTCTCGCGATGTTGACCTTGTCGGCGCCCGCGAGCAGCGACCCTTCGTCCATGCCTCGTCGTGAGGCACTTCTGCGGGATGGCCGCGGGGGTCGCGATCCTGCTGCTCAGCCGGCTGCTGCGGCGGCCGGACAGCGGCCTGAGCGCGTGAACTCAGGCATCCGTCCACGCCGGCCGACCCTCTGCTATCATTCCTCGCGGCGTCCGTAGCCCTCCAGGGCGGCACCGGAGCACGTAAAGGCTATGGTGGCCCGTGTCGGCTACTCCGCGACGACCAGTCGTGAATCCCGTCAGGGCCGGAAGGCAGCAGCGGCAGCGGCGATGTCGGGTGCCGGAGCTCTCGCTGATACGGGCCGCCTCCATTTCAAGGTCGAGCATGACTGAAACCTACACGGCGCTCGCGCGCAAGTGGCGGCCGCGGGCCTTTGCCGAGCTGGTCGGCCAGGAGCACGTGAGCCGGGCGCTCGTGAACGCGCTCGAGACCGGCCGCGTGCACCACGCCTTTCTCTTCACCGGCACTCGCGGGGTCGGCAAGACCACCATCGCGCGCATTCTCGCCAAGTGCCTGAACTGCGAGAGCGCAGTCACTGCCACGCCCTGCGGCCAATGCGCCAGCTGCCGCGAGATCGACGCCGGGCGCTTCGTGGATCTGATCGAGGTCGACGCGGCCTCGCGCACCAAGGTCGACGATACGCGCGAGTTGCTGGACAACGTGCAGTACTCCCCGACCCGCGGCCGCTACAAGGTGTACCTCATCGACGAGGTGCACATGCTCTCGACGCATTCGTTCAACGCGCTCCTGAAGACGCTCGAGGAGCCGCCGCCGCACGTGAAATTCCTGCTCGCGACCACCGATCCGCAGAAACTGCCGGTCACGGTGCTGTCGCGCTGCCTGCAGTTCAATCTCAAGCGGATCCCGCTCGCGCAGATCGCCGGCCACCTGCGCGCCATCCTGGAGAAGGAAGGGATCGAGTTCGAGCCGGCGGGCCTGCAGCTCGTCGCACAGGCCGCTGACGGCAGCATGCGCGATGGCCTATCGCTTCTCGATCAGCTCATCGCCTTTGGCGGCGGCCGTGCGGGGGAGGCGGAGGCCCGCGCCATGCTCGGCACGATCGCCCGCGATCATGTGCTGCAGCTGGCGGAGCGGCTGGCGGCGGCGGACCCGGTGGAGCTGCTCCGTCATGCGCAGTCGCTCGAAGAGTGGGCGCCCGATTACGCCCAGGTGCTCGACGAGCTTGCCTCGCTCCTCACCCGCATCGCCCTCAAGCAGGTGGTGAAGGACTTCGACGGGGATGATCTCTACGCGCCGCAGGTGCTGGAACGCCTGGCCGGCGCCATCGCCCCGGAGGACGTCCAGCTCTACTACCAGACGGCCATCATGAGCCGGCGGGATCTGCCGCTCGCTCCGGATCCGCGCACGGGATTCGAGATGGCGCTGCTCAGGATGGTGGCGTTTCGGCCGCAGGCGGGGAGCGGCGCCGGAGCTGGGCCGCAGGCCGTGGTCCAGGGCGGCAGGCCCGCAGGTCCGGCCAGCCTGGCCACCCCGGCCGGCCGCGCTGCGTCTTCGACGCCTTCTGCGGCGGGCCCGCCTCCCTCGGCTCCTGGAGCCGCCCCGGCCGCTGCCAAGGCGGTCTCCGGGGACTGGGGGGCCATGATTGCCGCGCTCGAGCTGCAGGGCGCGGCACGCCAGCTCGCGACGCATTGCGTGCTCGTCGGCCGCGAGGGCGCCGTGGTGCGGCTCGCGCTCGATCCGCGCAGCAAGTTCATGCGGACCAGCGCCGTCGAGGAGAAGCTCGCGCAGGCTTTGACCAAGTACTACGGCGAGCCGATGCGGGTGGAATTCACCGCGGTCGCCCCGCGGGCCGAGACTCCGGCTCAGGCCGGCCAGCGCGCCTCCCAGGAGGAGGCCGAGTCCGCGCGCCGCGCCTTCGAGTCCGATCCCGGCGTCCAGGGTTTCCGCGAGCGTTTCGGCGCGACGGCGCTTCCCGAGACCATCCGGCCGGTAAAATAGCCGCAGGCCAAGTTTTAACGAGGAGAAGCGATGCGCGGGAATATCAACAATCTCATGAAGCAGGCCCAGGCCATGCAGGCCAACATGCAGAAGGTCCAGGAGGAGATCGCGGGCCTGGAAGTGATCGGCGAGGCCGGCGGCGGCATGGTGAAGGTCACCATGAGCGGCCGCCACGAGACCCGCCGCGTGCAGATCGAGGCCGCCGTGATCGGTGAGGACCGTGAGATGCTCGAGGATCTGATCGCCGCGGCCGTGAACGATGCCGTTCACAAGGTGGAAGCGAAGGTCCAGGAGAAGATGTCCACCATGACAGCCGGCCTGCAGCTTCCCCCGGGAATGAAACTGCCTTTTTGAAGCGCCGGATCCGGGCATCGTGCCCGGCGCAGCGCTGCTTGGGGCAAGAAGCGTGGTTTTTGCCCCAAGCTCGCTCGGCGCAGCGAAGCAGTGCTTCGCCGAAGGCACCGCCTCGCCCTGCGGCGGCGGGGCACATCCATGTGCCTGGTTATGATCGGAACTACTGCAGCGGATCATGAAGCACTCTCCCTGCCTCGCCCAGCTCATCGAAGCCCTGCGGTCGCTTCCCGGCGTCGGGCCGAAGACGGCGCAACGTATGGCTTTCCAGCTTTTGCAGGACGGCCGCCCGGCGGCGCGAGCGCTCGCCCGGGCGCTCGATGACGCACTCGCTACCGTCACCCGTTGCCGCCGGTGCCGCATGCTCACGGAGGAAGAGCTGTGCTCGATCTGCGCCGCTCCGCAGCGCGAGGCCTCGCTCCTCTGCGCGGTGGAATCCCCGGCGGATGTGGTCGCCATCGAGCAGTCGGGCAGCTACCGCGGGCGCTATTTCGTGCTGATGGGCCACCTGTCGCCGCTCGATGGCGTGGGCCCGGAGCAACTCGGCATCCGTGAGCTCGAGGCCATTCTCGCGGAGGGGTCGGTCTGCGAGTTGATTCTGGCCACGAACCCGACCGTCGAGGGCGAGGCGACTGCGCATTTTCTCGCGGAGCTCGCCGCGCGCCGCGGACTGCGCGCGAGCCGGATCGCGCACGGCGTGCCCATCGGCGGCGAGCTCGAATACGTCGACGGCGGCACCCTGGCGCATGCGCTCGCCGGACGCCAGACGGTAATCTGATTCAACGTCTTCCCCGCGCCTTTTTGGCGTCCGTCAGCTCCTCGGAGAGCCGCCGCAGGCGCCGGTAGCTCTCATACCGTCTGGGATCCATCGTCCCCGAGTCGACCGCCTGCCGGATGGCGCATCCGGGCTCGCGCATGTGCCGGCAGTCGAGGAACCGGCATCCGGGCGCCAGGCGTGCCACTTCGACGAACCCCAGGTGCCGCGGATCCAGATGATCCACGGCCGGCGCGAAGTCGCGCACACCGGGTGAGTCGATGAGCCTGCCGCCGCCCGGCAGCTCGTAGAGCCGGGAGGCGGTCGTGGTGTGGCGACCTTCCTCCTCGCGCATCAGCCCGCCGATCTCGACCTCGGCTTCCGGAGCGAGCCGGCGGACCAGCGATGATTTGCCGACGCCCGACTGCCCGACGAGCGCCGCGACCTGTCCGGCGCACGCGGCGAGCAGGGCGTCGATACCCGTGCCGGTATCGGCCGAGACTGCGATGCAGTCATAGCCCGCTGCCGTGTACGCGTCGAGTTGCGTCCGCAGTGCCGCATCGATACCGAGCTCCGCCTTGTTGAGCACGAGCGTGGCTGCGATCCCCGCGGACTCTGCGGCGGCGAGGTAGCGGTCGGCCACGAACGGATCGGGTGGCGGGACCGGCGCGATGACGACCAATAGCCGGGTGAGGTTGGCGAGCACCGGCTCGGACCTGCCGCGTGCGTTCGAGCGATACAGCGCCGTGCGCCGGGGCAGCACTTCGAGCACGTGCACCTCGCCATGGCGAGCGTCCCTGCGGCAGCGGACGTCATCCCCGCACACCGCGCCGACCTCCCGCCCGAAGGGACGCGCCCGCAGCAGGAGGCCGGAAGCCTCCTGCACCAGCAGGTGCCGCCCGAAAGCGGCGATTACGCGCGCATCGAAGGTTGCTACACTCACGCTATGCCGAGCGCCGAGAATCTGATCTGGATCGACCTGGAGATGACGGGCCTCAAGCCCGATGTGGACTCTATCATCGAGATCGCCACGATTGTCACCGACAAGGAGCTCACCGTCCTCGGGGAGGGGCCGGTCATTGCGATTCACCAGCCGGAGGATGCGCTGGCGGGCATGGACGATTGGAACCAGCGGCAGCACGGCTCCTCGGGCCTGCTGGCGCGCGTACGAGCGAGCCGCATCAGCACGCCGGACGCCGAGGCGCGCACGCTCGACTTCCTGACCCCGCTGGCGGCGCCGGGCACCTCACCGATGTGCGGCAACAGCATCTGCCAGGACCGGCGGTTTCTCGCCCGCTACATGCCTCGCCTCGAGAAGTTCTTCCACTACCGCAACCTCGATGTCAGCACCCTGAAGGAGCTGGCGCGGCGGTGGGCGCCGGCCGTCGCGGCGGGCGTCTCCAAGCAGAGCTCGCATCTGGCGCTCGCCGACATCCGCGAGTCGATCGAGGAGCTGCGCTACTACCGCGCCCGGCTCTTCGCCCCGGCCTACTCGGGCTCCGCGGGCTTCGACAAATAGAGCCAGGTCTCGACCACGGTGTCGGGATTCAAGGACATGCTCTCGATGCCCTGATCGAGCAGCCAGCGCGCGAGGTCGGGGTGATCCGAGGGCCCCTGGCCGCAGATCCCGACATATTTGCCGCGCCTGCGGCACGCGGCGATCGCCATGGAGAGGAGGCGCTTGACCGCCTCGTCGCGCTCATCGAAGTGCTGCGCGACGATCGCCGAATCCCGGTCCAGGCCCAGGGTGAGTTGAGTCAGGTCGTTCGAGCCGATCGACATGCCGTCGAAATGCTCGAGGTACTCGTCCGCGAGCAGCGCGTTGGTCGGCAGCTCGCACATCATGATGACCTTCAGGCCGTTCTCGCCCCGGCCCAACCCGTTGAGCGCGAGCAGCTCGGTGACCTTCTTCGCCTCCTTGACGCTGCGCACGAAGGGGACCATCACCTGCACGTTCTCGAGACCCATCAGCTCGCGCACGCGCTTCAGGGCGCGGCATTCCAGCTCGAAGCAGGGCCGGAAGCTCTCATCGACGTAGCGCGAGGCGCCGCGGAAGCCGAGCATCGGGTTCTCCTCGTGCGGCTCGTACTGGCTCCCGCCGATGAGATTGGCGTACTCGTTCGACTTGAAGTCCGACAGCCGTACGATGACCGGCTCCGGCGCGAAGGCGGCGGCGATTTGAGAGATGCCCTCGGCGAGCTTCTCGACATAGAAGCTGACGGGATCGGCGTAGCCCGCCATCTGCGCGTCGATCTGCGCCTTGATGTCGCCGTCGAGGCGCTCGTAGTCGAGCAGCGCGCGCGGGTGCACGCCGATCATGCGGTTCACGATGAACTCCAGCCGCGCGAGTCCGACGCCGTGGTTCGGAATGCCCGCGAAGTCGAACGCGCGATCGGGGTTGCCCACGTTCATCATGATCTTCACCGGGATCTTCGGCAGCGAGTCGAGCTCGATCTGCTTGCGCTCGTACTCGAGCAGGCCCGCGTAGACATAGCCAATGTCGCCTTCGGCGCAGGAGACCGTGACCTCCTGGCCCTCGCGGATCTTCTGCGTGGCATCACCGCAGCCGACCACGGCCGGGATGCCGAGCTCCCGCGCGATGATGGCGGCATGACAGGTGCGGCCGCCGCGGTTGGTGACGATTGCCGCCGCCCGCTTCATGACCGGCTCCCAGTCAGGATCGGTCATGTCGGCGACCAGCACGTCCCCGGCCTGCACGCGCGCCATCTCGCTGACATCGCGGACGACGCGCGCGGGTCCGGAGCCGATTCGCTGGCCGATGCTGCGGCCCGTACTGAGGATCTGCGAGCGTGACTTCAGCGAGAAGCGCTGGATCGTGCGGCCGGCGCGGCTCTGTACGGTCTCGGGGCGCGCCTGCAGGATGAAGATCTCGCCGGTGGCCCCATCCTTGCCCCACTCGATGTCCATGGGCTGGCGGTAGTGCTCCTCGATGATGAGGGCCTGGAGCGCGAGCGACTTCAAGTCCTCGTCATCGAGGCAGAAGCGCGCGCGGTCCGCGTCCGGGACCGCCACGGTCCGTACGCGCTCGCCCGATCCCGGCGGCGCATAGACCATCTTGATCGCCTTGGCGCCCAGATTGCGGCGTAGCACGGCGTGCTTGCCGGCCCGCAGCGCCGGCTTGTAGACGTAGAATTCGTCGGGGTTCACCGCTCCCTGCACCACCGTCTCGCCGAGCCCGTAGGAGGCCGTGATGAACACGACGTCGCGAAAGCCGGAATCGGTATCGAGCGTGAACATGACACCGCTTGCGCCGAGGTCGCTGCGCACCATGTGCTGGACGCCGGCCGATAGCGCTACCGCGCCATGATCGAATCCCTGGTGGACGCGGTAGGAAATGGCCCGATCGTTGAAGAGGGATGCAAACACCTCGTGCATCGCCTCCAGCACCCGCGCCTCGCCGCGCACGTTGAGGAAGGTCTCCTGCTGTCCCGCGAAGGAGGCATCGGGAAGGTCCTCCGCGGTCGCGGAGGACCGCACGGCGACTGCGATGTCCGCACCGCCGCTCATGCGCCGCAGCTCCTCCCTCACCGCCTCCTGCAGGGCCGGCTGGAAGGGCGTCGACAGCACCCACTGGCGGATGCGCGCGCCGGCGGCGGCGAGGCGCGTGACGTCGTCGACGTCCAGCGACGCGAGCTCCTCGCGGATGCGTGCTCGGAGCCCGTCCTGCTCGAGGAATTCCCGGAACGCGTCCGCCGTGGTGGCGAAGCCGCCCGGTACGTGCACGCCGAGCTTGGCGAGGGAGCCGATCATCTCGCCGAGCGAGGCGTTCTTGCCGCCCACGCGGTCCAAGTCGCCCATTCCTAACCGCTCGAAGGGAATGACGTATGCGTTCAAGGGAACTCCGCTTGCTCCGCGCCGCGCGCGGTGGAACACTAGGATAATACGCAGCCGAGCCGCATGCCGTGAGCCGCCGAACCGTATTCTTCGTGTCGGACCAGACGGGAGTGACCGCGGAAACGCTGGGTCACAGCCTCATGACCCAGTTCGAGGGTCTGCAGTTTAGACCCGTGACTTTGCCATTTGTGTCGACCCTTGACAAGGCGGAGGAAGCCGTACGGAGGATCGACCGCGCGGCGCAGGAGGAGGGAGTCCGCCCGATCGTATTCAGCACGCTCGTGCAGGATGAGCTGCGCGACGTGGTCATGCGAGCCAACGGCCTTTTCCTCGATTTCTTCGCCGCCTTCGTGGGTCCGCTGGAGCGGGAGCTCAACACGCGCTCGACCCACCGGGCGGGCCGCGCCCACGGCATCGCGGACCTGAGCGCCTATACCGCGCGCATCAACGCCACCAACTTCGCGCTGTCCAATGACGACGGCACGGGGGGCGATTACGGGCATGCCGATGTCATACTCATCGGCGTGTCCCGCTCGGGAAAGACCCCGACCTGTCTCTATCTGGCGCTGCAATACGGTGTGTTCGCGGCCAATTACCCGCTCACTGAGGATGACCTGGAGTCCGGGCAGCTTCCCGCCCGGCTCGAGCCGCACCGTCGCAAGCTTTATGCCCTGACCATCAAGCCCGACCGCCTGCAACAGATCCGCAACGAGCGCCGGCCGCAGAGCCGGTACGCCTCCCAGCAGCAGGTTCAATACGAGGTGCGCGCCACCGAGGCGCTGGTCGCCCGACTGCGCATCCCGGCGCTGGATACCAAGCTGCATCGCCTGTATCTCTCCGCCGCACGGCTGGGCAAGACCCGGCAGGCGAATGGACGCCCGACGATCGAGCCGGACAGCTTCGGCATCCTCACGGTCGGGCGGCCGTGACGGCATGCGCCTGAGCCGGGTTTCTTCGCCGGTAACCGGTGCGACAGGCCAGTAACCGGTCTCCCCCGGGTGCTTCGGAGGTTACGGCGGTAAGCCGTGCGCACG
>JABBNZ010000008.1:0-55321 GCA_019352035.1 Pseudomonadota bacterium | reverse complement strand
TGCGCGCCACCGAGGCGCTGGTCGCCCGACTGCGCATCCCGGCGCTGGATACCACGGAGTGCTCGATCGAGGAGATCGCCAGCCGCATTCTCAACACCACGGGCATCGAGCGGCGGCTGCGGCCCTGAGCAACGTAAGACGTGCAAGTTCCGTGCTCGGCGAAAGCAAGTCACTCAGCGGGCCAAAGCCGCCTTTGGCCCGCGGGGCCGGCGGAGTAACCGGGCTGGCCGCTCACTGCGCCGCAGGCGTCTTTGAGCCAGTAAAAAATTCCACGCCTGCACGGCTTGCAGTGCCACCGACGTACGTTATAGTCGGGGCGATGCTCGATGACACCCTGACACGAGTCTCCTGGCGTGCGCGGCCCCGCAGCTTCGTCGCGCTGATGAGCCTGTACGAGAGCAATTTCATCCGCCTCGGCTGGCTGGCGGGGGGGCTGTGCCGCCTGGAGGGCGGCCACCGCTCGCAGGTGGCCGGCGATTGTGACCTCCTTCTCACCGTGACGGGCCGCTCGCCCTATACCACCACCGCGAATCTCACCTACGTCTTGCCCGAGGCCGCCGGCGCGGTCGCCTACCCTGATATGCGGCTGTGCATCTACCACGATGCGCACCTGGTCGAGGCGCAGGATTGGGCCGCCGGCCACGGCCAACCGGTTCTCAAGGCGCTACGAATGGCCGCGGAGCGTGAACTGGATCAGCGCTGGGCGCGCAACATGATGTTAAATAAGTGGCTGGAATACTGCGCGGAGCGTGGGCATCGCTTCTCAACGGCCACCAGGGTCACCGTCGCCGATTGAGAATCGGCGGCCCGCCGCCGTTCGTCTCATGATGGCGCTTCGACAGCTCGGATTCCTGAAACTCAATTTTCGCCGTGAGGAGACTCCGGACGAAGACCGGCGCGTGCTCGCACTGTTCCGCAATCGTGCGGAGCTGAAGAAGGCCTATGGCGAGCTGCAGGAAGAGATCTACCGGCTGAAGGACCGCATCAAGCAGCAGGAAGGCGCCACCCAGCGGGTGCAGGAGATGCTGAGCGCGCTCGAGACGCGGCTCGGCGTCACCGAGACGGCCTTCCCGGCCCTCGCGTTCTACCAGCTGCGCAGGCTCTGGCAGACCGGCCGGGAGCTCCTCCAGCGCTTCGTGGCGGAACTCGCCGCCCAGCAGGAAGAGCGTGAGCGCCGCCAACATCTCCTCGAGCACAACCGGCGCCAGTTCGCGAAGCGGCAGGCGGCCGAGCAGCGCCTGCGCGATGCGCAGCGGCTGGCGGCGCAGGAGGCGGCGCGACTTGCCGATCTCGAGGCCAGGCGCGCGCGTCTTGAGCGCTTCTGGCATTACTTCAAGCGCCGCGCCCTGGAGCAGACGATCGCGCGCACGCGCGCAGCCGCGGCGACCGTGGACCTCTCGTTGACCGCCGCGCGTGAGGCCGTGGAGGAAATCGCCCGCGAGCCGATGCCCGAGTTCCCAGGTCTGTCGCTCGATGCGCGCCGGGCCATCAACACCGCCGCGGTCGCCTACGCGGAGGTGCTGTGCCTGCGGCTCGCCCGCACCCAGCTCGTCGCGATGGCGCGGGAGGCCACGCGCCATCGCGAGGTCACGGACGAATACGGCTCACGCGAGGAGTGCGAGGCCCTCATGAGGCAGATCGATGTCGCGGACGGGCTGCTGCGCGGGCGCGCCAATCTGACTCAGGAAGTCAGGCAGCGATCCGACCGCCTCAAGCAGGTAGCCCGCTATCGCGCCTCGATGGATGCGGCGCCGACGGCGGAGTCGCTGGCCTTCTCCGAGGAGGATGCGCTCACAGGCACGCCGGGCGGCCTCGCGGCTGCCCGCATGCCCAACGTCCTGGCAGAGGACACCTGGGACCTCTACAGCGTCCTGCTGCGTTAGCCGCGGGTCACGAGCCACCCGCTCCCGTGCTCGCGGTCTTCTCCAGGGGAAGATGCGAGTGCTCGAGCGCGATCATGTCGGCGGTGATGTCGACCGCCTGATCCAGGATCACGTCCGGAATCTTGTCGTCATCCTTCTTGCTGTCGATCTGATCGACTTTCGTCAGCGGCTTCAAGCCGAGCGCGGCCCGGCGCTTGTTGTCGATCGAGAGCAGCATCTTGTCCTCGCGGGTGCGCTCGGCGCGCCGCCGGGCGAGGTTCAGGGATATCGAGTGCTGCGCCCGTATGGCGTCGATCGCGTGGATGTCCGAGACCAGCCATTGATAGTTCGGATCGTGGCTCGCGCGCGCCACCTCGTTGGCGTTGAGCTTGGCGATCGAGGGCGCCTCCGAGAGGCCCGTGCTCGTCTTGAAAGGCACGCCCGAGATCCGGTCGTACGGGAGCGAGTCCGGCAGGTCGGCCTCGCCGATGACCTTCGGGTTGATGGGCGAGGGCAGCGCCACGTTGGGAATCACCCCTCGATGTTGCGTGCTCTGGCCCGTGATGCGGTAGAACTTGCCGATGGTCACCGTGAGCTGGCCCTCGATCGGCTTGTTGCTCCAGCGGTCGAGCGGCACGAGGTTCTGGACCGTGCCTTTGCCGAAGGTGTTCTGGCCGATGATGAGGCCGCGGTGGTAATCCTGGATCGCCCCGGCGAAGATCTCCGAGGCCGAGGCGCTGTAGCGGTTGACCAGCACGGCGAGCGGACCGGTGTAGGCCGGGGCCTGCTCCGGATCGTCCAGCACCTCGATATGCCCGCCGCGGTCGCGCAGCTGCACGACCGGCCCATGCTTGATGAACAGGCCGGTGAGAGCGGTCGCCTCGGGCAGGTAGCCGCCGCCGTTGTCGCGCAGGTCGAGCACCAGTCCGTCGATGTGCTGGGTCTCGAGCTTCTCGAGGAGGCGCAGGACATCGCGCGTGGTGCTGCGGTAGTTGGGATCGCCGCGGTTCTCGGCGGCGATGTCCTCGTAGAAGCTCGGCACCGTGATGACGCCGATCCTGTAGGTGCGGCCCTGCTCGGTCACGGTCTTCAGCTTGCTCTGCGCTTCCTGCGCCTTGAGCGTCACCTTGTTGCGGACGAAATCCAGCACCTTCTCCTTCGAGCCGGGCGCCGCGCCCGGGGGCAGCACCTGCAGCCGTACCGTGGTGCCTGCCTTGCCGCGGATGAGCTGCACCACATCGTCGAGGCGCCATCCCACGACATCCGTCAAAGCTCCGTTGGGGCCCTGGCCGACGGCGGTGATGCGGTCCTTCGGCTTCAAGGTGCCGGCGACGGCCGCGGGGCCTCCCGGAATGACGTTCATCACCGTGACGTAATTGTCGATGAGCTGCAGCGATGCGCCGATTCCCTGGTAATTGAGGCTCATCTGGATGCGGTACTCCTCGGAATTGAGCGGCGAGAAGTACGTCGTGTGGGGGTCGTAGGTTCGCGCGTAGGCGTTCATCAGGCCCTCGAATACATCGCTCGAGGCGAGCTGATTGACGCTCTTGATGAAGTTCTGATAGCGCTTGCGCAGGATGGTGGCGGTCTGGGGCCAGGTCTTGCCGGCGAGCATCAGCGACAGGGCGTCGTACTTGACGCGCTTCTTCCAGAGCTGCTCCATGGCCGCCTGGTTGGCGGGCCACGGCGCGTGGTCGCGGTCGTAATCGTAGGTCTCACCGGTGTTGAAGTCCGGCTGGGTCTTCAGCAGGCTGATCGCATAGTCCATCCACTGCCGGTTGCGCGCCTTGAACCGGGCGAAGATGAGGAATCCGGGATCGATGTTCCCGGTATGGATCATGTGATCGAATTTATCCTGGTAGACGGAGAACTCCTGCACGTCGCTCGCGAGGAAGTAGCAGTGCTCCGGGTCGAGGAATTCCAGGTAGTGCCGGAACACCTGCTGGGAGAAGGCGTCGTTGAGGGGAGTGCGGCTGTACTGCGTCTCCTCGAGGATCCGGCTGACCTTGCGCGCGATCGAGCGCTGTTGATCCGTCGGGGCGAGCGCCCCGGCGGGCAAAATCGAGGCGGCCCTGGCCGGGGCGCGCCAGGCCGCGTCCATGGCGGCGAGCACGAGAACCGAGAGAATACTGAGGGCGAGCCATCCGAGGGGACGGCGGAAGGTCTTGAACATCTGGAGCTGCTCGCGGGTCCTTAGGGGGGGAGGGTCTCAGAAGAGGCGAATATCTATAGCATCTCTGAGACTTTCCTGGGGCATCTCAGGTTCAGATCAAGGGTCTCAGAGGGCATTCGAGGGCGGTATCGCGGGATTGCCGGTGTCTCAGTCCCTGGGCAGGTGCCGCAGCAGGGCGAGCCAGAGCCTCGCCACGAGCAGCAGCAGCGCCGGACCCACCGCCACGGCCCAATACCCCAGCCAGCCATGCGCCAGACCGGAGAAGTAATCGGCGTACAGGGTGAGTGGACCGAACCCTTGGGGATTGTCCCCATGGGTATAGGGGCCGAGGGTGCGGTGTCCTACGAGCCAGATGAGCAGTGGGAGCACCAGCAGGCCGAGCACCAGCGCGCCGGCATAGATCGCGATCTCCCGCCGGGTGCGGGTCTCCGCGGTAAAAGCATGCGCCCGGGCAAGAGGGCCCGCAGCGCCGGAAGGCTCCGTCATGGGCGCAGTGTAGCCGATCGGGTCTCTTCCCAGGTCATAATGAGAGGCTATGCGGAAAATCACAGCAGCAGTGGTCGGTGTCGGCTATCTGGGCCGGTTCCACGCACAGAAGTACGCCCAGGCGGCGCAATGCGAGCTAGTGGGCGTCGCCGACGCCCGGCAGGAGGCCCGCGAGGCCGTCGCGGCGGAGGTGGGGACCCGGGCGGTGGCCGACCATAGGGAGCTTCTCGGCGCGGTAGAGGCGGTCAGCATCGTCACGCCGACGCCGGCGCACTACTCGATAGCGCGTGATTTCCTGGAATCGGGCGCGCACGTCCTGGTCGAGAAGCCGATCACGGAGACGCCAGCCGAGGCGCGGGAGCTGATCGAGCTCGCTTCCCGCCGCGGCCGCATCCTGCAGGTGGGCCACCTCGAGCGGTTCAATTCGGCAATCCTGGCAGCGGAGCCACATCTGCGGGCGCCGCGCTTCGTCGAATGCCACCGTCTGGCCCCATACCGAGAGCGGGGTACGGATGTCAGCGTGGTTCTGGACCTCATGATCCACGATATCGACATCGTCCAGATGATCGTCGGGGCGCCGGTGAAGAGCATCGATGCGGTTGGGACGCCGGTCTTTTCCGAAGACATCGACATCGCCAACGCGCGCATTACGTTCGCGAACGGTTGCGTCGTCAATGCCACCGCAAGCCGTGTCAGCTTGAAAACCGAGCGCAAGATGCGCATTTTCGAGGACGACGCCTATCTGTCGCTGGATCTGCAGCAGAAGATTCTGACGGTCATCCGCAAGCGCGGTCCGTCGGAGCCGCCCGGACCGTTGCCGGTCATCATCGAGGAGCAGAGCCTCGATCCCGGGGATGCATTGAAGGCGGAGATCGATTCCTTCCTCGCCTGCATCCGGGACGGCCGGCCGCCGGTGGTGCCCGGCGAGGCTGGACTGATGGCGTTGGAGACCGCCATGCGCATCACGGACCAGGTTCAAGCGTCTCTGGCGGACTATGGGAAACGGAGAGCTAAGCGCGATGTCAAAGCCACCTGAGCACTTCCGCCGCACCACGCGCCCGCTGACTCTGGCGACGATCCAGATGGCATGCGGCTGGGACGGCGCCGCGAACATCGCTCACGCCGAGCAGCTGGTGCGGGAGGCCGCGGCTCGGGGGGCGAAGATCATCCTGCTGCCGGAGCTCTTCGAGACACCGTACTTCTGCATCGAGCAGGATGCGCGGCATCTGAAGCTGGCGCGTACCGTCGAGGACAACCCCGCGGTGCGGCATTTCAGCGCGGTGGCGCGCGAGCTCGGCGTGGTCTTGCCCATCAGCTTCTTCGAGCGCTCGGGGCCGGCCTATTTCAACTCCGTCGCCATCCTCGATGCCGACGGCTCGCGGCTCGGCATCTACCGCAAGTCTCACATCCCCAATGGGCCCGGGTACCAGGAGAAGAACTACTTCAGTCCCGGGGACACGGGCTTCAAGGTCTGGCGCACGCGGTACGCGCGGATCGGAGTCGGCATCTGTTGGGACCAGTGGTTTCCGGAAGCGGCGCGCGCCATGGCGCTCGCGGGCGCGGAGCTTCTCCTTTACCCGACCGCCATCGGCACCGAGCCGCCGCCCGCGCTGCCGGTGAACTCGCGCGATCACTGGCAGAGAACCCAACAGGGTCACGCCGCCGCGAATCTGATGCCGCTCGCCGCCGCGAACCGCTACGGGCTCGAGCGCTCGCTGCAGGACCCCGAAGGGCTCTACATCCGATTCTACGGCTCGTCATTCATCACGGATGCGATGGGCGCGAAGATCGCGGAGGCTCCCGAGGAGGGGGATGCGGTGCTCACGGCCACGTTCGACCTCGAGGAGACCGCGGCCCTGCGGGACAACTGGTTCGTCTTCCGCGACCGGCGGCCCGAGCTCTACGGTGCGCTGACTTCTCTTGATGGGATTGGCTCACAAAATCGCGTGGAGCGATTTTGAACGCGCTAACGCCGTCCAACGTCGCTCCCGGCGATTTTGTGAGCGGCCAGCCCTGTGGCTTTGTCTATCCCGCGGCCGTTTTCCCGGGGCACCCGGTCTCGAGCTGGAGGATCTCAGGGCGCAACGGCCTTGGGGCCGCTGGCTCGATTGCTTTCGGACTTGAAGGTCAGTGCTTCTCGATCCAGGCGACCGCGTCGTTCAGCTCTTTCACGAACCGCGCGTACTCGTTGCGGCGCCGCGCGTCGTCGGGCACGCGTAGCAGGAACGAGGGGTGAACCGTGACCCACAGGTGCGCCGTCGCGGAAAGTCTGATGGGTGCGCCGCGAAGCTGGGAGACGATCACCGGATGGCCCAGTAGCGCGCGCGCGGCCGTGCCGCCGAGCGCCATCACGAGCTTCGGCGCGACCAGGCGCAGCTCCTCACCGAGCCACCAATGGCAGGCCTCGATCTCGTTCGCGCTCGGCTTGATGTGCAGCCGCCGCTTGCCGCGGGGCTCGAACTTGAAGTGCTTGACGGCGTTGGTGATGTAAACGGAGTCGCGGCCGAGGCCGGCATCCTTCAGCGCCCGGTCGAGAATCGCTCCCGCGGGCCCGACGAACGGGTGGCCCTGCAGGTCCTCGGAGTCCCCGGGAGCCTCCCCCACCACCATGAGGCGCGCGGGCGATGGGCCCTCGCCGGGCACGCCCTGAGTCGTCGCCTTCCAGAGCGTGCAGCGCCGACACTCGTTCACCGCGTTACGCAGCTCTTCGAGTGACATGAGGGTACGGGCGCCCGTGAGCCCGCCCGTCTCCTCACGGCCGGCCCGCGCGCGCCTCGATAGCGGCTCGGAATCCTCGGTCGTCATCGTGCACGTTCAATGAGCGACCGCTACGGTTGGTTCCGGCGACCAGCCGAATGTGGTGGCGGACGGTTGCCGCCCGAGCCTGCTGGTTCCAGCGCAATCCGCTGCCGACCGACTCGGTGGCGCAGCGCGAGGTTGTGGCGGGGCTTGGTGCGTGCCGGTCGAGAACGCCACCGGCAACACTGACGGCCGGAACGCCGCGTGGTGCGGAAGTTTCAGGCAAGAAGAAAAAGGGCCCGGAGAGTATCCGAGCCCTTCAATTGGTGGAGGCGGGGGGAATCGAACCCCCGTCCGCAAGTCCTAGACTTCAGGATCTACGTACGTAGCCCGCTCTTTGGTTCTCACGCTGCGCTACCCGAGGGGCAGGGAAGACGCCGCGCCAGCGGCCGGTAACTCTTAACGATCCGGCCCGTCGCACGCGCGGATCGCGATCCTGTGAACGTGTCCCCTGATTCGGTCGCACAGGCACGAGCCGGTCAGAGGTCAGCTGCGGTTAGGCAGCCAGAGCGTAGTTGTCGTCGTTGGCAACTAAGTTTTGCAGAGTGATTTACGAGGGCACTGCACCTCGGTACGCCCCTGAAGGTTCGCAACCCACGTCGAAACCGGTCGCCCCCAAAGGTACCCGTAGGATACACCAGAAATTCCCTGCACGCAGAAAGCTTCCCGCTGGGGTTGCGCTCGAGTCCACCGCCGGTCGCCGACCTGCGGTAGTTCCCCCTGCCGGCCCTTTCCGGTAAGGTCGCCGGCTTTTGCACCCCCCGCTCAGCTGCGCCGGCGGGGGCATCCGAGGGAGTTGGACGGAATAATGATGAAGAAGAGCATTGCGGTCATGGGCGTCGCGCTGATGTTGAATGGTTATGCGCAAGCCGCGGATTCGGGAAGGGCAGCGGCAGGCTCTCACGCGCATCACCCCGGCACCTGGGCCGCGGAGGGACAGCTCGGGCTCATCATGACGAGCGGGAATACGACCACCAAGAGCGGCAACGCCAGCTTCGACGTGGCGCACCGGATGGGCGGCTGGACGTTGAGCGGCGGGCTCAGGACGCTCTATGCCAGCTCCGGCCGCTACACCACGCAGCAGGACACCAGCACGCGTCTGCAAGCGGACCTGGAACTGAGCCCGCGCACTTTCTGGTTCTCCAGCGCCCGCTGGGATCGCAATCTCTTGGCCGGCTTTTCCTACCAGGCGAGCCTCGCGAGCGGCGCGGGCTTCAAGTTCGTTCAGTCGCGCTCCACGCTGCTCGCGGCCGAGCTCGGCGCCGGATTCCGGATCGAGAAGCCGGAAGTGCTGACGATAGGCCCCTTCGGCAACGTGCAGAGCCGCACCCACGTGCCCGGCTCCATGCAGCGCAATGCGGTGGTGCAGGCGGGCGTGAACTACTCGCACTCGCTCACTCGCCTGACGAAGGTCGTGAACACGCTGTTGGTTCAGTACGGCTCGAACGACACGACGACGACCGACAATCTGTCCGTGCAGGTCAAGATCGATTCCTCGCTGGCTTTGGCCGTAGGCGCGCAGCTGCTCAACAACACCAATCCGCCCGCGGCCGTCATCGTGAACCCTGCGCAAGGCAGCGTGAGGCACACCGCCACCGTGTTCACGGTCAATCTCGTCTACAACCTGAAGAATTCGAAGCTCTCCCCGACCGCGGGCACGCCCGTCACCGTGGACGGGTTCAATTTGCCTTGAGGCGCAATCGCCCCGTCCGGACGCGGCGCTCAGCCCCGTCTGAGCAGCCGAGCCTTGTCGCGCTGCCAGTCGCGATCCTTCTCGACCGCGCGCTTGTCGTGCTGCTTCTTGCCTTTGGCGAGGCCGACCTCGATCTTGGCCCGCCCGTCCTTCCAGTAGAGCTCGAGCGGGACCAGGGTGTAGCCCTTGCGCTCCACCGCGCCGAGCAGGCCGCTCAGCTGGCTGCGGTGCAGCAGCAGCTTGCGGGTGCGCACGGGATCGGCGATCACGTGGCTGGAGGTCGTGGGCAGCGGCGAGATGTGCGCGCCGATCAGGAAAGCCTCGCTGCCGCGCAGGTACACATAAGCCTCGGTGAGCTGGGCGCGTCCCGCGCGCATCGCTTTGACCTCCCAGCCCTGCAGCGCGAGCCCGGCCTCGTAGCGCTCCTCGATGAAGTAATCGAAGCGCGCTCTGCGGTTCTCGGCGATGAGGCGGGGGGCGGCGGCGGCCTTGGGTGGCATGGATTGGCTGCGAAAGGGCGGCGGTCGGGCTCCAGAGGCCGCCATTGTATTGGGAAGCTTGTCGTAGGGGCGGTGATCTTGGGACAATTGCCTGATGCGAGAGGTTAAGCGCTCGGCGCTCGTCGCCCAGCCGCCGAGCCGCCTGTTCGCGCTCATCAACGATATCGAGAGCTACCCGCGGTTCCTGCCGTGGTGCACCCACGCACGCGTGGAGTCCCGAACGGAGAGCGAGCTCGTGGCGACGATCGGCGTCAAGAAAGGCCCGCTGCACGGTGAGTTCACCACCCGTAATGAGCTCGAGCGTGACAGGCGGATTCTGATGCACCTGGTGAGCGGCCCCTTCAGGACGCTCGAAGGCGAGTGGCTGCTCACGCCGATTGGGGCTGACGGCTGCCGCGTGGAGCTGACCATGAGCTTCGCCTTCAAGAGCACTCTTTCGGGGATGATGTTCGACCACATGTTCGCCGAAACCGTCGGCTCCCTGGTCGAGGCATTCGTGGCCCGAAGCCGTGAGTGATCATCGGCCGGACAAGCGCTGCGTGGTGGCATTTGCCGGCGCCGCGCGCCAATACCTATGGCAGGTCGTGTTGGCGCCCGATGCCACGATCGCGGAGGCCATCGAAGCCGTCCGCCGCGAGGCGCAGGAGACCGCCGTGCCCTGGGACAGCGCTGCCGTCGGTATTTTCGGCGAGGCGCGCACCCGCGCCGACCGTCCCGAGGACGGCGACCGCATCGAGCTCTACCGTCCCTTGCGCGGCGATCCCCGACTACGCCGCCGCGCCAAAGCCGCACCCCGTCCCAAAGAAAGTCAGTAGTTCCCCATCGACTGAGGTCGACCCCGAGTCATGAAGCGGGCAGACACTGGAGCAGGTACAGGGATGCACCCGGCCGCCGCAGGTGGCCGGTTTTGGGCAAAAAACCGCGCTTTTTGCCCAAAACGCGCTGGGTGGGGCAGGAGCCCCGATCCAGCGCTTCAACTAGAAAATCTGAAACTTGTTCGGCGAGGGCAGCCGGTTGGGTCCGTACGGCCGTCCCTTGGGGACATGGTACAGCACGAAGCGCTGCACCTTGTTGCCGCTGAAGTACACGATCACCCGGCTCTCGATCGGCCGGCGGACGTAGCCTCGCTTGAAGTAATAGAGGTAGTCCCACCGGTCCCTGTTGAAAATATCTTCCACCATCGGCGTGCCGAGCAGGTAGCGCACCTGGGCCCGGGTCATGCCGACCTTCAGCTGCTGCACCGTGTGGCCGTCGAGGTAGTTGCCTTGCTGGATGTCCATGCGGTAAACGCACCCCGTCAGTCCGAGGCAGACGGCGAGCAGAGCGAGCGCCAGCAGGCGCGGGCCGGAAGAAGAGATCAAAGGTTCACGTCGCATGAAGGTCCGTCGCAGGGGAAAATGCGCAATAATGCGCCGGATGATACCTGATCGTGAATCCGCCGCGTCCGATCCTGCGTGCAGCCCCGCTGGCGGGAGGTGACACGGTGCAAGGCAACGACCTTCGCAAAGCCGGATTGAAGGTGACGCTGCCTCGCCTGAAGATCCTGGAGATCCTCGAGGGCAGCGCGACCCGCCATCTCTCAGCCGAGGACATCTACCGCACCCTGCTCGAGTCCAACGAGGACATCGGGCTCGCGACCGTATATCGCGTCCTCACGCAGTTCGAGGCCGCGGGCCTCGTGACCCGCCATCACTTCGAGGACGGCATGGCGGTTTTCGAGCTCAATCAGGGCACGCATCACGATCATATAGTCTGCCTGGACTGCGGTCGCGTCGAAGAGTTCATGGAAGCCGGCATAGAAGAGCGCCAAACGGCGGTCGCCCAGCGGTTGGGCTTCAGTATCCGGGATCATTCGCTGATCCTCTACGGCAACTGCCGCAAGGCCCAGTGCCCCTACCGGCGCGCGCCCAAGGGCTTGCCCGCCGCCTGAAGCATCTCGCGCGCGTGCTCGCGCGCCTTGGAGGTGACATCCACGCCGCCGAGCATTCGGGCCAGCTCCTCGATTCGTTTCTGGTCCGAGAGCGCCGTCAACGACGTGCGGGTCGTCTTGCCGTCCGTCACCTTGGTCACGCGCAAATGATGATGACCCTGTGAGGCCACCTGCGGCAGGTGCGTGACGCACAACACCTGGCCTCGCTCGCCGAGGGCGCGCAGCTCGCGGCCGACGATCTCCGCCACGGCGCCGCCGATTCCTGAATCGACCTCGTCGAACACCATGCAGCGCGTCTCCTGCGCGCGGGTGGCGACCTGCACGGCGAGGGACAGGCGCGAGAGCTCGCCCCCGGAGGCGATCTTCGCCAGCGCGCGCGGGGGCTGGCCGGGATTGGTGCTGACCCGAAGCTCGATGTCGTCGAGACCGTGCTGCGCCGGCTCCGCGGTCCGGCTCTGCGCGACCTCGACCTCGAGCCGGCCGCCCGACATCCCGAGAGTCTGCATGCGCGCGCTGATGTCCTTGGCGAGCGCGGCCGCCGCCGCCGTCCTTTTTTTTCCCAGCGTCTGTGCCTGCACGCGATACCGCTCCAGGGCAGCCGTCAAATCCTTGCGCAGCACCGCGAGATCGAGCTCGGTCCGCTCCAGCCCCTCGAGCTCGGCAACGAGCTGCGCAGTACGCGCGGGGAGCTCGAGCGGTGTCACGCGGCTCTTGCGCGCCAGCTCCTCGATGGCGGCGAGGCGCCTCTCGACCTCGTGCTGGCGCTGGGTGTCGATGTCGAGGCTCTCGCCGTAGCGCTCGAGCTCCCGAGCGGCCTCGCGAACCTGCACGCCTGCCTCTTCTGCCAGCGCCGCTACGGGCGCGAGCTTCGGATCGATCGCAGCGGCCGCGCGCAGGGATTGAAGCGCTCGGCTGACGCTCGCGTGAGCGTTGCCGTCCTCGGATTGATAGAGCGCCGCGAGGGCGGTCTGCGCGGCTTCCGCCAGGCGTCCGCGATTCATCAGCCGGCCGCTCTCCTCGGTGAGGCGCGCGACCTCGCCTTCCTCGAGCGCCAGAGCCTGAAGCTCGCCCACCTGATACCGGAGCAGATCGAGCTTCGCCTCGCGATCGCGCGCCCGGCTCTCGAGCTCGAGAGTGCGCTCGAGCATCTCGCGCCAGACCCGGTACGCGATCCCGACCTGTCCGACCAGCGGCTCGAGGCGGCCGAAGCCATCGAGCAGCTCGCGCTGCGCGGCGGGCCGCATCAACGATTGGAATTCGTGCTGCCCGTGGATGTCGATCAGGATGCTTCCCGCCTCGCGCAGGAGCTGCAAGGGGACCGATTGTCCATTGAGATAGGCCCGGGAGCGACCGTCCGCCGACAGTACCCGGCGCACGATGAGCTCATCGCCGCTATCGATCGACTGCTCCTGCAGCCATCGCGTCAGCCCCGGGGGCGCCTTGGTGAGGTCGAAGGTGGCGGCGAGCTCGGCGCGCTCGGCGCCGTGGCGGATCATTTCAGGTCCGCCGCGGCCGCCGGCGAGCAGCTGCAGGGCGTCGACCAGGATCGACTTTCCCGCGCCCGTCTCGCCGGTGAGGACGGTGAGCCCGGGCTGCAGCTCGAGCTCGACGGCCTCGATGATGGCGAAGTCCCGGATCTGCAGGCGTACGAGCATGGGGTGGAGACCTGATCCCGAGGCTCAGCGCTGTGCGTCGCCGCGGCCCCAGTGGAGCTTCGAGCGCAGCAGGCGGTAATAGTCGTAGCCCGGGGGGTGAAGCAGCGTGATGCGCTCCCCCGAGGCCTTGATCTCCAAACGGTCCCCGGGGGTGATCTCCCCGAGGACGGCGCCATCGCAGGTCACCTGCGCTCGCGTGTCGGGGCGCTGCAGCAGCTCGATCTCGATCACCGCGCGCGCGGAGACGACGATTGGGCGATCGGAGAGGGTATGCGCGCAGATCGGTGCCATGACGAGCGCATCCAGGTGCGGCTCGATGATCGGGCCCCCGCAGGAGAGGGCGTAGGCGGTCGAGCCGGTCGCGCTCGCGACCACTATGCCGTCGCCCGCGTGACTGTTGACATAGCGGCCGCCGACGCGCGTCTCGAAATCCAGCATCCGCCCGGTGGCGAGCTTCTGCAGCACGACATCGTTGAGCGCGAGCGTCTCCGCGACGCTGCCGTCGGACAAGCGCAGACACGCGGCGAGCAGCGGGCGCTGATCGGCCTCGAGGCGCCCATCGAGCGCAGCATCGACGCACTCGATCATGTGCTGGGGCATCACGTCCGTCAGGAATCCGAGCCGGCCCCGGTTGATCCCGAGAAGCGGCACCCCATGTCGGGCAACGAGGCCCGCGGCGTACAGCAGAGTGCCGTCACCGCCTATCGCGATCATGAGGTCGGCGCGGCGGCCGAGCTCCTCTTCCGGAACCCGCAGCGGCACCGCCTGGGTGCCCGCCCCCGCATCGGCCATTGCAGGGACCATGGGCGCCGTGTTGCTGACGAGTACCGTGATCTGCCGGGTCGCCAGATGCGCCAGCAGGACGTGAGCGGATTCCGCGACGCGCGAGTCCATGAATCTGCCGACCAGCGCGCACGTGCGGACGGGGAGGGCCATATCCGCGGGATCGTAGCAGGACGGCAGGGGCCTTGCTTGACGGTCGGCTCGGCCGTCTATAGTTTGAGGCGTACGATTCGAAACCTATGACAGCAGAAGGACGAGAAGAGCATCTGACCGAGCGGGCGCAACGCCTGCTGCGGCTGCTCGTCGAAAGCTACATCCGCGACGGCCAGCCAGTCGGGTCCCGCTCTCTGTCGCGGGAGTCGGGGCTGCAGCTTTCCTCGGCGACCATCCGCAACGTGATGGCCGACCTCGAGGAGCTGGGCTTCGTCGCATCCCCGCATACCTCGGCGGGCCGCATCCCGACGGACAAGGGATACCGGTTCTTCGTCGACACGCTGCTGCAGGCACAGCCGATGGAGGATTGCGCCGCGGCGGAGATCCGCCGCCAGCTCGAGGGACGTCTGCTCGACGGCGCCCGTGACAGCTCGAAGGACCTGATCGCCACCGTTTCGCAATTGCTTTCCAGCATCACGCGTCTCGCCGGAGTGGTGACGCTGCCGCGAACCGCGGAGGCCTCGATCACCCAGATCGAGTTCGTCGGGCTCTCGGAGAACCGCGTGCTCGTCGTCCTGGTCTACGGTGAGCGCGAGGTGCAGAACCGCATCATCCAGTTGGAGCGGCATTTCTCATCCGATGAGCTCAAGCGGGCCTCCAACTTCCTCAACGAGCAGTTCCGCGGCCGCTCGCTCGCGCAGGTGCGCCAGGAGATCCTGCGGCAGCTGAGCGAGACGCGCGCTCACATGAATCAGGTCATGGTGGATGCCATCTCGGTGGCGCAGCACGTATTCGAAGCCGGGGCGGGCGGGGAGACCCAGCTCGAGTACGTCATCAAGGGCGAGACCAACCTCATGGGTGTCGGGGAGCTTTCCAGCGTGGAGAAGCTGCGGCGGCTGTTCGAGGCCTTCAACGAGAAGCGCGACTTTCTGCACCTGCTCGACCAGAGCCTGCGGGCCGAGGGGGTGCAGATCTTCATCGGCCATGAGTCGGGCTATCAGATCCTCGATGACTGCAGCGTGGTGACGGCCCCGTACGGGTCGCCGGACTCGGCGGTCGGGGTGCTCGGGGTCATCGGGCCGACCCGCATGGCCTACGAGCGGGTGATCCCCATCGTGGACATGACCGCAAAGCTGCTCGGGGCCGCCTTGAATTCACGCAGGTAGGCATTATCTGATGGGCGCGAAGTCGGCATCCTGCCGCTTCGCGCGAGCGCGGCCGTTTCACCGCATTTGACCTCGCGGCGTTCCCGAGGCGCGTCGGGGCGTCGTCTCGCGGTGACGGGTCTGAGACGGGCGCGGCCCTGAGCCGCGCATTCACTTGCTTTCGGACGGGAGGATAGCTGATGGGTATGGGAGAGAATGGGCCGCAGGGCGGAGAGGCCGGCGCGGCTGCGGAATCCGCATCCCCGGCGGCGGAGCTCGAGCGGCTGCAGCAGGCCCTCACGGAGTCCGAGGAGCGTGCGCGCAGCCAAAGGGAGCAGTACCTGCGGGCCGTGGCGGAGCTCGACAACGTGCGCAAGCGCGCGCAGCGCGACATCGAGGCGGCCAATCGATACGGCCTCGAGAAGTTCGCCGCGGAGCTCCTGCCCGTGCGCGACAGCCTGGAGCTTGCCGTCCAGAGCGCCGAGCAGCCGGACGTCGATGTCCGAAGCCTGAAGCAGGGCCAGGATGCGACGCTGCAGCTGCTCGCCAAGGCGCTCGAGCGGCTCGGCGTAACGCCCATCCATGCGGCCGGGGAGCCCTTCGACCCGACCCGGCACGAGGCGATGCTGGCCCAGGAATCCGCGACCGCGAGCCCCGGCACGGTGCTTCAGGTCGTGCAGATCGGCTATGAGCTGAATGGCCGGGTGATCCGCCCGGCCCGGGTGATCGTGGCCAGGGCGTAGGCTGGTGGGTCAGGCACAGAGATGTGCCCCGCCGCCGCGGGTGGCGGACGGTGAGCCAAAGACGACGCTTTTTGGCTCACCGCGCGCTGGGCGGGGCAGGAGCGCCGATCCAGCGCTTCAAAAAACGCCGTCCGGCCTTGAATCGGCAGCGCGAACACCCAAGAAGAGCAACGGCATCATCCCCATTTGGACAGAGATTCTGGCGGAGTAGACACATGGCAAAGGTAATCGGTATCGACCTCGGCACGACCAATTCGTGCGTCGCCATCATGGAGGGCGGCAAGCCTCGCGTGATCGAGAACAGCGAGGGCGACCGTACCACCCCGTCGATCGTCGCCTTCACGAAGGACAACGAGGTGCTGGTCGGGCAGCCCGCCAAGCGCCAGGCGGTCACCAATCCGCAAAACACCCTGTTCGCCATCAAGCGTCTCATCGGACGCAAGTTCGAGGACGAGGTCGTCCAGCGCGACGCCAAGATGGTGTCTTACAAGATCGCGCGCGCGGACAACGGCGATGCGTGGGTGGACGTGCAGGGCAAGAAAATGGCGCCGCCGGAGATCTCGGCCCGCGTGCTCATGAAGATGAAGAAGACGGCGGAGGACTACCTCGGCGAGCCGGTGACCGAAGCCGTGATCACCGTTCCCGCCTACTTCAATGATTCCCAGCGCCAGGCCACGAAGGACGCCGGCCGCATCGCCGGCCTCGAGGTCAAGCGCATCATCAACGAGCCGACGGCAGCCTCCCTGGCCTATGGCCTCGACAAGCAGGGCGGCGATCGCAAGATCGCGGTGTATGACCTGGGCGGCGGCACGTTCGACGTCTCCATCATCGAGATCGCGGAAGTCGACGGCGAGCGCCAGTTCGAGGTGCTCTCGACCAACGGCGACACCTTCCTCGGCGGCGAGGACTTCGATCTCAGGATCATCAACTTCCTGGCGGAGGAGTTCCAGAAGGAATCCGGCGTCGACGTGCGCCGCGACCCGCTCGCGATGCAGCGCCTGAAAGAGGCGGCGGAGAAGGGCAAGATCGAGCTCTCCTCGACGCAGCAGACCGACATCAATCTGCCGTACATCACGGCCGATGCCTCGGGACCGAAGCACCTCAACATCAAGCTCACCCGCGCGAAGCTCGAGGCGCTGGTCGAGGACCTGGTGCAGAAAACCACCGTGCCGTGCCGCACGGCGCTCAAGGACGCGGGTGTCTCCGCGGGCGATATCTCGGAGGTCATCCTGGTCGGCGGCCAGACGCGCATGCCGCTAGTGCAGAAGTATGTGAAGGATTTCTTCGGGCGCGAGCCGCGCAAGGACGTCAATCCCGATGAGGCGGTCGCCGTGGGCGCGGCCATCCAGGCCGGCGTGCTCGCGGGAGAGGTCAAGGACGTGCTGCTGCTCGATGTGACGCCGCTGTCGCTCGGCATCGAGACGCTCGGCGGAATCATGACCAAGCTCATCGAGAAGAACACCACCATTCCGACCAAGGCCTCGCAGACCTTCTCCACGGCCGACGACAACCAGACGGCCGTGACCATTCACGTGCTGCAGGGCGAGCGCGATCGCGCCGCGGACAACAAGTCGCTCGGCAAGTTCGACCTCAGCGACATCCCGCCCGCACCGCGCGGCATGCCGCAGGTCGAGGTGTCCTTCGACATCGATGCCAACGGCATCCTCAACGTCTCCGCCAAGGACAAGGCGACCGGGCGCGAGCAGAAGATCGTGATCAAGGCCTCGAGCGGATTGAATGAGGACGAGATCAAGCGGATGGTGCGCGATGCCGAGGCGCATGCCGAGGAGGACAAGCGCTTCCGCGAGCTGGTCGACGCCCGGAACAAGGCGGATGGCATGATCCACGCCGTCGAGAGAAGCCTGAAGGACCTCGGCGAGAAGGTGGATGCGGCCGAGCGCGCCAAGGTCGAAGCGGCGATCTCGGATCTGCGCACCGCGCTCAAGGACGATGACCGCGAGCGCCTCGAGAAGAAGACCGAGGCTCTCGCGCAGGCTTCCGCGGGAATCGCGCAGCGGGCCTACGCGGCCGGACAGGCCGGCCCCGAGGGCGCCGCCGCGGGCGGCGGCGCGGAGGGCTCCTCCGGACCGGCGGGCGGCGCCGGCGCATCCGGGCAAGCCGGCCGCGACGATGTCGTCGACGCGGAGTTCGAAGAAGTGAAGGACAAGGGCCGCAAAGCGTCCTGATGTTGGCTGATCGGGAGCCGACTCACCGACTTCGAGCTCGCGGACTCTGGGATCCGTCAACCCGGGGGATGGCCCCCGGGAAACGGAGCAGGCCTCGGCCGCCGGCTGTGACACACTAGGTCAATGTCAAAAGCGGATTACTACAAGGTACTCGACGTACCGAGAACGGCCACCGAGGCGGAGATCAAGAAGGCCTATCGCCGCCTCGCGATGAAGCATCACCCCGACAGGAACCCGGACGACAAGGAGGCCGAGGAGCGCTTCAAGGAGGCGAAGGAGGCCTGCGAGGTGCTCACCGATCCGCAGAAGCGCGCCGCATACGACCAGTATGGCCACGCGGGCGTGGAGGCCGCGGCAGCCGGTGCGCGCGGGCGGCCCGGAGGTTTCGGTCCCGGCGACGCCTTCAGTGACATCTTCGGCGATGTCTTCGGCGACATCTTCGGCACGGCGCGCCGCGGCGGCCGTGCGCAGGTGTTTCGCGGCGCGGACCTGCGCTACGAGATCGAGCTCGAGCTCCCCCAGGCCGTCTTCGGCCACACGGTCGAGATCGAGGTGCCGAAGCTCTCCGAGTGCGAGACCTGCCATGGCACCGGCGCGGCCAAGGGCAGCTCGCCGGCGGCCTGTGATACCTGCGGCGGCACCGGACAGGTGCGCATCTCCCAGGGCTTCTTTCAGCTGCAGCAGACCTGTCCTCGCTGCCGCGGCGCGGGCACCATCATCAAGAATCCGTGCGATACCTGCCTCGGGCAGGGGCGCGTGCGGCGCAGCCGCAAGCTCTCGGTGAAGGTCCCCCCGGGCGTCGATACGGGCGATCGCATCCGCCTTGCGGGTGAAGGCGAGGCCGGGCGCAACGGCGGCCCGCCAGGGGATCTTTACGTCGAAGTGCACGTGCGCGAGCACCCCATCTTCGAGCGGGACGGAGAGCACTTGAGCTGCGAGGTGCCGATCAGCTTTGCATCCGCGGCTCTCGGTGGCGTGGTCGAGGTGCCGACGCTCGGCGGCGACGTGACGCTGAAAATCCCGGCCGAGACCCAATCGGGGCGCGTCTTTCGGCTGCGCGACAAGGGTGTGAAGCCGGTGCGCGGCAACGCGCGGGGCGATCTGTTCTGCCGCGTCGTCGTGGAGACGCCGGTGCATCTCTCGGCGGAGCAGCGGGAGCTGGTCCGCCAGCTCGAGGAGTCGCTGCAGCAGGACCGCCAGCGGCACGCGCCGCGCGAGAAGGGATTCCTCGAGGGCGTGAAGCGCTTCTTCTCGGGCGCCTGAGGGTGAGTTCCGTGACTGGGGCGGCGGCACGGGCGGTCATCGTGGGAGTGAGCGGGCGCATGGGCCGGGCGCTGGTGCGCGCGGCCAGCGAGCTCCCCGACCTGCGCATCACCGGGGCCGTGGCCTCGGCGAGCAGCGCCACCCTCGGGCAGGATGCCGGCGTACTCGCGGGCATCGAGCCCCTCGGGGTCGCGGTCTCGAGCGATCTGCGCACGGCGCTCGCCGCAGCGGATGTCGCGATCGACTTCTCCCGGCCGCATGCCACTCGCGCCAACATCTGCGCATGCCGAGCCGCGCGCAAGCCGCTGCTCGTCGGAACCACCGGCTTCGCGCCGGAGCTGACGGAGGCGGAGCTCGATGCCGCTGCGCTCGACATACCGCTCCTGATCGCGCCCAACACCAGCCTCGGGATCGCGCTCCTGACGGAGCTCGTGCGCAGCGCGGCACGGGCCCTGCCAGCCGAATTCGACATCGAGATCATCGAGGCCCATCACCGGATGAAGCGGGACGCGCCCTCGGGCACCGCCTTGGCGCTCGCCGGGGCGGCGGGCGAGGGGAGGAGCCTCGCGCCCGCGGAAGCGCTCTCGGGACAGTCTGGCGGCCGGGCCGGCCCCCGGCGACAGGGCGAGATCGGGTTCGCCGTCGTGCGCGGGGGCGACATCGTCGGGGAGCACACGGTGCTCTTCGCGGGCCCCGGAGAGGAATTGCGCCTGAGCCATAGGGCCGCCGACAGGGCCATCTTCGCGCGGGGAGCGCTCAGGGCGGCCCAATGGCTCGTCGGCCGGCCGCCGGGGCGCTATGGCATGAGCAGTATTATTCATTAATATCAATTGGTTAAATGATTTTGCGCAGGGTTTTGCGGCAGCCGAGCCCAGGGTTTTCCATGGACACTCACGTGCTCGGACCGTAAAATTTACGCGTAAGCTGAGTACGGGTTGGTCCATGCAGGGCGGGAGGCGTTCGAGAGAACCCTCCCGCTTTGTATATGGGCAGCTCGTGCATGCGCGCAAAGCCGCCTGCGGCGCTTGGCGCGGCCAGCCTTCCGGCTCTTCCGGGCTCGCGGTCCAACGGCGGCCTTGGATCGCTCAATCACTTGCTTTCGGGCAGCGGATTGGGAAGAGTGCGGGCGCCGATAGCAACTTAACGAGGTGGTTTTGAAGTGAGCGTACCCGCAGTACTGGCACTGGCGGATGGCACCATCTTCCGCGGCCAGTCGATTGGTGCCAAAGGCAACACCACGGGCGAAGTCGTTTTCAATACCGCAATGACGGGCTATCAGGAGATCCTCACCGACCCCTCGTATGCCCGCCAGATCGTCACCCTCACCTGTCCGCACATCGGCAACACCGGCACCACGCCGGAGGATCTCGAGTCCGCTCAAATCGCCGCGGCCGGCCTCATCATCCGCGATCTGCCGCCGCGGGCGAGCAGCTGGCGCGCCAACGAATCTTTGGGCGAGTTCCTCGAGCGCGGGCGCATCGTGGCCATCGCAGGCATCGACACCCGGCGTCTGACACGCATTCTGCGTGAGACCGGCGCGCAGTCCGGCTGCATCATGACGGGCGAGCAGGTCGATACCGCGGCGGCGATCAAGGCGGCCGGCAAGTTCCCGGGCTTGAAAGGCATGGATCTCGCCAAGGTCGTCACCGCCAAGCGCAGCTTCCAGTGGAACGAGGGGACGATCTGGCCGGAGAGCGCGCGCGTCCCCATCCGCTCGCATCAGCGACTGCACGTCGTGGCCTACGACTTCGGCATCAAGCGCAACATCCTGCGCCTGTTGGCGGATTTCGGTTGCCGCATGACCGTCGTGCCGGCGCAGACCAGCGCCGAGGAGGCGCTGGCGCTCGCGCCCGATGGCATCTTCCTCTCCAACGGCCCCGGCGACCCCGAGCCCTGCGATTACGCCATCAACGCGACCCGTAGATTTCTCGAGACGGACATTCCGGTGTTCGGCGTCTGCCTCGGCCATCAGATCCTCGGCCTCGCCTGCGGCGCGCGCACCATGAAGATGAAGTTCGGCCATCATGGCGCCAACCATCCGGTGCAGGACCTGGATTCCGGGCGTGTGTTCATCACCAGCCAGAATCACGGGTTCGCGGTCGACGAGGCCACGCTGCCCGCCAACGTGTATCCCACGCACCGCTCGCTGTTCGACGGCTCGCTCCAGGGCATCGCGTTCAAGGACCGCCCGGCGTTCGGCTTCCAGGGCCATCCGGAGGCGAGCCCGGGGCCGCACGACCTCAAGCCGCTCTTCGAGCGCTTCGACCATCTCATGCTGCGACGGCTTCAGACCCAGCTTCGGCTGGCCGAGGAGCAGGCGCGCCGTCAGGGCGGAACCCGCTGACATGCCAAAGCGCACGGACATCCAGAGCATTCTCATCATCGGCGCCGGCCCGATCGTCATCGGGCAGGCCTGCGAGTTCGACTATTCCGGCGCGCAGGCCTGCAAGGCGCTGCGGGAGGAGGGCTACCGGGTCATCCTGGTCAATTCCAATCCCGCCACGATCATGACCGACCCCGGCATGGCGGATGCCATCTACATCGAGCCGGTCAACTGGCGCACCGTGGCCCGAATCATCGAGAAGGAGCGTCCGGATGCGCTGTTGCCCACCATGGGCGGCCAGACGGCGCTCAACACGGCGCTGGATCTCGTGCGCGAGGGCGTGCTGGAGAAGCACGGTGTCGAGCTCATCGCCGCCTCGCGGGCCGCGATCGACATGGCCGAGGACCGGGAGCTCTTCCGCAATGCCATGCGTGAGATCGGTCTCGAGACACCGCACTCGCAGATCGCACGCAGCCTCGATGAGGCGCTGAGCATCGCCGGAGAGATCGGCTATCCGGTCGTGATCCGCCCATCGTTCACCATGGGCGGCAGCGGCGGCGGCATCGCCTACAACCGCGAGGAGCTCGAGGACATCGTGGCGCGCGGGCTCGATGCCTCGCCGACTTCCGAGGTGCTGCTCGAGGAGTCGGTGATCGGTTGGAAGGAATTCGAGATGGAGGTGGTGCGCGACCACAAGGACAACTGCATCATCGTCTGCTCCATCGAGAATCTGGACCCGATGGGCGTGCACACCGGCGACTCGATCACCGTGGCGCCGGCGCTGACTCTGACGGACAAGGAGTATCAGCGCATGCGCGACGCCTCGATCGCCGTGCTGCGCAAGATCGGTGTCGACACGGGCGGCTCGAACGTGCAGTTCGCGGTCAATCCGCGCGACGGGCGCCTGCTCGTGATCGAGATGAATCCGCGCGTGTCGCGCTCCTCGGCGCTCGCCTCCAAGGCGACCGGATTCCCGATCGCCAAGATCGCCGCCAAGCTCGCCGTCGGCTACACGCTCGATGAGCTGAAAAACGACATCACGGGCGGTGCGACGCCGGCCTCGTTCGAGCCGTCGATCGACTACGTGGTGACCAAGATCCCGCGCTTCACGTTCGAGAAGTTTCCGGCCGCCAACGACCGCCTCACGACGCAGATGAAGTCGGTGGGCGAGGTCATGGCCATCGGCCGCACGTTCCAGGAGTCGCTGCAGAAGGCGCTGCGCGGACTCGAGACCGGGCTCGACGGCCTCTCGCCCATCCTGAAGCTTCCCCTCGACGAGGACGGCCAGGCGAAGCTCGCCTACGAGCTGCGCGCCCCCGGCGCCGACAGGCTGTTGTACGTTGCCGACGCGTTCCGCGCCGGCTGGTCCTTCGAGCAGATCGCCGAGCTCACGCACATCGACCCCTGGTTCCTCGCCCAGATCGAGGATCTGATCGCGCAGGAGCGGCGGATCGGCGCGGAAGGCTTCGGCGCGCTCACCGCGGAGCGGCTGCGGGTGCTCAAGCGCAAGGGTTTCTCCGACAGCCGGCTCGGCCGGCTCCTCGATCTGCCGGAGCAGGCCGTGCGCGCCAAGCGGCACGACCTCGGGGTCAGGCCGGTCTACAAGCGGGTCGACACCTGCGCCGCGGAGTTTGCGACCTCGACCGCCTACCTCTACTCGACCTACGAGGAGGAGTGCGAGGCGCAGCCGACCGGACGGCGCAAGATCATGATTCTCGGCGGCGGTCCCAACCGCATCGGCCAGGGGATCGAGTTCGATTACTGCTGCGTGCATGCGGCGCTCAGCCTGCGCGAGGACGGGTTCGAGACCATCATGGTCAACTGCAACCCGGAGACGGTCTCGACCGATTACGACACCTCCGACCGGCTCTATTTCGAGCCCCTGACGCTCGAGGACGTGCTCGAGGTCCTGGCGAAGGAGCAGCCCGAAGGGGTGATCGTGCAGTTCGGCGGGCAGACCCCGCTCAAGCTCTCGCGCGCGCTGGAGGAGGCGGGCGCCCCGATCATCGGCACCTCGCCGGACTCGATCGATGTCGCCGAGGACCGGGAGCGCTTCCAGGCGTTGGTGCGCAGGCTGGGCCTGAAGCAGCCTGCCAACGCCACGGCGCGCACGGAGGATCAGGCCGTGGCGCTCGCGCGGGAAGTCGGCTTCCCGCTGGTGGTGCGGCCTTCCTATGTGCTCGGCGGGCGCGCGATGGAGATCGTATTCAACGAGGACGACCTGCGCGCCTACATGGGGCACGCCGTGCAGGTCTCCAACGACAGTCCCGTGCTGCTGGATCGCTTTCTCGACGTCGCGATCGAGGTCGACGTCGATGCCGTCTGCGATGGCGAGGACGTCCTGATCGGCGGCATCATGGAGCATGTCGAGCAGGCGGGTGTGCACTCCGGCGATTCCGGCTGCTGCCTGCCGCCGAACAGCCTGAGCGCCCAGACTCAGGAGAGCCTGCGCGAGCAGACCCGCAGGCTCGCGAAGGCGCTCTCGGTCATCGGGCTGATGAACATCCAGTTTGCCATCCAGAACGGCGTCATTTACGTGCTGGAGGTCAACCCGCGAGCCTCGCGGACGGTGCCGTTCGTCTCGAAGGCGACGGGCCTGCCGCTTGCGAAGATCGCCGCCCGGGTGATGACCGGCCGGAAACTGCGCGATCAGGGCGTGACCGCGGGTCGGGAACCGCCGTATTATTCGGTCAAGGAGGCGGTGTTTCCCTTCGTCAAGTTCCGCGAGGCCGATCCGATCCTCGGTCCGGAGATGAAGTCCACGGGCGAGGTGATGGGCACGGGCCGCACCTTCGGCGAGGCTTACGCCAAGGCGCAGACGGCTTCGGGTGTCACGCTGCCGCGGAAGGGTGTGTGCTTCATCAGTGTGCGCGACCGCGACAAGCCGGGAGCGGTGGATCTCGCGCGCCGCCTGATCGCCCGCGGCTTCGAGGTGGTGGCGACCGAAGGTACCGCGCACGCGCTGACGGAGGCCGGCGTCGCCTGCCGCAGAGTGAACAAGGTACGGGAGGGCCGGCCGCATATCGTGGATATGATCAAGAACGACGAGATCGACCTGATCGTCAACACGACCGAAGGCAAGCTGGCCATCCGGGAATCGAACTCCATCCGCCGCGAGGCGGTGCACCATCGGATCACCTACTACACGACCCTCGCCGCCGGGCTCGCCACGTGCGAGGCGCTCGACCATCTCGATGAGGTCGAGGTAAACCGCCTGCAGGACCTGCACAGAGAGGCGCTGGCTGGATGAAACGCACTCCCATGACACTGCGCGGCGCCGAGGCGCTGCGCGCCGAGCTCAAGCGTCTGAAGACCGAGGCGCGTCCGAACGTCATCACGGCGATCGCGGAGGCGCGCGCCCACGGCGACCTGTCCGAGAACGCCGAGTATCACGCGGCGCGCGAGCAGCAGGGCTTCATCGAGGGCCGCATCAAGGAGATCGAGACCAAGCTGGCCAATGCGGAGATCATCGACCCGAGCAAGCTCACCAACACCGGCAAGGTCGTCTTCGGCGCCGTGGTGGAGCTGGAGGACCAGGACGGCGGCGGGCGGGTCTGCTATCAGGTGGTGGGGGAGGACGAGGCCGACATCCGCGCCAGCCGCGTCTCGATCACCTCTCCCATCGCGCGCGCCCTGGTGGGCAAGTCCGAGGGCGATGTGGTCGATGTATCCGCGCCGGGCGGCATCCGCTCGTACGAGATCGTGGCGGTGCGGTTCTGATGAGCCGCTGGGAGCGAAGGGCCTAGTCCGGTATCACGATCCGCGGCAGCTCCGGCCGTGGACGGTAGAATACGGCCACGTTGCCGATCCGGTGCACGAGCGAGCTGCCGGTGCGGCTCGCCAGCTGCTCGAAAAGTGCGTCGCGGGCGTCACGGTCGCCCCCTGGCGCCTTGATCTTGATCAGCTCGTGGTCGGTGAGCGCCCGGTCGGTTTCGCGGGCGACCGCGTCCGTGAGCCCCGCCGAGCCCAGCCGGACGACCGGCTGCAACGCGTGAGCGAGGCCGCGCAGATGGCGGCGCTGACGTTCGGAAAGCATCTTGATGGGTGACATCCTGCGGGATTGTACGTTAGGCAAGTAATGGCCAGGCGGTCCAAAAGCAGCGCTCGGTGGCTGAATGAGCACTTCACCGACCCCTTCGTCCAGAGGGCGCACGCGGAGGGCTGGCGCTCGCGCGCGGTATTCAAGCTGGAAGAGCTCGATCGGCGCGAAAAGCTGCTCGATCCTGGAGTGATTTGCCTCGATCTCGGTGCTGCGCCGGGGGCCTGGAGCCAATATGTCCGCCGACGGCTCGGCCGTACCGGGCGGGTGGTTGCCACCGACATCCTGGCCATGGAGCCGCTGGCGGGGGTCGAGTTCGTGCAGGGCGATTTCCGGGAGCAGGAGGTCTTCGACCGCATCCTGGCGGGGCTGCCCGCGCGGCAGGTCGATTTGGTGCTCTCGGACATGGCCCCCTCTTTGAGCGGTATCGACGTCATCGACCAGCCCCGATCGATGTACCTGGCCGAGCTGGCGCTCGATATGGCGGCCCGGGTCTTGAAGGGCGGGGGGGACGCCCTGATCAAGGTTTTCCAGGGCTCGGGCTTTCAGGAGCTCGTTCAGGACGCGCGCGGCCGTTTCGCCAAGGTAAAGCTGATCAAACCCGCCGCTTCACGGGCGCGCAGTCCTGAAATGTATCTGCTGGCGAAGGATTTTCGCTTGGTGTAGCGTGCTCCGAGCTGGACCAGGTTCAGGAGTACACAAACTGCCGGAAGCCGGCAGCGAGGCCGCATTTGAAGATAAATGATTTGACCAAGAACATCCTTCTATGGGTGGTGATTGTCTTCGTGCTGCTGCTGGTCTTCAGCCGCTACATGCCGAGCGTGAGCCAGCAGGAGGAGATCAAGTACTCCACCTTCTTGAATGATGTGAAGGCCCACCAGGTCGGCAGTGTCGTTTTCCAGGGAGACATGATCTACGGCGTGATGAAGGACCACACGCAGTTCAAGGCCTATAATCCCGAGACCGATTACACGGCGCTCATCGGCACGCTCGAGAAGAACGACGTCGGCATCGAGGGCCGGCCGCCGAAGCAGCCGAATTTCCTCGCGCAGCTGTTGCTGCAGCTCGCGCCGGCGCTGCTCCTGATCCTCGTCTTCGTGTACATGCTGCGCCAGATGCAGGGCGCCTCGGGCGGCCGGGGGGCGATGTCCTTCGGCAAGAGCCGCGCGCGCCTCCTCGGTGAGGACCAGGTGAACATCACGTTTGCCGACGTGGCCGGGGTCGATGAGGCCAAGCAGGAAGTCTCGGAGATCGTCGATTTCCTGAAGGACCCGGGCAAGTTCCAGAAGCTCGGCGGCAAGATCCCGAAGGGCGTGCTCATGGTGGGCTCCCCCGGAACGGGCAAGACGCTGCTCGCGCGCGCCATCGCCGGCGAGGCCAAGGTCCCCTTCTTCACCATCTCCGGCTCCGATTTCGTCGAGATGTTCGTCGGTGTCGGCGCCTCGCGCGTGCGCGACATGTTCGAGCAGGCGAAGAAGCACGCCCCGTGCATCATCTTCATCGACGAGATCGACGCGGTCGGTCGTCACCGCGGCGCGGGCCTCGGCGGCGGCCATGACGAGCGCGAGCAGACGCTGAACCAGCTGCTCGTGGAAATGGACGGCTTCGAGGGCAACGAGGGCATCATCGTCATCGCGGCCACCAACCGTCCGGACGTCCTCGATCCTGCGCTGCTGCGGCCGGGCCGCTTCGATCGCCAGGTCGTGGTGCCGCTGCCTGACGTGCGCGGACGGGAGCAGATCCTGCGCGTTCACATGCGGCGCGTGCCGCTTGCGGATGACGTCAAGCCGGGGCTCATCGCGCGGGGCACGCCGGGATTCTCGGGCGCCGACCTCGCCAACCTGGTCAACGAGGCGGCGCTGTTCGCGGCGCGCGCCAACCGGCGCGTCGTCGGAATGGAGGAGTTCGAGCGCGCGAAGGACAAGATCATGATGGGCGCGGAGCGCCGCTCCATGGTGATGACCGAGGACGAGAAGCGCATGACCGCCTATCACGAGTCGGGTCATGCGATCGTCGGCATGACGGTGCCGGAGCACGACCCGGTCTACAAGGTGACGATCATCCCGCGCGGGAGGGCGCTCGGGGTGACGCAGTTCCTGCCGGAGCAGGACCGCTACAGCATGTCGAAGCGGCGGCTGGAGAGCGCGATCGCGACGCTCTTCGGCGGCCGCAT
Source organism: Pseudomonadota bacterium (assembly GCA_019352035.1). GTDB lineage: Bacteria > Pseudomonadota > Gammaproteobacteria > Steroidobacterales > Steroidobacteraceae > 13-2-20CM-66-19. Next base: position 27,415 of record JABBNZ010000008.1, on the reverse strand, counting down.
CGCCGAAGAGCTGATCTTCGGGCCGGAGTCGGTGACGACGGGCGCCTCCAACGACATCGAGCGGGCGACCGAGCTGGCGCGCAACATGGTCACCAAGTGGGGCCTGTCGGACAAGCTCGGGCCGCTCACGTACTCGGAGGAGACCGGCGAGGTGTTCCTCGGCCGCAGCGTGACGCAGCACAAGCAGGTGTCGGATGTCACGGCGCACGCCATCGATGAGGAGATTCGAAGCGTCATCGAGAGCAATTACCAGCGGGCGCGGCAGATTCTGACGAGCTCGCTGGAGAAGCTGCACAGCATGGCGGATGCGCTCATGAAGTACGAGACCATCGATGAGGACCAGCTGAAGGACATCATGGCGGGCAGGCCGCCGAAGCCGCCGGCGGGGTGGGATGATTCGCTGTCGAATCGGCCGCCGCGGGCGCCCGCGGAGGGGACCGCTGCGCCGGCTCCGGGGCCTGGCGGGAGCGCCATCGGACCGCCGGCCGGTCAACACTGATACCGGCGGCTCAAGAGGATTTCGCGTTCCGGCGCGCGCGATGACGCGGCCGTGAAATCCTCTTGCCGGGGAACGCCGTGAGTCCGGGCTCGCGGCCTCCCGGCCGCTCGCCTCGTCCCTGGAGGCTCCCTGCCGTCTTCCCTGACTCCAGAGGCCCCCGGCACGAGGATTTCACGTCCATGCCCTCGCTTTCTGACGGGTTCGGGATTGGCTGATTCAAATTCGGGGCTGCATTGCAGGGGGCGGGTGCTCGGGCTCGAGCAGCCGCTCGTCATGGGGGTGCTGAATGTCACGCCGGACTCGTTCTCGGACGGAGGGCGGTTCGTGCGGCTGGACGATGCCGTGGAGTGCGGCGTGCGGATGGTGGAGGAGGGAGCGGCCATCATCGATGTCGGCGGTGAGTCGACGCGGCCGGGGGCGCAGCCGGTGGGATTGGACGAGGAGCTGCGCAGGGTCATTCCTGTCATCACGCGCTTGCGGCTGCGCACGCAGGCCATTCTTTCCGTAGATACCAGCAAGCCTGAGGTGATGCACGCTGCGGCCGCGGCGGGCGCTGCCATGATCAACGACGTGCGGGCGCTGCGCGAGCCGGGCGCACTGGAAGCCGCGGTGAACTCGGGGTGCGCGGTCTGCCTGATGCACATGCTCGGGGAGCCGCGGACGATGCAGGATTCTCCGAGCTACCGGGACGTGGTGGCCGAGGTTCGCCAGTTCCTCGAGCAGCGGGTGGAGGCCTGCTTCGCGGCCGGCATTCCCGCCGAGCGCATCGTGCTCGACCCGGGCTTCGGCTTCGGCAAGACTCTGCAGCACAATCTCGAGTTGCTGCGCCATCTGCGGGAGCTGTCCGTGAGCGGCCGGCCTGTCCTGGCGGGACTTTCGCGCAAGTCGATGGTGGGTACGCTCACCGGCCGGCCTGCCGAGGAGCGGGTCCACGGCAGCGTCGCTCTCGCGGTGGTGGCGGCGCTCCACGGCGCGCGTATCCTTCGTGTCCACGACGTGGGCGCAACCGCGGACGCTTTGAAAATCGTGGCTGCCGTGCAGGCGCCGGCGCAGAATCCGTGACAGAGAGGACCCTTCTTGACGCGAAAATATTTTGGTACCGACGGCGTCCGAGGCCGCGTGGGCGACCATCCGATGACCGTGGACTTCGCGCTGAACCTCGCGAGCGCGGCGGGGCGAGTGCTGGTGCCCGAGGGCGGCACCGTGCTCATCGGCAAGGACACCCGCCTCTCCGGGTACATGTTCGAGTCCGCGCTCGAGGCCGGCTTCGTCGCCTCGGGGGTGAACGTGATGCTCATCGGGCCGCTGCCGACCCCCGGCATCGCCTACATGACGCGTCGTTTCAACTGCGACTTCGGCGTCGTCATCAGCGCCTCCCACAACCCTTATGACGACAACGGCATCAAGTTCTTCGACCGCAGCGGCGCGAAGCTGTCGGACGAGCTCGAGGAGCGCATCGAGGCCGAGCTCGCCCAGCCCATCATCACCCGCGCCTCGCGCAGTCTGGGCAAGGCCACTCGCGTCGACCGCTCGCGCAACCAGTACCAGGAGTTCTGCGCCTCGACGCTGCCGGAGGGCGTGGATCTCACGGGACTGAAGATCGTGATCGACTGCGCCAATGGCGCTGCCTACAAGGTGGGACCGCGCGTGCTCGCCGATCTCGGCGCCGAGATCGTCCCCATCGGCTGCTCGCCCAACGGCCGCAACATCAACGACGGCTGCGGCTCCACGGCTCCCGAGCTGCTGCAGCTGACGGTTCCCGGCGTGCGCGCGCACGTCGGCGTCGCGCTCGACGGCGATGGCGACCGCCTGGTCATGATCGATCATCTCGGCCGCATCCTCGACGGAGATCAGCTCCTCTACATCATTGCGCAGGCCCGGCGGGGCAGCGGCTCTTTGCGCGGTCCCGTAGTCGGCACCGTCATGAGCAATCTCGGACTCGAGGTGGCGCTGCGCGAGAGCGGCATCGAATTCCAACGCGCCGCGGTCGGCGACCGCTACGTGCTCGGCCTCCTGCGCGACACCGGCGGCACCCTCGGCGGCGAGACCTCCGGCCACATCATCTGCCTCGACAAGACCACGACAGGCGATGGCATCGTCAGCGCGCTGCAAGTTCTCGCCGTCATGAAGCAGACGGGCCGCTCGCTCGCCGAGCTCGCCTCCGGCATGCGCAAATTCCCGCAGGTCCTGCTCAATGTGAAAGTCGCCGCCCGCTTCAATCCGGCCGACATCCCGGCCGTACGCGAGGCCGTGCAACGCATCGAGAAGCGCATGAACGGCCAAGGCAGGGTCGTCCTGCGTCCCTCCGGCACGGAGCCGGTCATCCGCGTCATGGTCGAAGGCCGCGACGAGAGCGCCACCCGCGCCGCCGCCACCGAGCTCGCCGACGTCGTCCGCACCGCCGCTCCCTGAGCATTTGCGCCTTCCCGCCCCTGTGGCTATTATCGCGCCCCCCGTGCGAGGGTGCCGCTCGAAAGCAAGTCATTGAGCGGCCGTTTCCCGGGACCCTTCAATCTTGCGTTGGCGGGTCTCAGGGGGCCGCTCCGCCACTGAGATCCGCCAATGCCAGATAAAGCGCCCCAGGAAACGGCCGCAGGATCAAAAGCATGATTCGGCCGAGCTCGACCGATAAAATCGCCGGGAGCGATTTTCGACTGCCGAAGGCAGGCCCGCAGGGCTCGGCGCAGGATCGTGCCGAGCAACAGCCGCAGGCGACGTCGGTCCAATATGGAATCCGACGCCCGATCGTTGCCGGCAACTGGAAAATGCACGGGACGCGCAGCGAGAATGCGCGCCTCATCGACGAGATCATCTCCCGCTACCCCGCCGACCCGGCGCCGGAGTGCATCGTCTGCCCGCCGTACGTCTATCTGCAGGAAGTCGGCCGCCTGCTGCGCGACTCCGCCGTCCTCCTCGGCGCGCAGGACGTCTGCGCCGATGCCCAGGGCGCCTTCACCGGCGAGGTCTCGGCCACGATGCTCAAGGACGTCGGCTGCCAGTACGTCATCGTCGGGCACTCCGAGCGCCGGCTCCACTATGGCGAGAGCGACCAGCTGGTTGCCCGCAAGTTCGCCGCCGCCCACGCCAAGGGGCTCATGCCCATCCTCTGCGTCGGCGAGCAGCTCGCGGACCGGGAGGCCGGCCGCACCCGCGAGGTGGTGGCGCGCCAGCTCGATGCGGTTCTCGAGCTTTGCGGGGTGCAGACTTTGGCGAGCGCCGTGGTCGCCTACGAGCCGGTCTGGGCGATCGGCACCGGCCGCAACGCCTCGCCGGAGCAGGTGCAGGAGGTGCACGCCTTCATCCGTGGCCGTATTGCCGCCCAGGATGCTACAATCGCGGGCGCCACCCGTATTCTCTACGGCGGCAGCGTCAAGGCGAGCAATGCAGCGGAGCTCCTTGCCATGCCTGACGTCGATGGCGGCCTGATCGGCGGCGCTTCGCTCAAAGCGGACGAATTCCTTGCCATCCTGGCTGTGGCCGGATCGCGGTAGTTTTTATGTTGCACGACATACTCGTAGTCATTCAGATCCTCTCGGCGATCTGCATCCTCATTCTCGTGATGCTGCAGCGCGGCAAGGGCGCGGAGGCCGGCGCCGGTTTCGGTGCGGGCGCTTCCGGCACCGTTTTCGGCGCGCGGGGCGCGACCACGGCGCTGTCGCGGGCAACGGCGGTCTTCGCCGCCATCTTCATGCTCAACAGCCTGGCGCTGACTTATCTCAGCACCCGCTCGCACGAGCAGAAGGCATCGATTCTGGATATCGCGGGCCAGACCCAGGCTCCGGCGGGCGCGGCCCACCGGTCCAACCTCGCACCGCCGCCCGCGCCTCACAGCGCGCCGGCCGCGGCGCCCGGCGGTTCCGCACCGCCGAAGCCGCAGAAGTGATTCCGCGGCGGGATGCTCGAGACGATTGACTGTTGCCGACGTGGTGGAATTGGTAGACACACTAGCTTGAGGGGCTAGCGCCGCAAGGTGTGGGAGTTCGAATCTCCCCGTCGGCACCAACCAAAAAGTTTCGAGCGCTGCTACAATGGGCGGCTTACAGCGGGAGCGGGTTGCGGGCAGCAACCGCGATCCGCCGAGGCACCTTTTGTTTCGAGCGACAGAGGCATGCTGACCAATTATCTGCCGATTCTGATCTTTCTCGTCATTGCGGCAGGACTCGCGCTGCTGCTCCTGACGCTCGGCACCGGCATCGGCCGGTTCTTTTCCCGCAACCCCCGCGACCGCGACAAGCTCTCCCCCTACGAGTGCGGCTTCGAGGCGTTCGAGGACAGCCGCATGAAGTTCGACGTGCGCTACTACCTCGTCGCCATTCTTTTCATCGTGTTTGACCTGGAGATCGCCTTCCTCTTCCCCTGGGCGGTGGCGCTCGGGAAGCTCGGCGTCGCCGGCCTGATCGCGATGGCTGTGTTTCTCGCCATCCTCACCGTCGGCTTCATCTACGAATGGAAGAAAGGGGCGCTGGAGTGGGATTAGATCCAGAGGGCGCAGAAGGCTTCGCGCAGCGCGGTTTCCTCACCACGCAGGTCGACAACCTCCTCAATTGGGCACGCACCGGCTCGCTCTGGCCGATGACGTTCGGTCTCGCCTGCTGCGCGGTGGAGATGATGCACGCCGGCGCCTCGCGTTATGACCTGGACCGCTTCGGCGTGGTGTTCCGTCCGAGCCCGCGCCAGTCGGACGTGATGATCGTCGCCGGTACCCTGGTCAACAAGATGGCCCCGGCCCTGCGCAAGGTATACGACCAGATGGCCGAGCCGCGCTGGGTGATCTCCATGGGCTCCTGCGCCAACGGCGGCGGTTACTATCACTATTCCTACTCGGTGGTGCGCGGCTGCGACCGCATCGTGCCGGTGGACATCTACGTTCCGGGCTGTCCGCCGACGGCCGAGGCGCTGGTGTACGGCATCATCCAGCTGCAGAAGAAGATCGCGCGCACCAGCACGATCGCCAGGTAGCAACCCAGGCAGACATCGAGAATGGCAGAACCGATTCCCCCGCCGGACGAGAAGGCCGCGGACGGCGCGAGCCCGATTGCGTCCGAGCTGTCACGCAAGATCGAGACGAAGTTGCAGGATGCAGTGCAGCGCCTGCCATCGCTTCCCGGCGAGCTGTCATATGAGGTGAAGCCCGAGGCGCTCCTCGCCGTCTGCCGCGCGCTGCGGGATGCGCCGGAGCTGCGGTTCGAGCTGCTGATGGACGTCGCGGGCGTCGATTATCTGCACTTCGGGCGCGATGACTGGCAGACCGATACCGCGACCCGATCCGGCTTCAGCCGCGCCCGGGTGGCGCGCGCGAGCACACCGGATCCGGGCATGCCCGGCCGTTTCGCCGTGGTTTACCATCTGCTGTCCGTCGCGCACAACGCGCGGCTGAGGCTGCGGGTGACGTGCCCGGATACCCAGGAGCCGACCGTCGACTCCGTGACCGGCGTCTGGGCGAGCGCCAACTGGTTCGAGCGCGAGGCGTTCGACCTCTTCGGCATCCTCTTTCGCGGCCATCCCGACCTGCGCCGCATCCTTACCGACTACGGCTTCATCGGGCATCCGTTCCGCAAGGATTTCCCGCTCATCGGCAATGTCGAGGCGCAGTACGACCCGGAGAAGAAGCGCGTCGTCTATCAGCCCGTGAGCATCGTGCCGCGGGTGCTCGTGCCGAAGGTGATCCGTCACGATCACCGCTACGAGCCGGCGCTCAAAGACCCGGAGGCACCCCGCTGATGGCCGCGAATCCGACGGACCCGGTGGGCGCGACGGCCCCGATGACGGAGATCCGCAACTACACCATGAACTTCGGGCCGCAGCACCCGGCCGCTCACGGCGTGCTGCGCCTCGTGCTCGAGATGGACGGAGAGGTCATTCAGAAGGCGGACCCGCACATCGGCCTGCTGCACCGGGCGACGGAGAAGCTCGCGGAGTCGAAGCCTTTCAACCAGTCGATCGGCTACATGGACCGGCTGGATTACGTCTCCATGATGTGCAACGAGCACGCCTACGTGCTCGCCATCGAGCGCCTGCTCGGCATCACGCCGCCGGAGCGTGCGCAGTACATCCGTGTGATGTTCGATGAGATCACCCGGATCCTGAATCACCTGATGTGGCTCGGCGCGCACGCGCTCGACATCGGGGCCATGACCGTGTTTCTCCTCTGCTTCAAGGAGCGCGAGGAGCTGATGGACGTGTACGAGGCCGTCTCCGGCACGCGCATGCACGCCACGTACTACCGGCCGGGCGGCGTCTACCGCGACCTGCCGGATGCGATGCCGAAGTACCAGGCGTCGAAGTGGCGCTCGCAGAAGGATGTCGACCGCCTCAACGAGGCGCGCTCGGGCAGCATGCTCGATTTCATCGAGGCGTTCACCCTGCGCTTCCCGGCCTGCATCGACGATTACGAGACGCTGCTCACCGACAACCGCATCTGGAAACAGCGCACGGTCAACATCGGCGTCGTCACGCCGGAGCGTGCGCTGCAGCTCGGGTTCTCGGGGCCGATGCTGCGCGGATCGGGCATCGTGTGGGATTTGCGCAAGAAGCAGCCCTACGAGGTCTACGACCGCATGGACTTCGACATCCCGGTCGGCGTCAGCGGGGATTGCTACGATCGCTACCTCGTGCGCATCGAGGAGTTGCGCCAGTCGACCCGGATCGTGCGCCAGTGCATCGACTGGCTGCGCAGGAACCCCGGTCCCGTGATGATCGATGACCGCAAGGTCCGCCCGCCGAGCCGCGAGCACATGAAGGGCGACATGGAATCGCTCATCCACCACTTCAAGTTCTTCACCGAGGGGTACGAGGTGCCCGCGGGCGAGACCTACGCCGCGGTGGAGGCGCCGAAGGGCGAGTTCGGCATCTACCTCGTCTCCGACGGCGCCAACAAGCCGTACCGGCTGAAGTGCCGCGCGCCGGGATTCGCGCACCTCTCGGCGCTGGAAGAAATGGTTCGCGGCCACATGCTGGCGGACGTGGTCGCGGTGATCGGCACACAGGACATCGTCTTCGGGGAAGTCGACCGTTGAGCAACGAGATCCAGGGCTCTGCCCCCCGCGCTGCGGGCACCGGCGCCACGACGCTCCTTTCCGAGCATACCCGGCGCGAGATCGATCATTGGGTGGCCAAATTCCCGCCCGGCAGACAGCGCTCCGCGTGCATCGCGGCGCTGCGCGCCGCGCAGGAGCAGAACCAGGGCTACCTGACGCCCGAGCTCATGGACGCCGTCGCCGCGTACCTGAAGCTGCCGCCCATCCAGGTCTACGAGGTCGCGAGCTTCTACTCGATGCTCGAGACCCACCCCTGCGGCCGCCATCACGTCAGCATCTGCACCAACATCTCCTGCATGCTGAACGGCGCGGAGGATCTGGTCGCGCATGCCGAGCGCAAGCTCGGCATCAAGCTCAACGAGAGCACGCCCGACGGGCGCATCTTCCTCAAGCAGGAGGAGGAGTGCCTCGCGGCCTGCACCGGCGCGCCGATGCTGATGGTGGACCACGTGTTTCACGAGCATCTCACTCCCGAGAAGCTCGATCAGATTCTCGATGAGCTGAAGTAGCGCCATGGCCGTAAGCCCCGACAAGATGAATCTCGCCGTGTTCGAGCCCCTGAAGCTCGAGCGCTCCTGGGAGCTTCCGACCTACCGCCGGATCGGCGGTTACGAGGTCTGGGAGAAGATCCTCGCCGAGAAGCCGCCGCGCGAGCAGATCATCGACGCGGTGAAGGCCTCGGGCCTGCGCGGCCGCGGCGGCGCGGGCTTCCCCACGGGCACCAAGTGGAGCTTCATGCCGCGCAATTCGCCGGTGCAGAAGTACCTCGTGTGCAACTCCGATGAGAGCGAGCCCGGCACCTGCCACGACCGCGACATCCTGCGGTACAACCCGCACGCGCTCATCGAGGGGCTCGCGATCGGGGGCTACGCCACCAACACCACGGTGGCCTACAACTACATCCGCGGGGAGTTCCTCGGCGAGCCAGTGCCGCGGTTCGAGGCGGCGCTGCAGGAGGCCTATGACGCGGGCCTGCTCGGCAAGAACATCCGCGGCACCGGGATCGACTTCGACATCCACACCTTCGTCGGGGCCGGCGCCTATATCTGCGGCGAGGAGACCGCGCTCCTCGATTCCCTCGAGGGCAAGCCCGGAAAGCCGCGCTTCAAGCCGCCGTTCCCCGCCAACTTCGGGCTCTACGGCCAGCCCACCACCATCAACAACACGCAGAGCTTCGCCTCGGTCCCGACGATCCTCAGGAAGGGACCGCAGTGGTTCGCCTCGCTCGGACCCGCCAACTCCGGCGGCACGGTGATCTTCTCCGTGTCGGGCCACGTGGAGAAGGCCGGCAATTTCGAGGTGCCGCTCGGTGTGTCGTTCAAGGACCTGCTCGAGCTCGCGGGCGGCGTCAAGGGCGGCCGGCGCCTGAAGGCGGTGATCCCGGGAGGCTCATCCGTGCCCGTGGTGCCGGGCGAGGTGATGCTCAAGATCAACATGGACTACGACTCGCTGCGCGCGGCGGGCTCGGCCATCGGCTCGGCGGCCGTCATCGTCATGGACGAGACCACCTGCATGGTGCGGGTGCTCGAGCGCATCTCGCGCTTCTACATGTCGGAATCGTGCGGCCAGTGCACCCCCTGCCGGGAAGGCACGGGCTGGATGAACCGGCTGCTGAAGCGGGTGCTCGCGGGGCAGGCGCGGCGCGAGGAGCTGTCGCTCCTGGTCGATGTCGCCAACCGCATCGAGGGCCACACCATCTGCGCGCTCGGGGACGCGGCGGCCTGGCCGGTGCAGAGTTTCATGAAGCACTTCCGGCACGAGTTCGAGTACATGATCGATCACGGCGGCCGCAGCATCGTCGCGGACCAGCTCGGAGCGCGGGCGGCATAACATGGCTGAAGAATTCGTCAACGTCGAGATCAACGGCAAGCCGGTCAAGGCCCGCAAGGGCGAGATGATCATCCGCGTCACCGACGCGCATGGCGCCTACGTGCCGCGCTTCTGCTATCACGACAAGCTTTCCGTCGCGGCCAACTGCCGCATGTGCCTCGTCGAGGTGGAGAAGGCGCCGAAGCCCATGCCGGCCTGCGCGACCCCGGTCGCCGAGGGCATGAAAATCTTCACCGACTCTGCGCGGGCCATCGGCGCGCAGCGCGCGACCATGGAGTTCCTGCTGATCAACCATCCGCTCGACTGCCCGATCTGCGATCAGGGCGGGGAGTGCGAGCTGCAGGATCTGGCGGTCGGCTTCGGGCGCGACATCTCGCGCTACACCGAGCGCAAGCGCTCGGTGCAGGATGAGAACCTGGGTCCCCTCATCGCCACCGACATGACGCGGTGCATCCATTGCACCCGCTGCATCCGCTTCACCGAGGAGATCGCCGGCATCCAGGAGCTCGGCATGATCGGCCGCGGCGAGCAGATGAAGGTGCGCACCTACATCGAGAGCACCGTGCATCACGAGCTTTCGGGCAACGTGATCGATCTCTGTCCGGTCGGCGCGCTCGTCTCCAAGCCGTACCGCTTCACGGCCCGCGCCTGGGAGATGATGTCGGTTCCGCTCGTCTCCCCGCACGATGGCACGGGCAGCAATCTCTTCGGGCACGTGCTGCGCGGGCGGCTCATGCGTGTGGTGCCGCGCGAGAACGAGGCGATCAACGAGACCTGGATCCCCGACCGCGACCGCTTCAGCTACGAAGGGATCTACAGCGAGGACCGGCTGCAGCGCCCCATGATCCGCAAGGGCGGCGCCGCGGACGGGGAGTGGGTCGAGACCGATTGGGAGACCGCGCTCGCCAAGGCGGCTGAAGGGCTGCGCGGCCGGGGCGCGGAGCTCGGCGTGCTGGCGAGCCCCTCGGCGACGCTCGAGGAGCTGTATCTTGCCGGGCGCATCGCGCGCGGGCTGGGCAGCGGCAACATCGACTCCCGGCTCCGTCAGCGCGACTACCGCGATCAGGGCGCGGACCCGCTCTATCCGAGCCTCGGGCTGCGTATCGCCGACATCGACTCGCTGCAGGGTCTGCTGATCGTCGGGGCGAACCTGCGCCGGGAGGCGCCGATCCTGGCGCACCGCGTGCGCAAGGCGGCGCGGCGCGGCGCCAAGGTGGCGCTGCTCAATCCCGCCGTTTTCAACTACCACTTTCCGGTGGCGGCCTACGTGGAGTCCGCGCCAGCGGCTCAGGCCGCCGACCTCGCGGCCATTCTGCGCGCGGCGGCGGAGGCTGCGGGCGCGACGGTGCCGGCGCATCTCTCGCAGGCGGTCGATGGCGCGCAGGTCACTGAGGCACACCGCGCGGCCGCCACGGCACTCGTCTCCGGCGAGAAGCGAGCCATATGGCTGGGCGCGCTGGCGCTGCGTCATCCGTACTTTGCCGATCTGCGGGCGCTCGCGGCCGCTCTGGCGCAGGTGACAGGAGCCTCCCTCGGAGTGCTCGGCGAAGGCGCGAATGCGGCGGGTGCCGCTCTCGCGGGTGCCGTGCCTCACCGGGAGGCGGGGGGCAAGCCCTCGAGCTCTCCCGGCCTGACGGCGGCCGAGATGTTGGCCCGAACGCTGAAGGCCTATCTCCTGGTCGGCGGCGTCGAGCCGTGGATCGATGCGCCCGAGAGCGATGCCGCGCGCATTCTGGGACAGGCAGAGCTCGTCGTGGCCGTCACGCCTTTCGCGAGCGAGACCTTGCGCAAGGTCGCCCATGTCCTGCTGCCCGCGGGCACGTTTGCGGAGACTTCCGGCACCTACGTCAATCTCGAAGGAGTCTGGCAGAGCCAGACGGGCGCCGCGGCTCCCGTAGGGGAATCGCGTCCGAGCTGGAAGATCCTGCGCGTGCTCGGCAATCTCCTCGGCCTGTCCGGTTTCGAGTACCAGTCTTCGGAGGAAGTCCGGGCCGAGCTCGCGGCGCTCGTCGGTGCCCCGACCGCTTACGCTGCCCCGGGGTATTCGGGCAAGCATGCCGTCGGGCGGGACGGGGACAACCAGACCGCGCAGAAAGTCGTCGACATCCCGATGTACCAGATCGATGCGTTGGTGCGCCGGGCTCCGTCCTTGCAAAGAACCCGCGAAGGCCGCACGTCCGCGGTGACCTACTGACATGCTGCAAACTCTCGCCACTGCCTGGGGGTCGCTGCCGGGCATTGCCCGGACGACGGTGTGGATCGTGATCGTCACGGTCGTGCTCATCCTCTGTGTCGCATTCCTGACACTGTGGGAGCGCAAGGTCATCGGCTGGATGCAGCTGCGGCGCGGACCGAACCGGGTGAAGCTGCTCGGACTCTTCCCGGGGCTCGGCCAGCCGTTCGCCGACGTCTTCAAGCTCCTGACCAAGGAAGTGGTCATCCCGACGAACGCCAACAAGCTGCTCTTCTGGGTGGCGCCGATGATCGCGCTGATTCCGGCGTTCGCGGCCTGGGCCGTGATTCCGCTCTCGCCGGATCTCGTCATCTCCCAGGCGAACGCGGGGCTCCTCTATCTGCTCGCGCTGACCTCGATGGGCGTGTACGGGGTGATCATCGCCGGCTGGGCGGCCAACTCGAAGTATGCGTTCCTCGGGGCGATGCGCTCGGCCGCGCAGATGGTCGCCTACGAGATCGCCATGGGGTTCGCGCTGGTCGGTGTGCTGATGGCCTCGGGCAGCATGAATCTCGGCACCATCGTGCGCAACCAGGAGGGCGGCTTCCTGTCGCAGAACTGGTTCTGGCTGTTTCCGCTCCTCGTCGTCTACTTCATCTCCGGCGTCGCGGAGACCAATCGCGCGCCGTTCGATGTCGCCGAGGGCGAGTCGGAGATCGTCGCGGGCTTCCACGTGGAGTACTCCGGCATCGCCTTCGCGCTCTTCTTCCTCGCCGAATACGCCAACATGATCCTGATCTCGGCGCTCACGGCGGTGTTCTTCTTCGGCGGCTGGCTCTCGCCCTGGCAGGGGTGGCCGGGCATCGGCGCGACCCTCCTCGGCCAGCCGAGCTTCATCTGGCTGGCGCTGAAGATCTTCGCGATCCTCTTCATGTTCCTGTGGCTGCGGGCAACCTTCCCGCGCTACCGCTACGACCAGATCATGCGCCTCGGCTGGAAGGCGCTGATTCCCGTGACGCTGGTGTGGATCGGGGTGGAGATGGTGCTGGCGCACTATCACGTCGGACCCTGGGCGCGGCCCTGGTTCCATTGAAGGAGGCAAGCGATGGCCAATCCGCTCAAGACATTCCTCATGCCCGAGCTCATCAAGGGACTCTCGGTCACCGCGCGCACCTTCTTCACGCGCAAGTACACGCTCAACTACCCGGAAGAGAAGACTCCACAGTCGCCGCGCTTCCGCGGCCTCCACGCGCTGCGCCGTTACGCCAACGGCCAGGAGCGCTGCATCGCCTGCAAGCTGTGCGAGGCGGTCTGCCCGGCCGTGTGCATCACGATCGACTCGGATGTGGCCCAGGACGGCACCCGGCGGACCACCCGTTACGATATCGATCTGTTCAAGTGCATCTACTGCGGCTTCTGCGAGGAGGCCTGTCCGGTGGACGCCATCGTGCTCACCCGCATCCACGAGTACCACATGGAGCACCGCGGCGAGAACATCATGAGCAAGGACAAGCTGCTCGCGGTGGGGGAGCGTTACGAGGCCATGATCGCCGCCGACAGGGCGGCGGATGCGCCCTACCGGTGAGGCGGCGCTCGAGGCGTAAACCATGCTAGTCCAGATTCTTTTCTACATCTTCGGCACGCTGCTCGTCGCCTGCGCGCTCGGGCTCATCACCGCGCGCAACCCGGTGTACTCGGCGCTGTTCCTCGTGCTCTGCTTCGTCAATTCCGCGGTGATCTGGCTGCTCACCGAGGCGGAGTTCCTCGCCATCGTGCTCGTGCTCGTCTACGTGGGCGCGGTGATGGTGCTGTTCCTCTTCGTGGTGATGATGCTCGACATCAATGTCGCGGAGCTGCGCCGCGGCTTCACGCGCTTCGCCTGGCTCGGCTGGATCACGGCGGCGGCGGTGATCGCGGAGATCCTCGTCGTCGTCTGGTCGCACGGGCTCACCGGCCTCGATGTCACCCGGACTCCGGTCCCGGAGCCCGCGGACTACAGCAACACGGCGGCGCTCGGTCAGGTCATCTACACGCGCTATGCCTATCCGTTCGAGCTCGCCGCGGTGCTGCTCCTCGTGGCGATCGTGGCGGCCATCGCGCTCACCATGCGCCATCGGCAGGGTCTGAAGGTCCAGGACGTCTCGCGGCAGGTGTCGGTGCGGGCGGCCGACCGGGTGCGCATCGTGAAAGTCGAGGCGGAGAAGCGCACATGATCACTCTCGCCGACCTCCTCACCCTGTCGGGGGTGCTGTTCGCGCTGGCCGTGGCCGGCATCTTCCTCAACCGCAAGAACGTCATCCTGCTCCTCATGTGCGTGGAGCTGCTGCTGCTCGCGGCGAACTTCAATTTCATCGCCTTCTCGCGCGTCTTGGGCGATATCAACGGCCAGGTGTTCGTGTTCTTCGTGCTCACCGTGGCGGCGGCGGAGTCGGCCATCGGGCTCGCCATCCTGGTCGTGCTGTTCCGCGAGCGGCGCAGCATCAACGTCGAAGACCTGAATACCCTGCGAGGCTGATGCCGCATGAATCCGCACCTGCTGATCGCCATTCCCTTGCTGCCTCTCGCGGCCGCCGTCATCGCGGGCCTCGGCGGCCGCGTCATCGGGCGGGCGGGCGCGCACACCGTGACCATCCTCGGTGTCGCGGCATCCTGTGTCCTGTCGATGTACGTCCTCAAGCAGCTCTATGCGGATGGCGTACCGGCGTTCAACGGCCCTGTGTACACGTGGGCGCTGATAGATGGCGTTCACATCGACGTCGGGTTCCTGATCGACCGTCTGAGCGCGCTGATGATGGCGGTGGTCACGTTCGTGTCGCTGTGCGTGCACGTCTACACCATCGGCTACATGCGTGACGATCCGGGGTACACCCGTTTCTTCAGCTACATCTCGTTGTTCACCTTCTCGATGCTGATGCTCGTGATGTCGAACAACTTCATGCAGCTGTTCTTCGGGTGGGAGGCCGTCGGCATGGTCTCGTACCTGCTGATCGGGTTCTGGTACACCCGGCCGAGCGCGATCTTCGCCAACATGAAGGCGTTCATCGTCAATCGCGTCGGCGATTTCGGCTTCGTGATCGGGATCGCGGCGGTCTTCGCCTATACGAACTCGCTCTCGTACGATGCGGCCTTCGCCGCCGCTGCGCACCTCGCGCAGGCGGTCATTCCGATCACCGCGGCGACCCACTGGAACGTGCTCACGCTCATCTGCATCTGCCTCTTCATCGGCGCGATGGGCAAGTCGGCGCAGGTGCCTCTGCACGTATGGCTGCCGGACTCGATGGAGGGCCCGACGCCCATCTCGGCGCTGATCCACGCGGCCACGATGGTCACCGCGGGCATCTTCATGGTGGCCCGCATGTCGCCGCTCTTCGAGTACTCGAGCACGGCACTGTCCTTCGTGCTCGTTATCGGGGCCACAACGGCGTTCTTCATGGGCCTCCTCGGTGTCGTCAACTACGACATCAAGCGCGTCATCGCCTACTCGACGCTGTCGCAGCTCGGGTACATGACGGTGGCTCTGGGCGTGTCGGCGTACGGCGCGGCGATCTTCCATCTGATGACCCACGCCTTCTTCAAGGCACTGCTCTTCCTGGCGGCGGGCTCGGTCATCATCGGCATGCACCACGAGCAGGACATGCGCAAGATGGGCGGCCTCGCCAAATACATGCCGATCACGGCGATCACCTGCTGGATCGGCGGGCTGGCGCTCGTCGCAACTCCGTTCTTCTCCGGCTTCTACTCCAAGGACGCGATCATCGAGGCGGTGGGTGAGTCGCACCGTTGGGGCGCGACGTATGCCTACTGGTGCGTACTGCTCGGCGCCTATGTCACTTCGCTCTACACCTTCCGCCTGCTCTTCATGACCTTCCACGGCGAGGAGCGCTTCCGCCACGCGGCGGCGGCCCACGACGCGGCTCACGACCACGAGGGCTCGAAGACGGTCGGGCACGAGGAGGAGCGGCAGGCGCCGAGCGGGGCCGATCACACGCCGGACGACGTCCACGGCGGTCCCAGCTACGGGCACGCCGCGGCGGCGGCTCACCCGGCTGAGCGGCACGGGCATCACCCGGTCGAGCCGCACGAGAGTCCCTGGGTGGTGACGCTGCCGCTGATCGCCCTGGCCATACCGTCGCTGCTCGTCGGCTACTTCACCGTGGGGCCGGTGCTCTACGGGAACTACTTCCGCCATTCGATTTTCGTGCTGCCGGCCGACAATGTGATCGGCCGGATGGCTCGGGACTTCCACGGCCCGGGCCAGCTCGGCTTCCACGGTTTCCTCGGGGCACCCTTCTGGATGATGATCGCGGGGCTCGTGACCGCCTGGGCGTGCTTCCTCTGGCGCCCGTCGCTGGCCGACCTCGCGGCGCGCAAGCTCGGGTGGCTGCGCACGGTCCTCATCGAGAAGTACTACTTCGACTGGATCAACGAGAAGATCATCGCGCCGCTCACCCGCGGCATCGGTTTCACCCTGTGGAAGGTGGGGGACGAGGCCCTCATCGACGGGGCGCTGGTCAACGGCTCCGCGGCATCGGTCGGCTGGCTGGGCGGCGTGGTGAGGAAGGTGCAGAGCGGGTATCTCTACTCCTACGCCTTCTGGATCATGATCGGCCTGGCGGCGCTGCTCGGCTGGTTCCTCGTGCGCGGCTGAAGAAAGCACAAGAATGCAAGCACATCTGCTCTCCATCCTGATCTGGCTGCCGATCGCCGCCGGCATCGTCGTGCTCCTCCTGGGGGATCGTCGCATCGCCGCCGCGCGCTGGCTGGCGCTGCTCGCCTCGCTGGCGACGCTCGTCCTGTCGCTGCCGCTGCTCGCGGATTTCAACACCCAGACCGCGGCCTACCAGTTCGTGGAGAAGGCGCCCTGGATCCCGCGTTTCCACGCCTTCTACGCACTCGGGGTCGACGGCATCTCGCTGCCGCTCGTGGTGCTCACCGCGCTGATGACCATCCCCGTGATCATCGCCGCCTGGACGGTGGTGACGAGCCGCGCCGCGCAGTACTTCGCCGCCTTCCTCATCATGGAAGGGCTGATGATCGGGGTGTTCTCCGCCACCGATGCGCTGCTCTTCTACTTCTTCTGGGAAGCGATGCTGATCCCGATGTTCCTCATCATCGGCATCTGGGGCGGCCCGCGGCGCGTCTACGCGACCGTCAAATTCTTTCTATACACCTTCCTCGGCTCGGTCTTCATGCTGGCGGCCCTCATCTACATGTACGTGAAGGCCGGCAGCTACTCGATCGCGGCGTTCCAGGCACTGCCGTTGACCCTGGTCGAGCAGCGGTGGATCTTCGCGGCCTTCCTGCTCGCTTTCGCGGTGAAGGTGCCGATGTGGCCGGTGCACACCTGGCTGCCCGATGCTCACGTCGAGGCGCCCACGGGAGGCTCGGTGATCCTCGCGGCCATCATGCTGAAGATGGGCGGCTACGGCTTCCTGCGCTTCAGCTTGCCCGTCACGCCGGATGCCTGCCGCGAGCTCAACTTGCTCGTCATCACGCTGTCGCTGATCGCGGTGATCTACATCGGTCTCGTCGCCATCGTGCAGACCGACATGAAGAAGCTCATCGCCTACTCCTCGATCGCGCACATGGGCTTCGTGACCCTGGGCGCGTTCGTGGTGTACGAGATCGTCCGCAACACCGCCCATGTGCAGGGTGCCGCCATGGGAATGGACGGAGCGATGGTGCAGATGATCTCTCACGGGCTCATTTCCGGCGCGCTCTTCCTCTGCGTCGGCGTGCTCTATGACCGCATGCACACCCGCGAGATCTCCGCCTACGGCGGTGTCATCAACACGATGCCCATCTTCGCGGCCTTCATGGTGATGTTCGCGCTCGCCAACACGGGCCTCCCGGGCACCTCGGGCTTCGTCGGGGAGTTCCTGGTGATCCTGGCGAGCTTCAAGGCGAGCTTCTGGTACGCGACGCTCGCCGCCGTGACGCTGGTCCTCGGGGCCTCGTACACCCTGTGGCTGGTCAAGCGCGTGCTCTATGGACCGGTGGCCAACGATCACGTCGCGCACCTCACCGACTTGAATGGCCGGGAGTTTCTCGTCCTCAGCGTGCTCGCCGTGCTGGTGCTGGCGATCGGCATCTGGCCGGAGCCGCTCCTGAAGATCATGGAGCCCTCGATCCAGCACCTGGTGAGCCAGGCCGTCGCCACCAAGATCCCCGCGTGATCAGGCCCTAGGACGAAACGAATGCACACGCTTCTACACCTGATGCCCGGCATGATCCCCGCGATCCCGGAGATTTTCCTCGGGTTCGCGATCTGCCTGGTGTTGCTCTTCGAGGTGTTCGTCGGCGTGAAGCGCCCCGGGGCCACCGGGACGCTCACGCTTCTCGTGCTCGTGGCCGGAGCGGCGCTCACCGCGCGCTATGCCGACGCGGCCCACACCATGGTGCTCTTCAACGGAATGTACGTGACCGACCCGCTGGCCTTCGTCCTGAAGCTCGCCGGGTTCCTGGTCGTCGCGGTCGCGCTGCTCTACTCGCGGATGTACCTCGAGAATCGCGATATCCTGCGGGGGGAGTACTACGTCCTGGCGCTGACGGCGCTGCTCGGAATCTTCGTGCTGATCTCGGCCAACAGCCTGCTCACCGTGTACATCGGCGTGGAACTGCTCGCTCTTTCGGTCTACGCGATGGTGGCGTTCGACCGTGAGTCGGGCGTGGCAGCCGAAGCAGCGATGAAGTACTTCGTGCTGGGCGCGATTGCCTCCGGCACGCTCCTTTACGGCATGTCGATCATCTACGGCCTGACGGGCAGCCTGGATCTCGGGGTGATCGCGACGAAGCTCACCGCGTCGGGCAGCCTCGGCGTCATCCTCGGCGTCACCTTCATCGTGGTCGCCGTTGCCTTCAAGCTCGGCGCGGTGCCGTTTCACATGTGGCTGCCGGATGTCTACGAGGGCGCCCCGACCAGCGTCACGCTGTTTGTCGGCACGGCACCCAAGATCGCCTACTTCGCGCTGATGCTGCGCCTGTTGGCGCACGGCCTTGCGGGCATTTCCGCGGACTGGACGCTGATGCTGACGCCGCTCGCGGTTCTGACGCTGATCGTCGGCAACGTGGTGGCGATCGTGCAGTCCAACCTGAAGCGCATGCTGGCGTACTCGACGATCGGCCACGTCGGGTTCATCGTGCTCGGCTTCGTCGCGGGCACCCCGAGCGGATACAGCGCCGCGCTCTATTACACGCTGGTGTACGTCCTCGTGGCGCTCGGCGCCTTCGGCGTGATCCTGCTCGCGAGCCGCAAGGGCTTCGAGGCGGACAAGCTCGATCACTACAAGGGGCTCTATCAGCGCGATCCGCTGCTCGCCCTGGTGATGCTGATGCTCATGTTCTCCCTCGCCGGCGTGCCGCCGTTCGTCGGCTTCTGGGCGAAGCTCAGGATCATCCAGGCGCTCTGGGAGACCCACCACCTCGGCCTGGTCGTGGTGGCGGTGCTGACGTCGGTCGTGGGCGCGTTCTACTACCTGCGGGTCGTGAAGCTCATGTACTTCGATGCACCGTCGGAGAATCTGCCCGCAACCCTGCGGCCGCTCGGTCCGCGCTTCGTGATCGGGCTCAATGCGGCGGCGGCGCTGGTGCTCGGCATCCTGCCGAGCCCGCTGCTCGATCTTTGCAGCCGGGTCATTCATTAACTGTCCCGGGAACAGAACATCGGGTCCCGAGTGCGCGCTGGCCGAGGGATAGGGTGGCTGGCTTTCCGATCCACGGCTAGTCTTGAAGTCCCATGACGCCCGCCGCAGATGTCGCCGCGCAGTCCGACAGTGACCGCCTGATCCAAAATCTGGCGAATCGGCTCGGCTCCCTCGGTGTCGAGGTCGCCGACATCGCCGGCCACCTCGAGGATCTCTCGACCCAGGTCTCCGGGCAGGCCGCCCAGTTCGAGGAGTTGAATCAGGCGACCGAGACCATGGTCTCGGGCAATCGCGAGATCGACCGTGCGGCGCGCGAGGCCCAGCGGGCCGCCTCCGCGGCCGGTACGGAGATCTCCGAGTCTCGCAGTCTCATGGGCGGCGCCGTCCAGCACATCGGGCGGCTGACGGTATCGGTCGGGCGCATCCAGGAGCGGCTCGCCTCCTTCGCTCCGGTGCTCGCGCAGATCACCTCCGTGGCCGGGGCCATCGAGGGGATCGCCAAGCAGACGCGGCTCCTCTCGCTCAATGCCGGCATCGAAGCCGCGCGCGCCGGAGACGCCGGGCGCGGGTTCGCGGTCGTCGCCGCCGAGGTCAAGACTCTCGCGGAGGAGACCCGCGCCGCGACGGAGCGGATCACCTCCACGGTGCGCTCGCTCGCGGAGCAGATCGAGGGGCTGATCACCGAGGGCGGTGCGGCCGACAAACACGCGGGCGAGGCCGCGACCGGTGCTCAGCAGGTCCAAGGCGTGGTCGTTCGGGCTCACGACGCCTTCGGCACCGTGACGCGCGAGATCGATTCCATCGCGCGCTCGGCAGCCGGCAACCTCGAGGCCTGCAATGCGACACTCTCCGAGCTCGGCGGTCTCGCCGAGGGCGTGCAGCTCTCATCCACCAGTCTCGCCCAGGCCGACAAGAGAGTGGAGGGACTGCTCGGACTCAGCGAGGGCCTGATCGAGCTCATCGCCGGCAGCGGCATGGAGACCGCCGACACGTCCATCATTCGCCTGGGTCTCGAGAGCGCGAAGCGAATCGGGGAGCTGTTCGAGGCGGCGGTCGCCCGCGGCGAGATCGCGGAGACGCAGCTCTTCGACGAGCGCTACCGGGAGATCCCGGGCACCAACCCCAAGCAGTACCTCACGGACTACGTCGAGTTTACCGATCGCGTGCTGCCGCCCATCCAGGACCCGCTGCAACGCGCGGACCCGCGCATCATCTTCTGCGTGGCCTGGGCGAAGGGCGGGTATCTGCCGACCCACAATCCCAACTACCGCCTGCCGCAAGGCAAGGATCCGGTCTGGAACGCGGCGCATTGCCGCAACCGCCGCCTGTTCAAGGATCGGGCGGTGCAGAAGGTTGCCCGCAACACCAAGCCGTTCCTGCTGCAGACCTACCGGCGCGACATGGGCGGCGGCAATTTCGTGCTGATGAAGGACCTGTCCTCGCCCATCTGGGTGCGCGGCCGGCACTGGGGCGCGTTCCGCATCGGCTACCGGCAGTAGCTGAGCTACATCACTACTCGGCGAGCACGGTGCCGCTCGCCTCGCCGAAGCCGATCCGGGCGCAACCGGGCCGCTCGCACCAGCCCCGCAGGATCACCCGGTCACCGTCCTCCAGGAAGGTGCGCGTCTCGCCTCCCGTGAGCCTGAGCGGCCGCTTGCCGCCCTCGGTGAGCTCGAGCAGGGAGCCGGCCTGCTCCGGCGTGGGACCGGACTGGGTGCCGCTGCCGAAGAGGTCTCCGGGCTCGAGATTGCAGCCATTGACGGTGTGATGCGCGACCATCTGCGCGATCGCCCAGTAGCTGTGACGGAAGTTGGTGCGCGCCAGAGGCTGCGGCGCGGCGCCCGCGGCGCGCATGGCGGCGGTCTCGAGCGCCACCTCAAGCTGCAGGTCGAGCGCGCCACGCGTTCGCAGCGGCTCGCAGTCGAGATAGGGCAGGGGCTGCGGATCCTCCGCCGGCCGGGTCCAGGGCAGCCGGTAGGGCGCGAGCGCTTCCAGTGTCACCACCCAGGGTGAGATCGTGCTGGCGAAGCTCTTGGCGAGGAAAGGACCCAACGGCTGGTACTCCCACGCCTGAACGTCGCGGGCCGACCAATCATTGAGCAGGCAGAGTCCGAACACGTGCTCCTCGGCCTGGGCGATCGGGATGGGAGAGCCCAGGCCGTTGCCGGTGCCGATGAGGATGCCGACCTCGAGCTCGAAGTCGAGCCGCGCGCTCGGCGCGACCTGCGGCCGCTCGGCGCCGCGGGGCATGACCTGACCGTGCGGACGCCTGAACTCCTGGCCGGAGACCCCGATCGATGAGGCACGGCCATGATAGGCGATGGGCATCCACTTGTAGTTGGGCAGCAGGGGTTGATCCGGCCGGAAGAGGCGCCCGACCGCGGTGGCGTGGTGGATGGAGGCGTAGAAATCCGTGTAGTTGCCGATCCTCGCCGGCAGGGTGAACTCAACCTCGCGCTGCGGCACGAGCGCGGCGGCGAGCTCCATCGCCCGGGGCGCGCCCTCGCGCAGACACTGCGACAATCCCCGGCGCAGCGCGACCCACGCCTCTCGCCCGAGCGCCATGAGCCGATTCAACGACGGCTCGGCACAGGCCGCCAGCGCTTGGGTGCCGAGGCCCCCGAACGGGCTCAGCATGTCGAGCGCGCCCAGGTCGAGAACGCTGTCGCCGATGGCGGCGCCGCAGCGGAAATTCTCGCCGCTGCCTTTGCGCCGGAAGACCGCGAGCGGCAGGTTCTGGATGGGAAAGTCGCAGCCGGGGAGGTTGGCGGAATCCACCCAGCTGCGCAGCTTCGGGTCGTGAGTCGCGTCGAGGGTGCTCACCGGCGCCACCCCCTCACTCCGAGGCCGCGCCGGCCGGCGGCCGGAAGCGCTTGGGCAGGCTGCGCCAACACTGCGCGTAGTCGGACTGCAGCTGCGGCAGCTCGAGGGCGCGGCGCGTGGGCCGGATCACGGTGCGCGTCTCGAACATGAACGCCATCGTGTCGCCGATGCGCTGCGGCTGGCGGGTATCGGCGCTCACGGCGCGCTCGAAGGTCTCGGCGTCCGGGCCGTGTCCGGTCATGCAGTTGTGGAGCGAGGCGCCCCCCGGCTCGAAGCCGCCGGCCTTGGCGTCATACACGCCGTGGATCAGCCCCATGCACTCGCTCGCGACATTGCGGTGAAACCACGGCGGGCGGAAGGTGTCCTCCATCGCGAGCCAGCGCGGCGGAAAGATGACGAAGTCGAGCGAGTCGACGCCGGGGGTATCGCTGACCGACTGCAGCACGAGGAAAATGGAAGGGTCCGGATGATCGTAGCTCACCGAGCCCATGGTGTTGAATCGGCGCAGGTCGTATTTGCAGGGCGCATGGTTGCCGTGCCAGGCGACGACATCGAGCGGGGAGTGATCGAGCGTGGCCGTCCACAGCTCCCCGCCGAGCTTCGCGATGAGCTCCATCTCTCCCTCGCGGTCCTCGTACCATGCGACCGGTGTCTGAAAATCGCGCGGATTGGCGAGGCCGTTGGCGCCGATGGGGCCGAGGTCGGGCAGGCGCATCGGCGCGCCGAAGCTCTCGCAGACATAGCCGCGCGCCTGACCGTCCGGCAGCTCGACCCGAAAGCGCACCCCCCGCGGAATGAGCACCACTTCCTGCGGCGCGGCCTCGAGCACGCCGAGCTCGGTCGCGACGCGCAGCCGTCCGAGCTGCGGCACGATGAGAAGCTCACCGTCGGCATCGTAGAAGAACCGCTCGCGCATCGGCCGATTGACGAGATACCAGTGAATGGCGCAGCCGGCGTGGCTCTCCGGCGAGCCGGTGCCTGCGAGCGTCAGCAGGCCGTCGATGAAATCGGCCGGCTCCCGCGGGATGGGCGGCGGGCTCCAGCGCAACGGATTCGGTGATACCGGCAGCGCATCGAAGCGACTCGCGAGCCCGGGGTGCGGCAGCGGGCGGAAGGGTTGCTGCAGCATGGCGGCGGGACGGATGCGATAGAGCCAGCTGCGGCGGTTGGCTTGCCGGGGGGCGGTGAAGGCGGTCCCCGAGAGCTGCTCGGCATAGAGCCCGTACGGGCAGCGCTGCGGGGAATTGCGGCCTTCGGGCAGCGCGCCGGGCACGGCCTCGGTGGCGAAGTGGTTACCGAATCCCTGCAGGTACTTCAGGGGCGCCGGGACGGCGTCCTCTGCGGCTGGCATTGCGGTGCTCATCACTTACTCCCACTCCCGGTATGCTTCGCCTCTGGTACGAAGCGCCGGACCCGGGCATCCTGCCCGGCCCAGCGCGCGGCGCCTCCCCGTGCCTGGCTTCATACTTCAGGGTCCCGCAAAGCGATGACGACCATGATGACACAATTAGTTGCGGATGCAACCGTTTGGGGAGTGATGATATGACCGTCCGGGCTCCGACCGAGCTCGGGCTCGAGCTCGCCGCCTTCGTGCCCTACCGGCTCAACCGCCTCGCCGTGGGGGTGAGCGATCACCTCTCCGACATCTACCGGGAGCGTTTCGGCCTCGACATCCCCGAGTGGCGAGTCATGGCGACGGTGGGCTCGCAGCACGGCTGTACCGCACAGCACATCGCCGAGAGCACGCGGATGCACAAGACCCGCGTGAGCCGTGCGGTCGCCCATCTGGAGGAGCGCGAGCTGATCGAGCGCGCCTCGAGCACCGCCGACCGGCGCGAGAGGGAAGTGCGCCTCACCAAGGGGGGCCGCAAGATGTATGCGGAGCTCGTGCCGCTCGTTCTCGAGCGCGAGCGGGAGCTGCTCGCGTGCCTCACCAAGGAGCAGCTGCGAGGGCTGCTCGTGGGTCTCGAGACACTCGAGAGTTTCCTCGGATTGCAGGATTAGCCGATGCCATCCGCCCCTGCATCCCCCAATGCCCCGGCCATCGTCGCGCGCTCGGCGCTCCTCAAGCTGACCGTGACTTCGTCGGACGACTCGCTCGCGCTGCGGGTCACCCGCCGCGCGAATCATCAGCTCATCACGGGAGCCGGCAACGTGACCGCGACTCTCGACGGACACCGCGTGCCGCTCACCGCGCAGCTGGGCGGCACCTATCTGCTCTCGCTGCGCGGCCGGGACGGCGGCAACCAATCGCTGAGCGTCGTCGTGGCCCACGACGGCATCCGCGAGCTGCTCACCGGCACCGTGAGTCTCCCGCGGCACCGGAGCATGCTCGACTCGCTCGAGGGGCACGGCATGGCGGCCTGGTGGGTGCTCAACGTCGCCGTGATCCTGATTGCCGTGCTCGTCATCTCCCGCCACCGCAAATGAGCGCGCAGCCACATCGCAGCACGTTGAGATGACAGCGTTGGAGCACAACGACTCTCACGAAGGGGCGCCGCCGGCGGCGCGCCGCGGACTGACCGCTAGCGAGGCGGCGGAGCGGCTGCGGGCGGAGGGCCCGAACGCGCTGCCGGAGCTCGAGCGCCGCACTGCGCTGCGCATCGTCATCGAGGTGCTACGCGAGCCCATGTTCGCGCTGCTACTCGGCGCGGGCGTCCTGTACCTGCTGATCGGCAGCCGTGGCGAGGCGCTGGTGCTCTTCGGCTTCGCCTGCTTCTCCGTGGCGATCGCCATCATCCAGGAGGGCAGGAGCGAGCGGGTCCTCGAGGCGCTGCGAGACCTCACGAGTCCGCGGGCGCTCATCATCCGCGACGGCGAGCAGGTGCGCATCCCCGGCAGGGAGGTGGTGCGCGGCGACCTGCTGGTGCTCGCCGAAGGCGACCGCGTTCCCGCGGACGCCATGTTGATTTCCGGCGATGACGTCCAGGCGGACGAGAGTCTGCTCACGGGCGAGTCCGTCCCCGTGCGCAAGCGCCCTTCGCACGCAGCGCCGTCGCCCGATGCGGCGCCGGGAGGCGACGACCAGCCTCTCGTCTTCTCCGGCACACTGATCGTCACCGGCGGCGGCCTGGCGGTGGTCACGGCGACGGGAGTACGCAGCGAGATCGGCAAGATCGGACACAGCGTCACACGGATCACGCCGGAGCCGCCGCGCCTGCAGGTTCAGACGCGCCGGTTCGTGACCGGCTTCGCCATCGTCGGGCTGTCGCTGAGCGTGATCGCGGCGCTGCTCTACGGCCTCCTGCGGGGCGCCTGGCTCCAGGGCCTGCTCGCCGGCATCGCGCTTGCAATGTCGATGCTGCCCGAGGAGTTTCCGCTCGTCCTGACGGTGTTCATGGTGATGGGCGCGTGGCGGCTGTCACGCTCTCGGGTGTTGACCCGCCGCCCGGCGGCCATCGAGACGCTGGGAGCGGCTACGGTCCTGTGCACCGACAAGACCGGGACGCTCACCCGCAATGTCATGTCGGTCGCATGGCTGGAAAGGGATGCGCAGTGCGCCGCGGCGCTCGATCGGCCGGGAGCGGCGGGCACCCTGGACCCGCGGTTGGCCGATCTGCTCCAGACCGCCGTGTTGGCGAGCCGCCCCGAGGCGATCGATCCCATGGACCGCGCGCTGGTGCGGCTGGCCGGCGATGCGGGCCGCGCGGTGAGCGGGGCGCAGCTCGTGCGCGGCTATCCATGGCAGCCGGAGCTGCCGGCGCTCGTGCAGGTTTGGCGCGGTGCGGACGGAGCGCTGCTCGCCGCGGCCAAGGGAGCCCCGGAGGCGATCGGCACGCTCTGCCGGTTGGATCCCGCGGCCCTGCAGGCCATGCGTGTCAGGGTGGAGGACCTGGCGCAACGCGGGCTGCGCGTGCTCGCTGTGGCGTCCGCTCGCCTCACGACGGCCAAGCCGCCGCAGCAGGTCCTCGATCTGCCGCTCGAGCCGGAGGGCCTGATCGGTTTCATCGACCCTCTGCGCGAGGGCATCCCCCAGGCCGTGCGCGAGTGCCGCTCTGCGGGCATCCGCGTGGTGATGATCACCGGCGATCACCCGGAGACGGCTCGCGCCATTGCGAGACAGGCGGGGATCGAGCACGAGAAGGTCACGACCGGTACGGAGCTGGCGGGGCTCGAGGAGCAAGCCCTGCGTGAGCGCATCGCGGCGGTGTCCGTCTTCGCACGGATCACGCCCCAACAGAAACTGCGCATCGTCAGCGCCTTGAAGGCGCTCGGAGAGGTCGTCGCCATGACGGGCGATGGCGTCAATGACGCACCCGCGCTGAGGTCGGCGCACATCGGCATCGCCATGGGGCAGCGCGGAACCGATGTTGCGCGCGAGGCTTCCTCGCTCGTCCTGCTCGATGATGATTTCAACTCGATCGTGCGCGCCGTGCGTCTCGGACGGCGCATCTACGACAATCTGGTGAAGGCGATCGGCTACATCCTGGCGATCCACATGCCGATCGCGGCTCTGGCATTGCTGCCGATCGCGATGGACCGGCCGCTGGTGCTGACGCCCATGCTGATCGCGATTCTCGAGCTCATCATCGACCCGCTGTGCTCGGTCGTGCTCGAGGCGGAGCCCGACGAGCGGAATGTGATGACCCGACCCCCGCGCGATCCGGACACCGGCCTGCTGTCGCGCCCGCTCCTGGTGCGCGGTTTCCTGCAGGGAGCGCTCGCAATCGCGGCGGTATGCGGCGTATTCCTCTACGCCACGCTGCGCGGACTGCCGCCCGAGGTGGTCCGCTCCATGGGCTTCGTGACCCTGGTGTGCGCCAACTACGCGCTGATATTCGCGAACCGCAGCTTCAGCGCCTCACCGCTCGTCGGCCTCACGCGCCGCAATCCGTCGCTCTGGATCAGCGTGGCCGCCGCGGCCGGCGCACTGGCCGCGGCCTTCACGATCCCCGCCGTGCACGCGTTCCTGCGCCTGGGGCCGCTGCAGGCCGGCCAGTTCCTGCTCTGCGCGGCCGCGGCCCTGGTCCTGCTCGCAGGACTGGAGGCAGTGAAGCTGGTCAGCTTTCGGTCAGCTGTAACGTTGTAAGCTCTAT
The DNA here is from genome assembly GCA_019352035.1 of Pseudomonadota bacterium. GTDB lineage: Bacteria > Pseudomonadota > Gammaproteobacteria > Steroidobacterales > Steroidobacteraceae > 13-2-20CM-66-19. The sequence goes on along the minus strand of JABBNZ010000008.1, from coordinate 374 downwards.
GCCGGCCTGGAACGCAGGCGGTCGCGGCAGGTCCAAACGGATCGCGGGGCGGAGCGCATGAAGATCAAGGCAAGACTGATGAATGGCATGACTGCGGCCACGGTGATCGCGGTTTCGGTCCTGCTCCTGGCGGCACCGGGAGCTCATGGCGAAGATCGCCGCGGGGCCGCCTTCCATGGGCACTTCGCCGCCCGTGCCCCGGCGGCGCGAGGCGGGATGCATTTCGCCGCTCCCCCGCGCCGCTTTGCCGGTCCGGTTCCCCATGGCGGGGCGCACTTCGCCCCGTCGCCGCATCGCTTTGGCGGTCCGCCGGCGCAGATGCATTTCGCCGTGGCTGCGCGCTACGAGGGTCACTTCAGCGGCGATCGGAAGAG
>JABBNZ010000163.1 GCA_019352035.1 Pseudomonadota bacterium | reverse complement strand
GTCCTCCTGACCGAGCGTATCGATGATGAGGCGTGTCCGCCCGGGGCCAGCACGCGAGCGGCCTCCTTCACGGCCTCCGGCAGGCGTGTCCAGTGATGGGCGCTGTAGCGAGTGCATACGAGGTTGAAACTGCGATCGGCGAACGGCAGCGACTCCGCAGTGCCCTGACGGGTCTCGATCTGCCTCAGGCCCCGCGCCGCCGCAATCCTCGATACCCCGGCGAGCATGCCCGGGGAGGGGTCGAGCGCAACCATCCGTGCGACGTGCGGCGCCAGCGCGAAGCTCAGATGTCCGCCGCCGCAGCCGATGTCGAGTGCCTGGGCAGCGGGCGGCACGGCGTGCGCGAGCAGCTCTTTCGCCCGCTCGAGGTCCGGCCCGGCCGAGTGTACGGCGCTGGTCAGGTAAGCCTCCGCGCGAGGGTCGAACTGGCTCTGAACCGTCTGCTCGTGAGTCCGCGATGTCATGCTCCGCTCCATTACACCAGATCGTCCCGGCTATGCGCGCGCCACGAAAGGAAGGGGATCGCAGGACTCACGGTGGCATCGAGCTGCCGCCGCTGCCGCCGCTGCCGCAGGAGTACCTCATGAGCGGCCGCTCGCGGAGGTGTTTCACCCCTGGCGGGATGCGGCGCAATGGCCTCATTCTGCTCTTCGTCGGCCTCGCGCTCACAGTGGGCCTGTGGGGGAGCGGGGCCGCGGGCAATGGCGCCTTCTGGTGGGGCTGCTGCCGGCCGCCATTGGAGTGGCCTACCTGCTGAGCGCCTTTTTCGAAACGCGCGACTTGCGTCAGCCGGGCGAGCCGCCGCGGCAAGGCGGGTTCCCTTCGGATTCGGTTCCGAGGTGATGCGGGCCGGTCGAGCTCGCCGGGACGGGGCTAGGTCCGGCTCGCCACCTGCCGCACCGGGTGACGGTCGAGCTGGGTCTCCACCCAGTCCCTGACCCGCCGTGCGTCCGCGACGCGCGTGTACTTGCCCCAGGAATCGAGCAGCACCATGACGACGCTGCGGTGGTCGATGGTGGCCTGCATCACCAGGCAATTTCCCGCGGCGTCGGTGAAGCCGGTCTTCTGCACCACGATGTGCCAGGAGGGGCGGGAGACCAGCAGGTCGGTATTGTGGTACGCCACCAGCCGGCGGCCGGAGCGGATCGTATAGCCGCGGCTCGTGGAATAGCGGCGGATCACCGGGCTTCGGGCCGCCGCCATGACGAGCTTGGCGAGGTCGTGCGGAGTCGAGATATTGTGGCTCGAGAGGCCGGTCGGCTCGACGAAGTGCGTGTGCGCCATGCCGAGCGCCCGGGCCTTGGCGTTCATCGCCCGAATGCAGGCGGCGAGGCCGCCTGGGTAGTTGCGGGCCAGCGCGTGGGCGGCCCGATTCTCCGAGGACATCAGCGCCAGATGGAAGAGCTGCGCGCGAGTGAGCCGGGTGCCGACCGCCAGCCGGGAAAAGGCGCCGCGGCCGATCGCGCGGTCGGCGGAGGTGACCTGCAGCCGCTGATCGAGGGGCTGTCTCGCCTCCGCGACCACGAGCGCGGTCATCAGCTTGGAAATGGATGCGATGGGGGCCGGAACGTCGGCGCGCCGGGCATAGAGCACCTTGCCGTGGCTCGCATCGAGCACCAGCGCTTCACCGGAACGCAGGCGGGGCTGCGCTGCCAGGCGGCGGTGGCGGTGATGGATGTAATGGTGGTGATAGCGGGAAATCGAGGCCAGGTGCAGCGGCGCTGCGGCGCAGGCGCAGGCGGCGGCGGCGGTGAGCGCCAGGCAGGCCCATGCGAGTGCAAGCAGCCGAGGGCGCGGGCCGCGCGCCATGGCCGACTTCGGCAGGAAACCGGTCCTCATTTTTCAGTGTTCTCCCCGGTCGAGGCAGGATACGAGTCCAGCAGAGCACGGCGAAAACGCCGCCGCCGTGACGTACGGCCGGGTTTCAGCGCGAGCTGGTGCGAAGCCTACAACAATGTTATGACATAAGGGTAGAAGAGCGCGCGTGCCGTCTCCTCGCGATAGGCAGCGGGACCCTCGGGGGTACGCCCGGGCATGGCCGAGAGGACATGGAGGACATGGAGGACGTGCCCCAGGTGCGTGGCTGCGCCGCATGGCCCTCGCACAGGGCCTGGCAATGGGCAATGGAATGGGCAATGGGCAATGGGCAATTGGGCATGGCGCATGGCCCGGCCCAGCTGCGGCGGCGGAGCGATCCGGGCGGGCGGCGGCACCCTGGCCGCGAGCCTGGCCGGAGGGAAAAAGGACCATTCCCGAGGGAACCCCTGCACCGCGAGCGCTCATACGGTTGACACTCCCGGCCCCCCTACCTAGAATCGCCGGCCTTTCTCGGTCCGGCCCTGATTCATGCCGGCACCGGAAACAGCGAGATACAGACACCGGGCCGCCGAGCGAGCAGCAGGCGGCCCGGTCTTTCTTCCAGCCGCTCACCGCACAAGCGCTTCTGAGACTTAAGGGCGCCCAGTGCGCCCGAACGCAGGATCTTGGAGACAGAATGGCGACCACGGGTCAGCTCATCCGGCAGCCGCGCCGGACGAAGGCAGAGAAAACTAAGGTGCCCGCGCTTGGGGCTTCACCCCAGAAGCGTGGCGTCTGCACGCGCGTCTATACCACGACGCCGAAGAAGCCCAATTCCGCTCTGCGGAAGGTCTGCCGTGTCCGGCTGACGAACGGCTATGAGGTCACGAGCTACATCGGTGGCGAAGGGCACAATCTCCAGGAGCACTCGGTGGTGCTCATTCGCGGAGGCCGCGTGAAGGACCTGCCCGGCGTCCGCTACCACACGGTGCGCGGGACACTGGACTGCGCTGGTGTCGGCGAGCGCAAGCAGAGTCGCTCCAAGTACGGCGCCAAGAGGCCGAAGAAATAATGAATACAGAGTTCTTTCCGGCGCGCGCCGCGCGCCGCTATACGGACGGGGGTCGCGCTTTGGTGAGCCCCGTAAGTCCTGCGCGTCAGCGCATGAAATAGAGGCAGTAGCCTATGTCCCGTCGAGCCCAGGCGCCGGTCCGCACCATCCTGCCGGACCCCAAGTTCAACAACGATATGCTGGCGAAGTTCATGAACGTCGTCATGAAGGACGGCAAGAAATCCGCGGCGGAGCGCATCATCTATGGTGCCATCGACCGCATCGGGGAGAAGACCGGCAAGAAGGGGCCGGAAGCGATCGAGCTGCTCTCGGCTGCGCTCGACAACGTCAAGCCGGTCGTCGAGGTGAAGTCCCGCCGCGTCGGCGGCGCGACGTACCAGGTGCCGGTTGAAGTTCGGGCCACCCGCCGCCAGACGTTGGCCATGCGCTGGGTCATCGAGGCGGCTCGCGACCGCAGCGAGAAGTCGATGTCGTTTCGCCTCGCGCACGAGCTGATGGATGCCGCCGAGAATCGCGGCGCCGCCGTCAGGAAGCGCGAGGACACCCACCGTATGGCGGAGGCCAACAAGGCCTTCGCGCATTACCGCTGGTAGTCGCCCGCGGTTCATACGGCCGAAGGCCCTCAAGAGGATAGTTTACCGTGGCACGTGCTACGCCCATCGAGCGGTATCGGAATATCGGTATTTCCGCCCACATCGATGCGGGGAAGACGACCACGACTGAGCGCATTCTCTTCTACACCGGGGTCTCGCATAAGATCGGCGAGGTTCACGATGGCGCCGCCGTCATGGACTACATGGAACAGGAGCAGGAGCGCGGCATCACCATCACGGCTGCCGCCACCACGTGCTTCTGGAAGGGGATGGACAGCAGCTTCCCCGAGCACCGGATCAACATTCTCGACACGCCCGGACACGTCGACTTCACGATCGAGGTGGAGCGCTCGCTGCGCGTGCTCGACAGCGCCGTCGCGCTCTTCTGCGCCGTCTCCGGCGTGCAGCCGCAGTCGGAGACCGTTTGGCGGCAGATGAACAAGTACGGCGTGCCGCGGATCGCGTTCGTCAACAAGATGGACCGCGCCGGCGCCAACTTCTTCCGCTGCGTGGAACAGATCAAGACCCGCCTGCGGGGCAATCCCGTGCCGATCCAGATTCCGATCGGCGCCGAGGATCAGTTCGAGGGCGTGGTCGACCTCATCCGCATGAAGGCCATCTACTGGGACTTGGAGACCCAGGGCATGCGCTTCGAGTACCGCGACATTCCGGCGGCCCTCCAGGATCAGGCCGAGGAGCACCGCGCCAAGATGGTCGAGGCGGCGGCCGAGGCCAACGATGCGCTGATGAACAAGTACCTCGAGGGCGGGACGCTCACCGAGGACGAGGTGCGCAAGGGGTTGCGCGAGCGCTCGGTCCGCAACGATGTCGTGCTCTGCATGTGCGGCACGGCCTTCAAGAACAAGGGCGTTCAGGCGCTGCTCGATGCCATCATCGAGTTCATGCCCTCGCCCGTCGAGATGCCCGACGTCAAGGGCCTCGACACCGACAACGAGCCCTCCACCCGCAAGGCGGCTGACGAGGAGCCGTTCGCCGCGCTCGCCTTCAAGATCCTCAACGACCCCTTCGTCGGCAATCTGACGTTCTTCCGTGTCTACTCCGGCGTGCTCAATTCCGGCGATACGGTGTTCGTGCCGAGCAAATCCAGGAAGGAGCGCATCGGGCGCCTGCTGCAGATGCACGCCAACGAGCGCAACGAGATCAAGGAAGTGCGCGCCGGCGACATCGCGGCGGCCGTCGGCCTGAAAGACGTCATCACGGGCGACACGCTGTGCGATCTCGAGAAGGTCATCACCCTCGAGAAGATGGAATTCCCCGATCCGGTGATCTCGGTCGCGGTGGAGCCCAGAACCAAGGTCGACCAGGAGAAGATGGGCCTCGCGCTGCAGCGCCTCGCGAAGGAGGATCCGTCCTTCCGCGTCCACACCGACGAGGAGTCGGGACAGACCATCATCTCGGGCATGGGCGAGCTGCACCTCGAGATCATCGTCGACCGCATGAAGCGCGAGTTCAAGGTCGAGGCGAACGTCGGCAAGCCGCAGGTCGCCTACCGCGAGACCATTCGCGCCAAGGTGGAGCAGGAAGGCAAGTTCGTGCGCCAGTCGGGCGGCCGCGGCCAGTACGGCCACGTCTGGCTGAAGATCGAGCCCAATGAGGCCGGCAAGGGCTATGCCTTCGTCAACGGCATCGTCGGCGGCACCGTGCCGAGGGAGTACATTCCGGCGGTGGACAAGGGCATCCAGGAGGCCTGTCAGACCGGCGTCATCGCCGGCTACCCGGTCGTGGACGTCAAGATCACTCTGTTCGACGGTTCGTACCACGACGTCGACTCGAATGAAATGGCGTTCAAGATCGCGGGCTCGATGGGCTTCAAGGAAGGCTTCCGCCGCGCGAAGCCCGTGCTGCTCGAGCCGATCATGAAGGTCGAGGTGGTCACCCCGGAGGAATATTCGGGCGATGTCATCGGCGACCTGAACCGTCGGCGCGGACAGATCCTGGGGATGGACGAGACGCCTTCCGGCAAGGCCATCACGGCCGAAGTGCCGCTGTCGGAAATGTTCGGATACGCGACGACCGTGCGCTCGATGAGCCAGGGCCGCGCGACATTCACGATGGAATTCGGCAAATACACCGAGGTGCCGCCCAACATCGCGGACGGCATCATCAAGCAGTGAGATTCTTAAGGTAACAAGCAGTCATGTCCAAAGAGAAATTCGAGCGTACCAAGCCTCATGTGAACGTGGGGACGATC
>JABBNZ010000040.1 GCA_019352035.1 Pseudomonadota bacterium | reverse complement strand
GACGTCATGGACGGCCACTTCGTGCCGAACCTGACCATCGGTCCGCCGGTGGTGTGTCGCTGCGCCGGCCTCCAGAGCTGCGCCGCGAGGGCTTCATCCCGCAGGATGCGAGCCTGCCCCGCGACGGCGGCGTAGACCCTCTTCGAGGGGTCGGAAAAACCGACGCTCACGCGCATATCGTGCGACAGCTCATTGGCCTTCGGACTCTGAGGGTCCGTAAAGAACCATAACGTCCCGTCGCAATCGCAACGCAGCGTCTCGACGGGACGAGTATGGAGGGACCCATCCAGATCCATGGTGGTGAGCAGGGCGATCCGGACGCTCTCGATGAGCTCCTTCAGCCTCGCCCAGCCCTCGCTCTCATTCATTGCACCGCCACCGCGGCGCGAAGCCTCGCCAAATCATGGTGACGGGACGCGATGTCGCGCCGATCGGCTGCGTTGCGCAGGTCGCGAAGCAGCTCGAGTGAGCGCAGCAGCACGGGCAGCGGCGGTCCGCTCGCCGTGAGGCCCTGCGACTGCTCCTCCCCCAGCCGGGCGGCGGGCTCCTCGATGAAGCGCTTCACCAGCTGATCGTGATGCTGCGCCGCCATCTGCCCAAAGAGCTCGCAGACCTCGAGAAACGCCCGCGCATTGCGCTGAAACCAGCCGGCCGCGGCATGGTCGGGGAGGAGCTCCAGAAGCTCATCCAGCAGGCTCCTGCGTGCCATGCAGTCCTTCAGGCGAGCCTGATCGCCCGGCAGCATGAAGAGCATCTTGTCGACGAGGAGCTGGCCATAGTACGGATCGTTCGCCCGGCACAGCCCGAGCAGCAGGTCGATCTCGTTGATCCCGGAGAAGTCGCCGGCATTAGCGCCCCGGTACTCCTGCCGTCCCACCCGGTAGGGCTTGTAGTAGGGGCGCACGGAATGGAAGAACCGCTCCACGTCCAGATGCTCCATGAGCCGGCGGTTGACCCGCACCACTTCGTTCAGCGAGTGCTTCGCCGCTTCGAACATGACGTCCGCCACGGGACTCGAGACGCCGATGTGGACGATGCTCGTGAGCGCCTCCGCGGCGCGCTGCAGGGACAGAATGCCGCGGGTGTTCTCGTCGATGAAGAGGAACTCGGCATCGAGGGAGGTGAAGCTCTTGCGCAAGCCGGCGCGAGCCCTGTTGTGGAGAGTCAGGTGGGCGGTGGCGAACCTCGGCGCCATCCCGAGAGAAGCGCCGCAGTGGATGGCGAGTGAGGAAGCCTCGGGAAAAGGGGAGCGCTCCTCCCGTGCCGGATTCGTGAGCTCATGACGTCTCAAGGCGCCGAGGTACATCCCCACATTGCCCAGAACGCCGAACGCGCTCTCGAACCCCTCGCCTGTGTTGCCTTCAGCGCGCAAGGCAGTCACGTGAGCGTGCCCTTCGTCGCGCAACGCGGACTTGATCCCATCGCCCACACCCAACACGCGGGAGCGGTCGTGCTGTCCGAAGTAGAGCTCCTCCAGCTCGGTGTTCATCTGCACGAAGGACGTTCGAATCCAGTGCTCGAAGGCTTCCGCGTTGTTGCTCATGGGCAGGGAGGGCCGCGCGTGGACATCTATCGGCCCATGGTACCGCGCGGACCCGAGAACATTGTCCTCGCCAATGGCCCCCGCCCCGCCCCCCGCAGAACGTTGGCCTGCCCTCTGCGCCCGCCCCGCGCAAACGGCGCGCCGCTATGCCGCCTTGAGGAACGCGAAGACGATGAGGACCACCCCGATCAGCACCAGCAGATGGATGGCGCCGAACGTGATCTTCACCGCCAGCCACAGCACCAGCCAGGCAATGATGAATGCAATGCCGAGCACCGACAGAACTGCCTTCATGGGAGACTCCCTGACCTGCCAAACCTCTCCAGAAAAAGCTTCGGACGCCGGCCGGGTTCCGTGGCGGCGCAGGTTCCGGGCTGAGCCGCAGCCGCCGCGAATCGCGGCTCATCCAGTAGCTTCGGCCCGGGGCAACTGCATGGACAGGCACATCCTGCGCTTCTTACTCTTGCGGCATGCGAGAGCTGCGCGACGTGAAGAAGCTGGACGATCGCTTCGGACAATTCCTGGTGCGCGTGAAATGTCCAGCCTGCGCAGCTTCGCGCGACATCGCAGCCGAGGCGCTGGCGCGCCTCGTCGGTTGGTCCGTGAGTCTCGAGAGCCTCGCTCCGCGGTTGCGCTGCTCGAAGTGCGGCGCCAAGGGGACCGCCACGGTGACCCCCGTCGGCTTGCCGCGGCCGCGGGGGTTCACCAGCAATCCGCATTAGTTGAAGCCACCTGCGGCGACGGGGCACCTCCGTGCGCCTGTCACATGCTTGTGCCGCTTCATGATTCGGGGTCGACACGAGTCGACCGGCAACCGGCGATCGCTAACCTTCGGCGTGACGGGTCGCCTCGAAGAGGAACCACACCCGATTCTCGGTCTCGTCGATCCAGTTCTCCAGCAGGCTCGCGGTGGCCACGTCGCCGAGCTCGTCGCACACCCCGTGCACCTCCCTCATGTACGCGGCGAGCTGCCGGTTGTCTTCCCGCAACTCGGCCAGCATGTCCCGCGGAGTGACGAAGCTCGCGTCATTGTCCTTCAGTCGCTGCAGCTTGGATATCTGCCCTATCGACTTGAGCGTCCCGCCGCCGATCTTCCTCCCCCGCTCGGCGATGGGATCGGTCATCTGATGGATCTGGGTCGCCTGATCATCCAACAGCAGGTGCCAGTCACGGAAGTGCGGTCCCGACATGTGCCAGTGGAAATTCTTCGTCTTGAGATATAGAGCGAAAGTGTCGGCGAGCAGCGTGGTGAGGGCGGGCGGAATATCATGGACCGCCTCCTTCGAAAGACCCGACGGGGTGTCGAGGGTGGCAGTCTTCTTGGCTTCGTTGACCATCGCAGGGCTCCTTTCGGATCATATTGGGTGGGGTGCGGACCGCAGGGATGCGGCCCGGATCATCATATCCCCGCGCGGAGCCTCAGACGAGCTTCGCATCGAAGCTGATTTTCGCCTTCAGGAGCTTCGAGACCGGACAGTTCGCCTGCGCATCGGCGCCCATCCGGGCGAAGGATTCAGCTTCCGGATTGGGCACCTTGGCGCGCAGCGTGAGCGCGGACCGGCCGCCCAGCTGCCTAGCTGCCCTGCTGCCCAGCCTGAGCGGGAAACTGTCGATCCGAGCAGGCTTCTGGCACGCCGTGACTGGCACTTCCCGCGCCGGACGACAAGACCATTACGCTTCCGCGGCCGGGCGGCAGTGCCGCTCGATGTGTTGACGGTGTGTGGGGAGCGACAGCGCCGCCTGCTCCATCGCACCACGCATCTGTTCCAGAATCCTTGCAGCGTCTGTGCGGCCGGCAGATCGACCAAGGGATGGTAGCGCCCGGGCAGCACTTCCTGACCGGCCAGCACGGCGAGCCAGTTGTTCTTCTGGAAGAGCTCCGCCGGATCGAAGAGGATGCAGCCGCCGTTGCGGAAGTGATCGATCTTCAATTGCAGCGACTGCGGAATGGCCATCGAGCGCGCGTAGCGCCACAGCGGCTCCTCCCGCTCCTGCGCGTGATAATGCAGGACCAGGAAATCGCGTATGCGCTCGTATTCGAAGCGGCTGGCACGGTTGAATTCCCGCGCCAGCATCGGATCGAAGTCGCGGTCCGGAAAGAGGGCGAGGAGCCGCGTGATCGCCGACTGGACGAGGTGGATCGAGGTCGACTCCAGCGGCTCGAGGAAGCCGGCCGAAAGGCCGATGGCCACGCAGTTGCGCGACCAATGCTCGCGCCGGATGCCGGCGGTGAAGCGAAGCGGCCGCGGCCCGCCGAGCGGCTCGCCATGCGTTGCAAGCCCTCGATCGAGCCCGGCTACCGCGCCAATCTCGTGCTCGCCGACGATCGCCTCAACGTGCTCCAGACCCTGATCGACGGCCAGGCGGCCACCTGAGCCAGGCGCGCGGCTTGCTTCGCCATCCGCAACAGCCCCGCGCCGAACGGCGCGGGCTTGACCGCGGGCAGGAGGAGGAGACCGACCGATGACTCATCTGCAGCAGATCCAGGCGCTCCGCGAGCGGGCGCGCCAGCATATCGACGAAGGAGCGATCACTTCGGATTACCAGCTCGACCAGGAGCGGTCGGTCCGGCTGCTCAACGAGGCGCTGGCGACGGAGCTCGTCTGCACGCTGCGCTACCAGTTTCATTATTTCATGGCGAGCGGCATCCACTCACAGGCGGTGAAGGAGGAATTCAAGGAGCACGCGCGCGAGGAGCAGGAGCATGCCGAGCGCATCGCGGAGCGGATCAAGCAGCTCGGCGGCAAGCCGGAGATGAATCCGGCGATGCTGACGGAGCTCAGCCACAGCGAGTATCGCGAAGGCGGTTCCCTCGCCGAGATGATCCGCGAGGACCTGATCGCCGAGCGCATCGCGGTCGAGAGCTACCGGGAAATGATCAGCTACTTCGGCGAGCGCGACCCGACCACACGCAGACTGATGGAGGAGATCCTGGCCAAAGAGGAGGAGCACGCCGATGAGCTGACGGATCTTCTCTTCGCCGTCGACCCCGCGACGGGCAGGGCCGTGAAGCCCGTCAAGGCGCAGAAGCCGAGCTGAGGCAGGATCGGCTCCTGCGGCCGGCATGAGAGCTGCCGTGCCCGGCTCAGCCAACCCGGCTCAGCCAACCCGGCGCAGACGCTCGCGCCGCCCGTATCGCTCGGCCATCTTCTCGAGCGGCAGCGCAGTGATGCGGGACGCCCTGCCCGCGCATCCAAACGCCTCGAACCGCGCCTTGCAGATCTCGCGCGCCGCGGCGGTCGCCGCCTTGAGGAACTTGCGCGGATCGAAATCGGCCGGGCTGGTGGCGAGAGAGCGCCGCGCAGCGGCGGTCATGGCGATGCGGATGTCCGTGTCGATGTTCACCTTGCGCACGCCGTGGCGAATGCCTTCCTGGATCTCCTCGACCGGCACGCCATAGGTCTGCGGAATCTCACCGCCGTACTGGCGCAGCAGCGCCAGCCACTCCTGGGGCACGGACGAGGAGCCGTGCATGACCAGATGAGTGTCGGGAATCGCGCGGTGAATCTGCGCGATGCGTGCGATCGCGAGCACTTCCCGGGTCGGCTTGCGGGAGAACTTGTATGCCCCGTGGGACGTCCCGATGGCAATGGCGAGGGCGTCGACCCCGGTCCGCTCGACGAAGTCGACGCACTGGGCGGGGTCCGTCAAGAGCTGCTCGCGGGTGAGCGTCCCTTCGGCGCCGACCCCGTCCTCCTCGCCTGCGAGGCCCGACTCGAGCGAGCCCAGGCAGCCGAGCTCACCCTCGACCGAGACGCCCACGGCGTGCGCCATGTCGGCCACGCGGCCGGTGACCTCCACGTTGTACTCGTATGGAGCCGGTGTCTTCATATCCTCCCGCAGCGATCCGTCCATCATCACGCTCGTGAATCCCGAGCGGATGGATGCCTGGCACACCGCGGCGCTCGCGCCATGGTCCTGGTGCATCACCAGCGGAGTCTGTGGCCAGGTCTCGAGCGCCGCCTGCGCGATGTGGCGCAAGAAAGGCTCCCCGGCGTAACCGCGAGCGCCGGCGGACGCCTGCAGTATCGCCGGGCTGTCGGTCTCGGCCGCCGCCTGCATGATGGCCTGCACCTGCTCCATGTTGTTGATGTTGAACGCCGGGACGCCGTAGCCGAATTCGGCCGCATGGTCCAGAAGCTGCCGCAGCGAGATGAGTGCCATGCCGTTCTCCCCAACTGAGTTGTCAATCGGAATGCGCGAGCCGCGGCCGGATCGCGGCATGAAGGATCGTGAGCTGCTCGAACCCGAGATACGGCGCACCGATGCGCCACGCGTCGGCCGCCCCGAGCGGCGAGTCAGGATCTCCCAGACTCGGCAGCACGAGATCGGCCGCGGCGAAATCCTGATCGCGGGTCCACTCGCTCGGTGTCGCCACCGTGAGGAGCCCCGCGCCCTTCGCCGCCGCCACGCCCATCGCGGAGTCCTCGAAGGCGACCGCGCGCCGGGGCGTGACACCGAGCTGGCGCAGCGCGAGCAGGTAGACATCGGGCGCGGGCTTCTTGCGCGGCACCACATCGCCGGTCGCGATGACGCTGAAGCCATCGGGCCCATCCTGACCCAGCGCCCCCTCGAGAAGCGCCGAGACGTTGTCGGGGGACGTCGTCGAGGCGATGGCCAATCTCACCCCCGCGGCGCGCCCCTCGCTCATCAGCCGGCGTACTCCGGGGCGCAGCGGCACGCCGCCGCGCTCGAGCCTCTCCCGGTAGAAGGCCGTCTTGGTCGCATGCAGGCGCGGAATCAAGGCCGACAGCCGGCTGCGCTCCCTATCCCCAAGCGAAATGTGTTGGAGGAACGCCGCGAGGCGCTCCTTGCCGCCGGTGACCTGCAGCAGCCCGCCATAGAGCTCACGGCTCCAGTGGAACTCGAGGCCGTGGGCGGTGAATGCGTCGTTGAACGCCTGCCGGTGGACCTCCTCCGTGTCCGCAAGCGTGCCATCGACATCGAAGATCAGCGCCTCGATGCGCGGCTCTCCTGCCTCGGCCTCCTCCCCCGACGGCTCGATCCGAGCCGCGTACGCAGCCCCGCCGCTCACGTGCCGCCTCTCCCCCGCGACAGGGAATCCTTGCGGCGCTCCATCAGCCGCCAGATCATGGGCGTGAAGATGAGCTGCATGGCGAGGTCCATCTTGCCCCCCGGACAGACGATGGTGTTGGGCCGCGACATGAAGGCGCCGTGCAGCATCGAGAGCAGGTAAGGAAAGTCGATCCCGCGGGGATTGGCGAAACGAATGACGAGAAATGACTCGTCCGGGGCCGGGATGAAGCGCGCGATGAAGGGATTGGAGGTGTCGACGACCGGAACGCGCTGAAAATTGATGTGCGTGCGCGAGAACTGAGGACAGATGTAGCTCACGTAGTCCGGCATGCGGCGGAGGATGACGTCGGTGACCGCCTCCGCGGAGTACCCACGGGTCGATTTGTCGCGGTGTAACTTCTGGATCCACTCCAGGTTGATCACCGGCGTGACGCCGATGAGGAGGTCGACGTGCCGGGCAACATCGACTTCGTCCGTCACCACGGCACCGTGCAGCCCTTCGTAAAAGAGCAGACCGGTTTCCGCCGGCAGGTCCTCCCACTCCGTGAACGTTCCGGCCTGCTGCCCGTGGCGCGCAGCCTCCGCGTCGTCGTGCAGGTACTTGCGTGCCTTCCCGGCACCGGTCTGCGCGTATCCCCGGAACAGCTCCTCCAGCTCCGCGAACAGGTTCGTCTGCGGGCCGAAGTGGCTCAGTCGGTGATCCCCGCGTGCGAGCCCCTGCGCGAGCTGCTCCTTCATCCCCGCACGGTCGTAGCGATGGAAGCTGTCGCCCTCGACGAAGGCCGCCTTGATGTGCTCGCGGCGGAAGATCTGCTCGAAGGTCTTGCTCACCGAGGTGGTGCCGGCGCCCGAGGAGCCGGTGACTGCGATGATCGGATGGCGGGCGGACATGGCTGGCGCTCGCTCAGGTGTGAGTGGTGAAGAGCCCGCGCTCGGCGAAGAGCGGCACGTCGAGCTCGAATTCGTTGTGGTCGCGGTGATAGCGCTCGATGCGCTCGACTTCCGAGCGGGCGCCGAACACGAAGCTGATGCGCTGGTGCAGGCTCTCCGGGACCACATCGAGGATCGGACCGTACCCGGTGCTCGCCCGCCCGCCCGCCTGCTCGATGAGATAGCCGATGGGGTTGGCCTCGTAGAGCAGCCGCAGCCGTCCGGCCCTGGCTGGTTCCTTGCGGTCGCGCGGATACATGAACACCCCGCCGCGCATCAGGATGCGGTGCGTCTCCGCCACCAGCGAGGCGATCCAGCGCATGTTGAAATCCGTACCTCGCGGCCCGCTCTGTCCCGCCAGGCACTCGTTCACGTATCGCCGCACCGCCGGCTCCCAGTGACGGGAGTTGGACGTGTTGATCGCGAACTCCGAAGTGGTCTCCGGCACCCGCAGGTTCGGGTGCGTCAGCATGAACTCCCCGATCTCCCGATCGAGCGTGAACCCGTTGACGCCGCGGCCCGTCGACAGCACCAGCATGGTCGCCGGACCATAGATCGCATATCCGGCGCAGACCTGCGCGCTCCCCGGTTGCAGGTAGTCCGCCTCGGTCGGGTCGCGGACGCCCTCCGGGCATTTCAGGACGGAGAAGATGCTGCCGACCGAGACATTGACGTCGATGTTGGACGAGCCGTCGAGCGGATCGAAGAGCAGCAGGTAACGGCCCCGCGGGTAGGCCTCCGGTATCGCGTACGGCTGATCCTGCTCCTCCGAGAGCATCCCGGCCAGCTGGCCGCCCCATTCATTGGTGCGCACGAAGATCTCGTTCGCGAGCACATCGAGCTTCATCTGCGTCTCGCCCTGGACGTTGACGGTGCCCGCATCCCCGAGCGCGTTCGCCAGCGCTCCCTTGCCTATGAGGGTGGCAATGCGCTTGCACGCCAGACGCACATCGTTGACCAGTGCCGTGAAGCTGCCTGTCGGGCTGCTGACGCCGGCGTCCACGTTGAGCCGGCGCTGCTCCTCGATGAGGAAGCGCGTAATGGTACCGGTGTTGAACAGATTGCTGTGCGTCACGGCCGCTCTCCCCTCAGGACACGACTCGCCCGGATGTCGGATTCCTCTATCGTTTGCAGCTCCTGCCGCGAGATCGCCCCGACCCTGCGCTCGAACAGGCGGCTCGCCTGCCGCAGCCGCGCCCGATCGAGCGCGTTCCTGATGGACCTCGCGTTGGCGAAGTGCGGCTGCACGCGCCGCCGCTCGATGTACTCCCGCAGCGCCTCGTCCGCCGGCGCGCTCAACTGGTACTGCATCCGCTCCAGCATGAGTCTCGCGATCGCCAGCAGCTCCTCCGGCGTGTAGTCCGGGAAGTCGATGTGATGCGCGACGCGCGAGGACAGGCCCGGATTGCTGCGGAAGAACGTCTCCATCCGGTCCTTGTAGCCCGCCAGGATGACGACCAGGTCATCGCGCTGATTCTCCATCACCTGCAGCAGGATCTCGATCGCCTCCTGGCCGTAATCGCGCTCGTTCTCCGGGCGATACAGGTAGTACGCCTCATCGATGAAGAGCACCCCGCCCATCGCCCGCTTCAGCACCTCACGCGTCTTCGGCGCGGTATGGCCGATGTACTGCCCCACGAGGTCATCCCGCGTCACCGCGATGAGGTGGCCTTTGCGCACATACCCCAGGCGGTGGAGGATCTCCGCCATCCGCATCGCCACCGTGGTCTTGCCCGTTCCCGGATTGCCCGTGAAGGACATGTGCAGCGCCGGAGGGCCGGAGGAGAGACCGACGGCCCGCCGCAGCTTGTCGATGAGCAGCAGCGCCGCGATGTCGCGGATGCGGCCCTTGACCGGCGCCAGCCCTACGAGCTCGCGATCGAGGCTGTCGAGCACCTCCCCGACGTGCGAGTCGCGGTAGGCGACCTCGAGGTCAAGTGGCTCATCGCCGGTCTGCGCTGCCGGCACTCCATCCGGAGGCGAGGACATGGGCTCGACTTTCGCGTTCATGACCGGTCAATACCGCTCTCCCTCGGGGCGCTCCGTCGCATACGCGCGCGTCGTGTAGCGCACGCTGCGGCCGGGTCCCTCCTCGCGCACCAGGTTGAATCCCGGCTCGGCGGCCGGCCGGTTGATGATGAACGACAGCCGCAGCGACTCGCGTCCGCGGGTCGCGTCGAACGCATTGACCTTGATGTAATGGTTGGGAAAGGTCTTCCGGCAGGCGTTCACCTCCGTCATGACTCCCGCGGCGTCGCGGATGTCGAACATCGGATGGCCGAACATCTCCCAGAAAGCGTTGCGCGGGTGCGGATCGTCCGTGTACTCGAGCGATACCGCCCAGCCGTTGCCGAGGCAGTACTCGATCTGGCTGGCGATCTGCTGGTCGGTGAGGTCGGGCAGGAAGGAAAAGGTGCCTTGGGTGACTCTCATGACTGACTCCTCAGGCGACGTTCGCCGTCGGCACGAAATCGGGTGTGTCGGTGCTGGCGTAATTGAAGGTGATCTCGCCCCAGACGTCGAGGGCGGCTTTCAGGGGCGCGCAGTCCTTCGCGGCCGTGGCGAGAATCTGCGGCCCTTCGTTCCAGATGTCCCTGCCCTCGTTGCGCGCGAGCACCATCGCCTCGAGCGCCACGCGGTTGGCCGTCGCACCGGCGGCGATGCCCATCGGATGTCCGATCGTGCCGCCGCCGAACTGCAGCACCACGTCCTCGCCCAGATAGTGCAGCAGCTGGTGCATCTGGCCGGCATGAATGCCGCCCGAGGCGACCGGCATCACGCCGTGCAGCCCCGCCCAGTCCTGCTCGAAGAAGATGCCGCGCTGCAGGTCCTGCTCGTTCCGCCCCTCGCGCAGCACGTTGTAGAAGCCCTGCACGGAGTTCGGATCGCCCTCGAGCTTGCCCACGACCGTGCCCGCGTGGATGTGATCGACACCGGCGAGCCGCATCCACTTCGAGATCACCCGGAAGGAGACGCCGTGGCTCTTCTGGCGCGTGTAGGTGGAATGCCCCGCGCGGTGCAGATGCAGGATCATGTCGTTGCGTCGCGCCCAGCGCGACATCGACTGGATGGCGGTGTAGCCGATCACGAGATCGATCATGACGATCACCGAGCCCAGTTCCTTGGCGAATTCCGCGCGCTCGTACATGTCCTCCATGGTCCCCGCGGTCACGTTGAGGTAGTGGCCCTTCACCTCACCCGTGGCGGCCTGGGCGCGATTGATCGCCTCCATGCAGTAGAGGAAGCGGTCGCGCCAGTGCATGAAAGGCTGCGAATTGATGTTCTCATCGTCCTTGGTGAAATCGAGGCCACCCTTGAGGGCCTCGTACACCACCCGCCCGTAGTTCTTGCCCGAGAGGCCGAGCTTCGGCTTCACCGTCGCCCCGAGGAGCGGGCGGCCGAACTTATCGAGCCGCTCGCGCTCGACCACGATGCCGGTCGGCGGCCCGGCGAAGGTCTTCACGTAGGCGACGGGGAAGCGCATGTCCTCCAGGCGCAGCGCCTTGAGCGGCTTGAAGCCGAAGACGTTACCGATGACCGAGGCGGTCAGGTTCGCGACCGACCCGGGCTCGAAGAGATCGAGGTCGTAGGCGATGTAGGCGAAGTACTGGCCCGGGGCACCCGGCACCGGATCGACCCGGTAAGCCTTCGCCCGATACCGATCGCAGGCCGTCAGCCTGTCCGTCCAGACGACGGTCCAGGTGGCCGTGGAGGACTCGCCGGCCACGGCGGCGGCGGCCTCCTCCGGCTCCACCCCGTCCTGCGGGGTGATGCGAAAGAGCGCGAGCACATCCGTGGGCGCGGGCGAGTAGTCCGGATTCCAGTAGCCCATCTGGGCGTATTTGAGCACTCCCGCCCGGTACCGTGCCGCGCCGGTCTTGGCCCGTTTCTGCTCATCGCCGGCAACTGCGTTGTCTTTCACGGCTTTCTCCTTCACGGCTCTGTCTGTCACGGCGCTGGAATTCATGGCTGACCTCTTCGCCTGCTGTTCGTCCAGGGTCATCGTGGGACTTGATTATTATTAGGTCTAGTTAGATATTATTCTTTTATTCATAAGCAGGACTTATGCATGCGTAACGTTACCATCCGCCAGATGCGGGTGTTCGCGGCCGTGGCGCGCAACCTCTCCTTCACGCGCGCGGCGCAGGAGCTGCACCTGACGCAGCCCGCGGTCTCCCAACAGGTAAGCCTGCTCGAGGAGGAAGTCGGCATGCCGCTCTTCGAGCAGATCGGCCGCAAGATCCGGCTGGCGCCCGCGGGGATGGAGCTGCTGCGCTATGCGACCCAGATCACGGAGCTGTTGCGGGAGGCGGGCGAGACGCTCGCCGCGATGCAGGGCTTGAAGCGCGGGGAGTTGAAGTTGGGGGCGGTGAGCACCGCCAAATATTTCGCCCCGACGCTGCTCTCGGCGTTCGCGCCGGCCTATCCCGAAGTGACGATCAAGTTCACCGTCGCCAACCGTGAGGAGATCGTGAATCTCCTCGGCGCGAACGAGCTCGACCTCGTCATCATGGGACGTCCGCCGCGGGAGCTGGACACCACGGCGGAGCCCTTCGCGCGCCATCCGTTCGTGATCATCGCCTCCCCGGATCACCCCCTCGCCGGGCGCCGCCGCATTCCGCTCAAATCCCTGGCGCGCGAGAACTTCATCATCCGCGAGCACGGGTCGGGGACGCGCGCCTCGATGGAGCATGTCTTTCGCGAGCGCGCCGTGCCGTTTCGCGCCTCGATGGAGGTGAGCAGCAACGAGACCATCAAGCAGGCGGTGATGGCCGGCATGGGCATCAGCTTCATCTCATCGCACACCATCGGCCTGGAGACCCAGACCCAGAGGCTCGCCGTCCTCGATATCGCGGGACTGCCGATCGTGCGCGATTGGTACGTGATTCACCTGCGCGAGAAAATCCTCTCGCCGATCGCCGCCGCGTTTCGCGGATACCTCCTGGAGAACGGCGCACGCGTCATCCTCGACACCGTCGGCGACGTCACGAAGCGCCTCACCAGGCATTAGCAGCCAGAGGAGCGCCACGGGCCTCGGCTGAGGCACAGGGAGGTGTCCCGCGGCCGCATTCAATCAATGCAGAATGCGCCCGCTCTCCTGCACCTGGTCCGCATCCACCGTCGGCACGTCCGCCCAGGGCTTCAACACCACCTTGATGCAGCTGTCCTGCTTGTCGCGGAACATCCGATAGCCCCGCGGCGCATCCTCGAGGCGCAGCCGGTGCGTGGTCACGAAGCTCGGATCGATCGAGCCCTTCTGGATGAGCTCGAGCAGCGGCTTGAGATATCGCTGCACGTGGGTCTGGCCGGATCTCACGGTCAGCGCGCGGTTGACGATGGCGCCGAAGGGAATCTTGTCGAGGAAGCCGCCGTAAACCCCGGGGACCGAGACCGTACCGCCGTTGCGGCAGGCGGTGATCGCCTGGCGAAGGGCCGTGGGGCGGTCCGTATCGAGCATGAGCGCCTGCTTCAGCCGATCGTAGGTGCCGAAGACCCCGTGCGCGTGGCCTTCCATGCCCACGGCATCGATGCAGGCATCGGGTCCGCGGCCGCCGGTCATCACTTCCAGGGCCTGCGCCACATCGACCTGCTCGTAGTTCAGCGTCTCGGCATCGGCCCATTGGCTCGCCTTGCGCAGCCGCGCCGGGAAGCGGTCGATGGCGATCACCCGCTCCGCGCCGAGGAGTCGCGCGCTCTTGATGGCGAAGAGGCCCACCGGCCCGCAGCCCCATACCGCGACGGTATCGCCGGGGCGGATGTTGCATTGCTCTGCGGCCATGTAGCCCGTCGGGAAGACATCCGAGAGGAAGAGCACCTGCTCATCGCTCAGGTCCTCCGGCACCTTGACGGGACCCACGTCGGCGAAGGGGATGCGCGCGAACTGCGCCTGCCCGCCGGCGTAGCCGCCGAGAAGATGCGAATAGCCGAACAGACCCGCGGGCGAGTGGCCCCAGAGCTTCTCGGCGAGCCACGCGTTGGGGTTGGAATTCTCGCACAGCGAATACAGCGACTGCTGGCAGAAAAAGCACGCGCCGCAGGAGATCGGGAACGGGTTGACGACCCGGTCGCCGACCTTGAGGTTCTTGACCTCAGGGCCTACCTCCACCACCTCGCCCATGAACTCGTGGCCGAGGATGTCCCCCGGCAGCATGCCCGGGATGTACCCGTCGTAGATGTGCAGGTCCGAGCCGCAGATCGCCGTCGAGGTGATCCGCACGATCGCATCGCGGGGGTTGAGGATCTTCGGGTCGGGAACGTTCTCGACCCGAAGCTGCTCTCTGCCGTACCAGATATTGGCCTTCATGACGTCAGCCCCCACTGTCGCGTGACGCGGCCGAGGAGACTGCGCCGACCGGTCGGCTGACCGTGCGTGGTCGGGATTTCGCCCGTCTCCATCACCTGTTTGAAGCGCCGCAGGTCCTCGCGGATGCTCGACTGCGGATCGTGGCCGAGGAGGCGCACGAGGCCGGCGCCGAGGGCGCCGCCGAGGGGGCTGTAGTGCAGGCTCACGCGCACGATCGTGCCGCGGCCCGCCGGCGCGGGCTCGAACCGCACCGAGCCGGCATGCGCCGCGCCGGAATCATCCAGCGTGCGCCACGCCACCTCCTCCCCGGGACGGTCGGCCGTGATCTGCGAAATCCACTCGAGGCGCATCGCCATCGGGCCTCTGGCCACCCAGTGCGAGCGGCGCTCGTCGAGATGGCGCACGGACTCGAGGCTCCGCATGAAGCGCGGCAGATTCTCGAAGCTGCGCCAGAAGCGGTAGCACTCCTCAGGGGATTTGCTGACGGTGACGCTGCGCTCGAGATAGATGTCGGTTTGTCCCGACACTGCGGGCAAGGCACGTCCTGTCGTGCTGCCCGTGAGCCGGACGGCCGCGAGCACATCGAGCGCCGCCACGCCCGCGACGGCGGCAAGCGCGAAGCCGGCCCTGCCGCGCCGGCTGCCTCGCGTGAACGCCACCGAGAGCGCCGCGAGATCGAAGGTGTCGCCGACCACGCGCGACCACATCCACGGCGTCCGATCGCGCTGAGTCAGGATGCCGATTCCGGCCACGAGCTCCCGCGCGCCGACGAGCCGCATGAGCGTCGGACTGCGCGTGCCGCTCAGCCAGCACACCAGGCGGGGAGCGGCAACGGCCGCGGCCCCGAGCCCGATGCTGAACCAACCGAGACCGCCCTCGAGCGATTGCGCCGGTCCGCGCCGCGCGAGGCCGCCTCGCACCCCGTGGCGCGCAGACGGCGCTCCCGGGCCGGCGAGGCCCGAGTGAGGTTGCCGGCTTCGTCCCAAGCCCTGCTGTGTGAGGTCGGTTGCCATGAAATCTCTCCGGATGGGAGCGCTGGGCTACCAATACCAGAGAGACCCGGCGGTTCCGGCCGCCGGCACCGATTGCTCGGCCCCTCCTGGGCCTCGGCGTTACTCGGCCCGTCCTGGGCCTCGCCCCTTCGGGGCCATCAAGCGCTGACGCGCTTGATGTTGCAGATCGCTCCAGGCGATCTGCCCGGGCCCGACGCTGCGCGTCGTCCAAAATCGCTCACAGCGCGATTTTGTGCACTCAACCGCGGGATGAGGAGCCGAAGCGCCGCCCTGCCTGCGAACCAAAGCTGCGCCCGGAGGAGCGGGAGTGCCCTCCTGGGCCTCGGCCCTTCGGTCCCGGCGCGTCGCGCCGCCCGGAGTCGCCGTGGCGGCCGGCCTGGTGCTTCGGCTGCGGAACACGGGCCGGCGGTGGGGCCGACCGGGGCGCCGGACGCTGCTCTGCGACAACGGTGAATTCCGGCGTCGCCGCGATCTGAAGCGAGCGGCGCAGCACGCGCTCGATGTCCTTCAGCAGGCCTGCCTCATCGGGCGCCACCAGCGAGATGGCACAGCCGGTACCGCCGGCGCGGGCGGTGCGTCCGATGCGGTGCACATAGTCCTCCGGCACGTTCGGCAGCTCGTAGTTCACCACGAAGGGCAACTCCTTGATGTCGAGTCCGCGCGCGGCGACCTCGGTGGCGATCAGCGCCGTGACCTGGCCGGTCTTGAAGTCCGCGAGCGCCCGCACGCGCGCATTCTGGCTCTTGTTGCCGTGGATGGCCGCGGTCGCGATGCCCGCTCCAGCGAGCTGCTCGGCCAGGCGATTGGCGCCGTGCTTGGTGCGGGTGAAGACCAGTACCTGGTGCCAGCCGCCCTCGCGGATCAGATGCGCCAGCAGGTGCCGCTTGTGCTCCTTGGGCAGACGGTACGCCCGTTGCTCGACGCGATCGGCCGTGGCATTGCGCGGTGCGACCTCGACGGTCACCGGATCGCGCAGCAATCGCGTCGCGAGATCGCGGATGTCATCGGAGTAGGTCGCCGAGAACATCAGGTTCTGCCGCTGCTGCGGCATCAGCTTCAGCACCTGGCGGATGGCGTGAATGAAGCCCATGTCGAGCATCCGGTCCGCCTCGTCGAGGACGAAGTGGCGGACCTCGCGCAGGTCGAGGGCCCGTTGGCCGGCAAGGTCGAGCATCCGTCCGGGCGTCGCGACCAGAAGGTCACAACCGCCGCGCAGGGCTTCGATCTGCGGGTTGATGCCCACACCGCCGAAGACGACGCAGACGCGCATCTTCATGTGCCGGCCGTACTGGCGAGCGCTTTCGGCCACCTGGGCGGCCAGCTCCCGCGTGGGGGTGAGAACGAGTGCGCGCGGTGCGCGACCGGCGGGGGACTGGGCGAGCGCCTGCAGCAAGGGCAGGACGAAAGCGGCCGTTTTGCCGGTGCCGGTCTGGGCACCGGCCAGCACGTCGCGGCCGGCGATGACGGCGGGAATCGCCCGCATCTGAATGGGAGTCGGCGTCTCGTAGCCCTGTTCGGCCACGGCGCGCGACAGCTCGGGCACAAGCCCGAGATCCGTAAAGGACATGTGTCGGGAAACCTCTGTGTTGGCGTTCCCAGCCCGGTCGGGCGGGTATCGCCGAGTGACGCGGGGGTGGGTATGGCGCCCCGCAGGATGAGGCCTGCACTGTACCGGCTTTCCAGCCGCGCGTCGAGCCCCGAGAATGGCTAGACTATGCCCCAGCGGGCAATGTGAACGGAACCGCGGCCGGCACCTCTAACCAAGCCATGCGGGTCCCAGGCGGTCCCGGCGTGAAGCACATGCCCATTCATCCCGTGTGACAGGGGGAGTTCTTTTGATGACCTTCGACCGCGCTCGCGCCAAACCGGGCGCCCTGGGCGCTCTGCGCCTCTGGATTCTCGGCTTCGGCATGGCGCTCGCGGCGGCACTCGCCGGCTGCAGCACCAATACCAATGTCAGCAACGGCACCCCGGTAGTGACCGTCACCAGCCAGGCGGCGGGTGACTTCTCGACTTACGTCGTCGGCATCACCCTCTACAGCGCGACCCGCTCCGACGGCTATATCGCCTACCCGGCGGGCTACACGTACGAGGAATTCGCCGACCTCACCCAGCGGGTCGACCTCACGGAGCTGCTGAACGCGGTCGGGATTCCGACGGGCACCTACAAGACGGTCACCATCGGCATCGACTACTCATCGCCGATCGTCTACATCAACGGCAACACCACCGCGGCCAAGGTGGAGAACGCGAGCGGCACCCAGAACTTCGGCATCGTATACGTCAATGTGAAGCTCGATCCGGCGCACCCGCTGGTCGTCGGCCTCAATCGATCGACGCCGCTCGCCCTCGATTTCGACCTGGCGGCCTCCAACACCGTCAATGCGGGCTCGAACGTCGTGACCGTGAAGCCGTTCGCGGTCGCGACGACGACGCCGGCCGACACCGAGCCGGTCCGCGCCCGCGGAATGTTCGTGGCGGCCAATACGGGGGCCAGCAACTTCGTCGAGGACATCAGACCCTTCCAGGACAACATCTACTCGACGGTCGGCGCGCTCACGGTCAACACAAGCTCGAGCACGTACTTCAACGTCAACGGCAAGGTCTACACCGGTGCCGCGGGACTCGCGGCGGTGGCGGGACTCAGCTCCAACACGCCGATGATCGCCATCGGCAGCCTGGGCGACATGTCGACCATCACTCCCGGCTTCAATGCGACGCAGGTCTATGCGGGCACCCCGGTCTCGAACGGCCAGTACGAGCACGTGACCGGCATCGTCACCGCCAGGAGCGGCAACACCCTCACGGTGAGCGATGCGACGTACCTCTATTACGAGGGCTATTGCACCAGCAACCTGTGCTTCACCTGGTATCCGAGCCTCGCCGTGACCGTGGGCCCCTCCACCGTGGTGGCCGAGGACGGTACCAGCACCCCGACCGCCCTTTCCGATCAGGCGATCTCCGTCGGCTCGACGATCGATGCGGTCGGGATCAACACGAACAACTCCAACCCGCCGAAGCTCGATGCCACCTCCGGCCTGGTGCGGCTGCAGTCCACCCCGGCCTGGGGCACGCTCGTTTCCGGGGCCTCGGGATCCGCGACGCTCAACCTCCTCTCGATGGGCCCGGTTGCGGCGAGCGGCTTCAATTTCGCGGGAACCGGCCTCTCCGG
Organism: Pseudomonadota bacterium; assembly: GCA_019352035.1. Taxonomy (GTDB): domain Bacteria; phylum Pseudomonadota; class Gammaproteobacteria; order Steroidobacterales; family Steroidobacteraceae; genus 13-2-20CM-66-19. The sequence goes on along the minus strand of JABBNZ010000040.1, from coordinate 13,079 downwards.
CGCCGATGCCACGGCGGCAAGCTATGGGCTCGACACCGCCGCAGCGACGAGCGGGGCGGACCAGAGCGCCACGAGTGCCGGCACCCTGCTGCGGGCGGACGGCTTCCCCACGCCCTTCGGAGCGGCGCCCCCGGACTTCACGGCGACCGCCGTGACCCCAGGGAGCTCCGAGCCCGCCGATCTCATCGTCGAGTGGAGCGCGGGCAGCAGCGGCAGCCTCGCCCCGTTCACTTCCTATGACAGCTCGAGCCTGGCGCTCAACCTGACCGGCGACACCCTCGCCGAGATCGTGATCGGGCCGCAGGTCACGCCGCTCACGACTGCGCCCATCATCACGATCTCGGGCGGCAATCAGTTCGCGATCGGCAACGCCGCCAACGGCGTCTCCCAATTCAGCACTTCAAGCGGCTTCGCGAGCGATCTCACCAGCACCCTGAATGGATCGACTCAGGTGTACCGGGTCGTCGCCATCGGCTCCTACGACTCCGGCACCAACACGTTCACCGCATCGCGGGTCGACGTTGCGCTCGAGTAGCCGGGCATGCCCTGGAAACGGCGGCCCTTCGGCGGGCGCAACCGCGCCCGCGCCCTGAACATAGCGGACCTGCGCGAGATCGCGCGCAGGCGCGTGCCGGGGTTCGTCTTCGAGTACGTCGAGGGCGGCGCGGAGGATGAGGCGACCCTGCGGCACAATCGCGAGGCGCTCGCCGCGCTGCGCTTCGTGCCGCAGACGCTGGTCGATACTTGCGCCAGGAGTCTCGCGGCGCCGCTATTCGGACGGCCCGCCGCGGCGCCGCTCGTCATCGCGCCAACCGGGCTCAACGGCATGTTGCATCCCGATGGCGACCTCGCGCTGGCGCGGGCGGCGGCCGCGTTCGGAATTCCCTACACCCTGAGCACGCTCTCGACGACTCGCCTGGAGGACGTGGCGGCCAAGGCGGGCGGGCGGCTGTGGATGCAGCTCTATGTGATGAAGAACCGCGCGATCGCCGAGGACATCATGACCCGCGCGGCGGCCGCCGGTTATGAGGCGCTGCTCCTCACTTCCGATGCCAACGTCTTCGGCAGCCGGGAGTGGGACAAGCGCAATTATTCGCGGCCCGGAAGGCCCGCTCTACCGGCCATCCTCGACACCCTGCGCCACCCTCGTTGGCTGACCTCGGTGCTGCTGCGCCATGGCGTGCCGAAGTTTCACAATATCGAGGCCTTCATGCCTCCCGGTGCCGCCAACGCGGTCGGCGGCAGCACCATCATCCCGCGGATGTTCGAGCCCACGATCGTCTGGTCCGATATCGAATGGATGCGCCGCCACTGGCCCGGGAAGCTCCTCGTCAAAGGCGTGCTGAGCGTCGCGGACGCGCAGCGTGCCCTGGATGCCGGCTGCGACGGCATCGTCCTCACGAACCACGGCGGGCGGCAGCTCGATTACTGCGTGGCGCCCATCGAAGTGCTGGGCGAGATCGCCGCGGCGGTCGGCAATCGGCTGACGATCGTCATCGACAGTGGCTTTCGCCGCGGCAGCGACATCGCCAAGGCGCTCGCGCTGGGCGCCCACACGGTGATGCTCGGGCGCCCCACCCTCTACGGGCTGGCGGCCGACGGCGAGCGTGGCGTGCGCAGCGCGCTCGACATGCTCGCCGTCGAACTCGATCGTGTTCTCGGTCAGCTCGGCTGCCGCTCCGTGGCCGACCTGCGGGCGGTCCTGCTGCGCCCGTAAGGCCGTGCCACCGCCCATCCCTGGTATCCCTGGTGGCCGGCCTCCCGGCCCGCGCTTCCTGCGCGGGCGCATGGCGGATTAAGCCGCCACCACACCCTTCGCCTTCGCGGCGTGCGTCGCGATCGCGTCCATCAGCGGCGGCGCGAGGCAATCGTAAGGCTCGAGCTTGAGCTCCTTCAGCCGCGAGCGCACCTCGCCCATCCGCGACGGCGGGAAGCCCGCCTCGATGATGGACGAGACGAATGCCGCGAACTCCGGCGCCGCCCAGCCCTGCTCCTTGAACAGCTCCGGATGGACGAAATCGAACCCGTAGAACGGGTGATTCTTGTTCTCGATGCGACCGTACATGTGCACGCCGCAGCCCGTGCAGCGATAGCGCTGGATCGGGGCGCTCTCATCGACGATCTTCAGTTTCTGCGCGTTGGCAGTCACGGAGAGCTTGTCGCGCGGCACCACCGCCACGAGGGAGAAGAGCGCCCCCTCGGGTTTCCAGCACTTGGTGCAGCCGCAGACGTGGTCGAACGCGACATTGGCCCCGAGGCTCACCGTCACGGGCGCGGAGGCGCACTTGCAGGTGAGCGTGCCGCCGGAGAAACCGGAGTTGCCGGGCTTGACGCCTTGATCGACTAACGGATGAATCGAGATAGCCATGATGTTTTCCTCTCGAGCGATTGTTCGGTTTTTTAGAAGGTCACGACGGAGCGGATCGACTCTCCCTTGTGCATGAGGTCGAACGCGTCGTTGATCTTTTCCAACGGCATGACGTGGGTAATCAGATCATCTATGTTGATCTTCTTGTTCATGTACCAGTCGACGATCTTCGGCACGTCCGTGCGGCCGCGCGCGCCGCCGAATGCGCTGCCTTTCCAGACGCGGCCGGTCACCAGCTGGAAGGGGCGGGTCCGGATCTCCTGCCCCGCTCCGGCGACTCCGATGATGACGGACTCACCCCAGCCGCGGTGGCAGCACTCGAGCGCCTGGCGCATGAGATCGACGTTGCCGACGCATTCGAAGCTGTAGTCGGCACCGCCGTCGGTGAGCGCGACCAGGTGCTGGACCAGATCGCCGCCGACTTCCTTCGGATTGACGAAATGGGTCATTCCGAAGCGCTCCGCGAGCGCCTTGCGCCGCGGGTTGACGTCGACGCCGATGATCTTGTCGGCACCCACCAGGCGCGCGCCCTGGATCACGTTGAGGCCGATGCCGCCCAGTCCGAACACGACGACATTCGAGCCAGGCTCGACCTTCGCCGTGTTGATGACGGCGCCCACGCCGGTGGTCACCCCGCAGCCGATGTAACAAACCTTCTCGAAGGGCGCATCCTCGCGGATCTTGGCGACGGCGATCTCAGGCAGCACCGTGTAGTTGGAGAAGGTCGAGCAGCCCATGTAGTGGTGCACCAGCTCGCCGCCGATCGAGAAGCGGCTGGTGCCGTCGGGCATCAGGCCCTTGCCCTGCGTCGCGCGGATGGCCGTGCAGAGGTTGGTCTTGCGCGAGAGGCAGGATTTGCATTGCCGGCATTCCGGCGTGTAGAGCGGAATGACGTGATCGCCCTTCTTCACCGAGGTGACGCCCGGTCCCACGTCGACCACGATTCCCGCGCCCTCGTGTCCGAAGATCGCCGGGAAGAGGCCCTCGGGATCGGCACCCGAGCGGGTGAACTCATCGGTGTGGCAGACCCCGCTCGCCTTGATCTCGACCAGGACCTCGCCGGCCTTCGGGCCTTCCAGGTCCACGGTCACGATCTCGAGCGGCTTGCCGGCCGCATATGCAATGGCTGCCTTGGTTTTCATGTAGATCCTCTCTCATTCGGCGCGGTGGCTGAGTTTAGCCGCGGATGCGGCGAAAGCCGCGCGGGGGCGCCACCTGCCGTACCGGCACGGGGCTCTTGTTCCAATACGGGACAATCCCCCCGGCCGTTGTACCGCTTTCGATGCTCGCGGGAGCCGCCGCGCCAAGCGTGGCATAATGCCGACTCGGTCCAGAGGGGGACTCCATGCTGCAGCCGATCGGCAGTCACGCACGATATATTCAATCGGTGCTGCGAGGCACTGCGCGCGACGAGGGCCTGGGAACGCCCGATTACGTGAAGCGCTCGTGGCTGCGCTGCCTCACGCAGTACAACCTCGATCCACAGTCGCAGCGGGAGCCCTATGTGCTGCCCCGCGACGAGCGCCTCGCGCGCAAGGAGCGCAACCTCGAGCTGGTCTCCTTCGCCGATGCGGAGATGGCACACCTCTACCATCAGCTCGCCGGCTCGGGCTACTCCATCATCCTCACGGACCGGGACGGGGTTCTGCTCGACTACTACGGGGATCTCAGCTTCCGCAATGCCGCCTTCCGCACGGGCCTCGTCCTCGGGGCGGTCTGGAGTGAGGAGCACGGCGGCACCAATGGCATGGGCACCTGCCTCTGCGAGCGGGCGCCGCTCATCATCCATCGCGACCAGCACTTCTTCTCGCGCAACACCGGCCTCACCTGTTGCGCGGCGCCTATCTTCGACCACACCGGCGACCTCGTGGCGGTGCTCGATGCCTCCGGGGAGTCCGACCGCGCACAGCAGCACACTCTGGTGCTGGTCAACATGTCGGCGCAGATGATCGAGAACCGGCTCTTCCTCCATCGATTCAAGGACGAGTTCGTGGTGCGCTTCCACAGCCGCCCGGAGCTGGTAGGCACCTGGGGCGAAGGCATCATCGCGCTCGATGCCGCCGGAGCGATCGCCGCGCTCGACCGCAATGCCCTCTTCCAGCTCGGCGTCAAGAGTGCGAGCGAGCTCACCGGAGCGCCGCTCGAGCGGGTATTCAACATCTCACTCAACGCCCTCATCGGGCGCAGCCAGAAGAAGTCCTTCCACCCCCTGCCGATCTACGACGCGCGCCACGGGGGCCGCTTTTTCGCCACCGCGCAGGCGCCGCAGTCCAAGCGCGCGATCGGCGGCAAGCAGCGCCTGGCGCGCATCGAGGAGCTGCCGCTCCCCGAGCCCGGACGCAGCCCGCTCGATGACCTCGACTTCGGCGATCCCATGATGGGCCGCAACATCCAGGCGGCGCGGCGCACGCAGTCCCGGGAGGTTCCGATTCTCCTCCTCGGGGAGTCCGGCACCGGCAAGGAGTGCTTCGCCCGCGCCATGCACGCCTCCAGCGATCGTGCCGACAAGCCCTTCATCGCCGTCAACTGCAGCTTCCTTCCCGAGGCGCAGCTGGAGCGGGAGCTCTTCGGCCGCCCCGGCAGCCCCCGCGGCGCCGCTTCCGCCCCGCCGCCCGCCGCGTCCGGCGCGACCCAGGGCGACGGAGCCGCTCTGCCCAAGGCCGAGGGGGAGGAGGACCTCGGGCGCGTCCTGCAGTCGAACGGGGGCACCCTTTTCCTCGATGATGTCGGCGAGCTGCCGCTGGAGCTTCAAGCGCGGCTTCTCCATGTGATCGAGGAGCGCGAAGTTCTGCGGCCTGACGGCGAGGCACCCGTTCGCGTCGACGTCAGGGTAGTCAGTGCTGCGCGCGGCGGACTGCAAGAGAAGGTGCGCCGCGGCGAATTCCGCGAGGATCTTTTCTATCGTCTGCAAAGTCTCGTGCTCACCCTGCCCCCGCTGCGCGAGCGTAAGGACAAGGCGGCGCTCATCCGCCACGTCTTCGCTCAGGAGAGCGCCGCCACACCGTCCGTCACCCTGGGGGACGATCTGGCCGATGCGCTGCGCGCCTATGCCTGGCCGGGCAACATCCGCCAGCTGCGCAACGTCCTGCGCGGCATGATCGCCATGCGTTCCGGGGACCGTCTCGACGGCAGCTGCCTGCCCGCCGATTACGGCGTCGGGGAGCCCGAGGCCTTGCCGCCCGAGGAGCGCGAGCTACCACCCGAGGCGCAGTGCCTCAACCCGCTGGAGCGGGCGGAGCGTGGCGCGCTGCTCAAGGAAATCGAGCTGCACCACGGCAACATCAGCCGCGTCGCACAGAAGCTCGAGATCGGGCGCAACACCCTCTACCGCAAGATGCGGCGGCTCGGCATCACCCTGCCGCAGCGCCATTAGCGCCCCCGGTCCCGGCGCCGCGAGCTGAAGCCCTGATCAATGGGCTGGCCGCGAAATCGAGCAGGACGCCGGCTTTGCGCCATGAGCCTGTGGCGCGATGCGCTGATTCGCCGTGACCGCGCCGCTCCACCGTGCCGCGCCAGTGCCGCGCCAGTGCCGCGCCCGAGGATCCTGGAGAAGACTCTCCCCACTTGCGGATCGTCCCATGATCGGTCGTCGCTTCCGCCACCGGATCACCTCGCGGCTGCATCATCCTTCGTGACTGGTCAGATAAACGTAGACATAAGCCGTGACGAAAAGCACGCACAGGCCGCAGACGAGGAAGGTAGCGCACGCGGCCGCCAGAAAGACGAACACGTTCGGCGGGCCCTGGAGATGGGCCCCCTGACCCCCGAGCACGTCGAACCCCTGCGTGAGCAGCGCCGCAGCCGAGAGCACCAGGACCCATCGGCGCATGCAGGCCCCGAGCTCTCCCCGCCGCAGGCGGTTGTACCGGTAGGCGGCGATCCGCTCCTCGCGCGTTCCCATGCCCGTATCCTTCATCAGCCGAAACGGGGAGAACCAACGCAGCAGTGACTCGAGCATGCGCATCCGCGACTCTGGCGCGCCTCGCAGCTTTCCTTCGAAAGTAGACGGTCGGGGACCCGCCATGTTCCGGGGTTTCCGGGCGGTACCGCGCCAGGGGGGAGAGGGGCCGGACGTGAGGTCGCAGGTTGAGCGACAATGAGCGGCCTTTCGGCGTGAGCGAACGGAGCGGCATCCATGTCAGAGACGATTTTCAGCAAGATCCTGAGCGGCGCAATTCCCTGCCATAAGGTCTACGAGGACGATCGAGTCTTCGCTTTCCTCGACATCAATCCGCTCAGCACTGGCCATACCCTCCTCATCCCCAAGGAAGCCGCAAAGACCCTGGATGCGCTCTCCGAGGAGTCCGCCGCCGCCCTCGGCCGCGTGCTGCCCCGCATCTGCCGCGCGGTCATCGCCGTCACCGGGGTCAGGGAGTACAACGTGCTCGAGAACAACGGCGCCGGGGCGCACCAGGCCGTCGCCCACGTGCACTTTCACATCATCCCGAAGCCGAGCTCCAGCGAAGGCCTCGGCGTCGGCTGGCCGGCGCGGTCTCTCGACACCCAAGCGGGCGCCAAGCTTGCTGCGAGACTGCGCGAGCAGTTTGAGTGACGGCGAAGCTCGCGCTTCGCCATTGCGCCGTGATCCGGCGGTCAATTGGAGCATGGGGGGGCGGCGCTCGAGTTGACCGATGCCGTACAGCTATGCATCGCGCAGCTCGAGGCGCGCACGAAGCAGCGCACCATCGAGCTTGAGGTCCATGGCGGTCCGCACTGGATCCATGGCGATCCGGTACGCGTCGAGCAGATCGTCACCAATGTCCTCTCCAACGCGATCAAGTACACCGCCACCGGCGGAGCGATCCATGTGACTCTAGCGGCGGTGGACGGCCATGCCGTGCTGACCGTGAGCGACAATGGGCTGGGCATCGCTCCCGAGCTGCTACCCCAGATCTTCGAGCCCTTCGTGCAGGGTGAGCGGACGCTCGATCGCTCGCAGGGCGGCCTGGGCGTCGGCCTGACACTGGTGCGCCGCCTCGTGGAGCTGCATGGCGGAAACGTGGAAGCCGTCAGCGACGGACCTGGCCGCGGCAGCACCTTCATCATCCGGCTGCCGCTGATCGGTGCCCCCTGCGCATCCCTGCCCGCTCCCGGCACAGAGTTGAAGGCGGTGCCGCGCCGGGTGCTCCTGATCGAGGACAACGAGGATGCTCGCGAGACCTTCCGCATGATGCTCGAGCTCGCAGGGCGCCAGGTCCTGGAGGCGGAGGAAGGGCGCAAGGGTCTGGAGCTGCTCAAGACCGAGCTGCCCGACATCGCGGTGATCGACGTCGGACTGCCGGGACTGGACGGCTATCAGATCGCCAGCAGCTTCCGCAAAGAGGCCGCCAGCGAGCGCGTCCTGCTGGTGGCCCTCACCGGATACGGTACGCCAGAGGCCCGCGAACGCTCCCGTGCCGCCGGCTTCGATCACCACCTCATCAAGCCGATCGATCCCGACGCCCTGCGGGACCTGATCCTGGGCGCCCTGCCCGCCCGCTCCGAGCCGGCCTGAAGAGATAATGATTGCCGTGCCAGGAACGGCCTTGTAGAATGCGCGGCTCTTCCTGGTGCGGGGTGGAGCAGTCTGGCAGCTCGTCGGGCTCATAACCCGAAGGTCGCAGGTTCAAATCCTGCCCCCGCTACCAACCGAACCTGTAGCGGCCGCAACGAGCGCGGCGCGCTGAAACTCCAGATGGGCTACCAAGTATCCGCCGCCCGCGGCGGGCAGCAGCTTGATGCTGTCGCCCAATAGCCGCCGCACCCCAATGCGCGCGCGCCCGGCCTCGGTCGGATTGCCCTGCAGGCCCTTGGTGATCTGCTGACGGTACTGCGCGGCGGCAGCGGGCAGCGCATGCAGTACCTTAGCCATGCTCTTGTCCCCCGACGTGGCGACAGCCATCAGCTCGGCGCGCTTGGCCTCCGCCCGCTCGATGATCCCCACCAGCTCGTCAGCCGCTAGGTCAGGGTCGCCGTTCTTCACGCGGTCCTGCAAGCGGGCAATGCGTTTGTTCAGCTCTTCGACCTCGGCAGGCACAAGATCGCGCTTGGTACGCAGCTCGGCCATACGCTTGTCGTAGTACGCGCGCATTTCCTGGACGATCTCATCGACGAACTCGGGCGACAGTAGTTCGTTGATCACCGGCCGCAAAATCACCTGCTCTGCAACATCGCGGCGCACGCGAAGCGTGTTCTTGCAGCCCTTGCCGTCGAGCGCCTTGCCGCAGCGATAGTGAGTCTTGCTGTCCATCACGAAATGAGACTCGCATACTCCGCACCGCAATATGCCGCTGAGCATGTAGACAGCCTTGCCGCCGCTCCGTAGGCGCTTGTCCTTGGGCTTGCCCGCGTTAGCGCTCAGGCGCTCCTGCACGATCTTCCAAACGGCAGGCTTGACGATGGCCAACTCCGGCTCGTCTCGGCGCATCCATTCCTCCTTCTTGCGCAGCTTGACGACCCGGCGCCCGCCCTCGGGCTTGATCCATTGCGTTTTCTTCCAGTAGTACGTGCCGCTGTACAGCGGATTGCGCAGCATCTGCCAGATGGCGGACCGCGCCCATCCGGTGCACCGGCGCTTCTTGCGCTTCCAAGTGGAACCAGGGGACCGCACCTTGCGCTCGTTCAGGTCAGCCGCGATGCGCTGCGGGCTGGCGCCGTGGGCATAGCGCTCGAATATCTCGCGGACGATCTTCGCCTGCTCCGGCACTATTTCGAGGCGCGAGCCGATACGCTTCGGGCGGTCGTACACGTCCGTCTCAGTCTTGCTGGTGACCTCCACGAGCCTGTAACCATACGGGCGCCCGCCGCACCAGAACCCCTTTAGGTACTGGTCCGTCTGGCCACGCAGCGTGTCGTCTCGCAAGTCGTCGAGATACGCCTCGTCCATGGCGCCTTTAACGACACGAATCAGTTTGCGGTTCTTCAGGGAGCTGGCGCTGGTGTCATAGCCGTCCAGCGTGACGATCCGCACCCCATGAAACTCCAGCCGGCGCATGGCGCGCTCGACCTCGGGCTGGTCACGGCCCAGCCGGCTCTGCTTCCAAAGCAACAGGGCACCGAACTCCTTGCGCCCGGCAGCATCAAGCATCTTCAGGTACTCGGGGCGGTCATGCCGAGCGCCGCTGATGCCCTGATCCTTGTAGACGTGGGCAATCTTCAGCCCGAGCTGCTTGGCGCGCTCGGTGCATTCGCTCACCTGCTGATCGCAGGACGATACCTGCTCGCCCGTGCTGGCACGGACATAGATAACAGCACTCATCGTCGCAACTCCTTCTTGTACTTCTCCAGAATCATGTCGAGCTCTTCGCGAATATAAATCTGCTGTTGCCACTCGTAACCATTGCGCAGTGGCTCGCAAGGAACTTGCCAGACATGGTTATTTGTCGGCCGCTTGTACCTGCTCAGAATATGCAGCCATCTTCTTCATAAGCACCTGCTCCTTACTGGGCACTGCCTTTTCGATTACATTCCAGGCAAATATCGCGTGCTTTAATGCCGGACTCGCCGAATCAAACGTCCTATTAATGGTTGTAGAGTAGTCATACTTGAGCGAGCCGCCGCCATCTATGATGTCGTTGCGCAGCGCTTGATATTCCAATCGACTTGCCTTTGCATACCAGAGCAGGTTCGCCCAGTCCTCCGCCGCTAGCACTCCTCGCTGGATCGGGTTTCCTACGGCCTTGATGAGCCAGATTGCCTTTTCCTTGTCAGGGCTTGGAAGCTTGTTTGGATCTAGATATCCTTTGACGTGGTATTTTTTTCGCAACACCATGAGCATTTTTGCCTCGGGCGACTGCGCCAGCAACGCTGTGCTTTTCATGGTGGCAGCCGCCCGGTTGTAGATTGCCAGATCAATACTACAGACATTGGGATCCGGGCTCGGAAACTTGGCATCTTGGTATTCGTTCAGTGACTTCCGCAGCAAACCAACAAGACCGGCCCCTTCACCATTTGGGTCGGCTTTCGACTTCAGCTCTCTGGCCCCATTTTGCAGCGCCTCTATTGCATCGGTCGCGTACAACATGGCTTCGTCATCACGCTGTACCCGACTCTCTGCCAATTGCTCCATATTTTGGATGACCATTTGAACCCGAAGCTGTTCGAACTTGGCCGTCTGATCGGAGTTCATTAATTTCGAGACAGGCAGCTTAGATTTCCGCAGGGAATCCATTAGCCTGCCCATTTTCTTATCGGCGATCAGCGCTAGTCTTGCAGACGCAGCCTCTCGGCCCGAACTTTGAAGATCGCTAACGCTCAAAGCCTCTTTCACCGTGCACTTGGCCAAAGGAATGGCGTCAACGGATTTCGGAATTGGCGCCCTGGCCGGTCCCGCATTGGCTACCCCACTGACGACCGTTGCGCCGACCACGACGATTCCGACGATTGCTGTCTGTTTTCTGCTAAGCATCGCAGGCGCCCCGCCCCGTTTGACTGGTTAGAATAATACCACCGTACAAAAAAATGACCGGCGCCCTCAGTTTGGTGCCGGCCTGGCTATTCCGCTTAGACCAGCCGCCCGCTCGCTGCCGGGGCTGAACGCCGTGTCACCAGCGTGGGCCCCGTGGGCGTTCAGGCGTAACCGGTAAGCCCACGGCGTTCTTCCCCCGCGCACGCGAGACCGGAGATTATCGCCTCGGTTCTACTACCGGAGCGAACAATGGCGGAGAGCGGTCGGCAGCGGCGCAGTGCGCAGGCGTGGGGCGAACTGATCAAAAAGCAGAAGGCGAGCGGTCTATCGGTGCCGGTTTTCTGCCGGCGGGAGGGGATCAGCGCGTGGACTTTTTACGGATGGCGATCGCGGCTGCGTTCGGGTCAGCCTCGGCGCCCTGAGAGCCGGCCGGCGCCGACCAGGGAGGCGACATCCTTCATTGACCTGGGAGCGCTCAGAGCACCCGCCACGGAACGCTGGGAGATCCGGCTCGATCTGGGCGGGGGCATCGTACTGCACTTGGCGCGCGGCTGATGTTCTTTCCGGAGGGGCAGCTGCGGGTGCATCTGTACGGGCAGCCCTGCGACATGCGTCGCTCCTTCGACGGGCTTCAGGGGATGGTGCGGCACGAGCTCGGCGCCGATCCCCTGGACGGATCGCTCTACTGCTTCATCAACCGGCGCGCGACCCAGATGCGCGTGTTGTATTTCGACCGCTCCGGATTTTGCATCTGGGCGAAGCGGCTCGAGGCCGGCCGTTTCATCAGCGACTGGTCGAGCGTGTGCACCCGACAGATGGACTTCACGGCCCTGAAGATGCTGCTAGAGGGGATCGAGCCCGCGCGAGTGCGCAAGCGCTACCGACTGCCGCAGACGCTGCAAGATTCTCGTTCAAAATCTTCTTCAAACAGACCCGCTCTGCTAGAGTTGCGCAATGCAACAGACGGCGCGCACGACGGTCCCGAGTGAGGCTGAGATGGCCTCCTTCAGCGCCTCACAGCTCATCGCCCTCGTTCAGTCGCTCACGGCCACCATCGAGTCGTTGCAACATCGGCTCGAGTGGTTCGAGCGCAATCTCTTCGGCACGAAGTGCGAGCGGCTGCGCGTGCTTGAGAGCGGCCAGCAGCTGCCCCTCGGGGATGTCCTGACCCCGCCCGAGCAGGAAGCGCCCGCCAAGGAGCGCTCGGTGGCGGCCCACACGCGTCGCGTTGCGCCGCTTGATGCGGCAGAGGACGCTGAGAGCGCCCCGTTCTTCGATGAGAGCCGCGTGCCGGTCGAGACTATTGAGCTGCCCGTGCCCGAGGGGATCGAGGCGGATGAGTTCGAGGTCATCGGCCAGAAGGTCACCCATCGCCTGGCGCAGCGCACCGGCAGCTATGTGATCCTCAAGTACGTGCGCCCCGTGGTGAAGCGGCGCGAGACGCAGACGATTCATTGCCCGCCCGCCCCGGCAGGGGTGATCGAGGGCAGCCGCGCGGATGTGAGCTTCCTGGCAGGGCTTCTGGTGGACAAGTTCGCCTGGCATCTGCCGCTCTATCGCCAGCACCAGCGGCTCGAGGATGCGGGCGTGCGGGTGAGCCGTCCCTGGCTGACGCAGCTGACACAACAGACTATCGGGCTTCTCGAGCCGATCTACGACGCGCAGTTCGCCTCGATCCGGGCGAGTCGCGTGAAGGCGATGGATGAGACCCCGATCAAGGCCGGTCGGAGCGAGCGCGGCAAGATGCGCACGGCCTACTTCTGGCCAGTCTATGGTGAGCACAACGAGGTGTGCTTCCCCTATTTCCCTTCGCGCGAAGGCGCGAACGTGTACGCCGCCCTCGGTGCCGACCCAAAGTCCGACTCGGTGCTGTTGACCGATGGCTACGCCGCCTACGCGAGCTACGCAAAGAAGGTCGGTATCACCCACGCGCTGTGCTGGGCACATGCCAGAAGAGAGATCTTCGAGGCCGAAGCGGCCGATCCCGACGGCGTGCGCGAGGGGCTGCGTCGCATTGCCGCGCTCTACCTCATCGAGGATGAGATCCGTGACGGCACGCTCACTGGAGAGGCCAAGCGCCTGCATCGCCTGGCCCACAGCAAGTCGCACGTTGAAGCGTTCTTCGCCTGGATCGACCGCCGGCTCGATGAGCATGGGCTGCGACCGACCACGCCGTTCATCAACGCCCTGAACTACGCGCGCGAGCGGCGAGCGGGACTGGAAGTGTTCCTGACCGATGCGGACACATGGCAAGCTTGCCATGTGTCGGGTAATCGAAAGCGCCCCGTAATGCGAAGGACTCGGTGCGCCGCCGTTGATTTTCCT
>JABBNZ010000007.1 GCA_019352035.1 Pseudomonadota bacterium | reverse complement strand
CTCGGAGCGGCGGCTCGCCGGCGTGCCAAGGAGCGGTATTCGGTGGAGGCCTTCCGCAGCAAGGTGTGCGCGGCCTACCTCGAGCTCGAGGGACTCGGCACGCTGAGGACCGCGTAGCGGCGGGAGAGCCGCGGACGCGGCATGGCACGATCCCTGCTCCGATCGGTCTCGACACTCATTGCCCCTGGATACACGTCTACCCGAGCCGGGCGGGAGGCCCGGATCCAGCGCTTCACACTAGGCGGAACTGCTCATGGCACGCACCATTCTCGTCACTGGCGCCACCGGCTTCACCGGGGGCAACCTGGCCCGCCGGCTCGCTGCCAAAGGCGAGCGCGTGCGCGCATTGGTCCGGGATGCATCGAAGGCCGAATCGCTCATGGCCAACGGCATCGAGGTGCGTGTCGGGCAACTGACCTCTCTCGATGATGTCATGGGGGCGGCGCGCGGCTGCGACCAGATTCACCACATCGCCGCGGTGTTTCGCACGGCGGGACACCCTGACAGCCACTATCGGGACGTCAACATCGGCGGCACCCGCAACGTGCTCGAGGCCGCCCGACGCCTCGATTGCGAGCGTGTGGTGCACTGCTCGACCGTCGGCGTGCACGGGCACATTCACGAGCCGCCGGCGAGCGAGACCTGCCGCTTCGCTCCGGGGGATATCTATCAGCGTACGAAGCTCGAGGGGGAGCTCGCCGTGCACGAGGCGGCGCGGCGCGGACAGCGGGTCACGATCGTGCGGCCGAGCCCGATCTACGGCGAGGGGGACCTCAGGTTCCTCAAGCTCTACCGCGCGGTCGCCCGCGGCGTTTTCGTCATGATCGGCAGCGGCAGGCCGAAGCTGCACATGGTGCACATCGACGATCTCGTCGACGGCATCGTCCTCACTAGCACATCCGAGGCGGCGCTCGGTCAGGTGTTCATCCTGGCAGGTCCGCAGGCCCCGACGCTGAATGAGCTGGTCGGGCACATCGCCCATGCGGTGGGTGTCGCAGCGCCCCGCTGGCGCGTCCCGCTGTGGCCGGTCATGACCGCGGGGATTCTCTGCGAATCGGTCTGCGTGCCGCTACGCATCGAGCCGCCGCTGCACCGGCGGCGCGTGGCCTTCTTCACGCATCATCGGGAGTTCGACTGCTCGAAGGCGCGGCAGCTCCTGGGCTATGCGCCCCGGGTGAGTCCAGCGGAGGGCATTGCGCGCACGGCGGCGTGGTATCGCGCGGCGGGCTACCTGGGCGAGACCGCCGCTATCGCTGCTTGAACTCTTCCGGCGTCAACTGATGCCGGGCGAGGAGCTTGTAGAAGTCCGTCCGGTTGCGCTTCGCGAGGCGCGCCGCCTGACTCACGTTGCCGCCGGTGATCTGCAGGATCTGCGACAGGTAGCTGCGGGTGAACTCGTCCCGCGCCTCATCGAAGGAGGGCAGGCGAGCCGGGGAGCCGCCGAGGGATTGCTGCACCAGCTCCACGGGAATGATGGGCGTCTGGGAGAGGGCGACGTTCTGGCGCACGACGTTCTGCAGCTGGCGGATGTTGCCGGGCCAGTCGGCGGTGGCGAGCAGCTCCACGGCCTCGGGCGCGTAGATCTTGCGCTGGCCGGTCTCCTTCGCGATCTGCGCCATGAAGTGGGCGACCAGCAGCGGAATGTCCTCACGGCGGCGATTCAACGGGGGCATCTCGATGTGCACCACGTTGAGCCGGTAGTAGAGGTCCTCGCGGAACTGGGCCTGGGTCATCAGCAGCTGCAGGTCGCGGTGCGTCGCGGAGATCACGCGCACGTTGACGGGCAGGGCGTCGGTGCTGCCGACCGGACGAATGACGTTCTCCTGCAGTACGCGCAGGAGCTTCACCTGCAGGCGCATCGGCATGTCGCCGATCTCATCCAGCATCAGCGTGCCGCCGTCGGCGGCCATGAAGAGGCCGCGGTGCGCGCGCGTGGCGCCGGTGAAGGAGCCTTTCTCGTGGCCGAAGAGCTCGGACTCGAGCAGGTTCTCCGCCATGGCGCTGCAGTTGATGGCGACGAACGGCCGGTTGCGGCGCGGGCTCGCCAGGTGGATGGCGCGGGCGAGGAGCTCCTTGCCCGTTCCGCTCTCGCCGGTGATGAGCACGCGCGCGTCGGTCCCCGCGACCATGTGGGCCTGCGCCAGCTTCTCCTCCATCACGGCGCTGCGGGTGACGATCTCCGCGCGCCAGTCCTCGTCGGAGGCGCCGAAGCCGGAGATGCGCAGCGCCTTCTGCACCTGATCGAGCAGCTCCTGCTTGTCGACCGGCTTGGTCAGGAAGCCGAAGGCGCCCATCTGGGTGGCCTGCACGGCATCCGGGATGGTGCCGTGGGCGGTGAGGATGATCACCTTCAGCCCGGGCCAGCGGTTCTGCAGCTCCTTGAGCAGGCCAATCCCGTCCATCTGGTCCATCTTCAGATCGGTGATGACCAGATCGGGCCGGAAGCGGCTGGAGGCGGCGAGCGCCTGGGCGCCGCTCTCGACGGCCTCGACGTCATAGCTCTCCGCGCGCAGCCGGATGGTGAGCAGGCGCAGCAGCCCCGGATCGTCGTCGACGACCAGGATGCGGGCTTTGCGCCGTCCGCTCTGGCTGAGCGTGCTCGGGGGCGTCATCATCTTGCGCTGTTCGGGCAGTACGCTTCCGGGGTTCAGGGTCACTTGGGTCGTCCGGGTTTGCGCTCATTGAGCGACTTCTCGATGTTGGCGATGGCGGCCAGCTTCGCCCGCGCCTCCGCGAGCTGCTTCTTCAGCCTTTCGTTCTCCTCGGCGGCGCCATCGAGGCGGTGCTTGAGGATGAAGAGCTGATCGGCGCGTACGGCCTCTGCCTGCAGCGTGCGGTTTTCCTGCTCCAACGTCAAATAGTCGCCAATTTGCTGCAGTTCCAGGGCGACCAGCGCCCGCTCCCCGGGAAGGAGGGGGGAATTGGGGGCGCTCGCGAGCTCCTGCAGCATCTGCCGCGCGCGCGGCAGGTCCGAGCCCGCCTGATTCGGGGTGCCGAGGATCAGGGCGAGACGCAGCTTACGGGTCGGGGTGGGGGTCTTGTGGAAGGCTTCCTCGGCGGTGCCGACCATCTCCATCTGCTGCTGGGGCGCCGCCTCGATCAGCTTGCGCAGTGCCGCGAAATCCTCCGCGAGCGCCTCGGAGGAGGCGGCCTGGCGATGAATGACGGGCATGGAGGGCGGCGCCGGCCGCGGGGCGAGCAGGCCCGTCGTGCAGCCGCTCGCGAGCAGCCCCACGGTGAGGGCCAACGCCCCCTGCAGGCTACGCCGCATGGGCCTCGGTCCTGGGCTGCGGGCCTTCGCCGGGCTGGCCGTCGCGGGCGAGGCCGATCGGCATGCGGATGCGGAAGTGCGCGCCGGGGTATTCCCCATCGACAATCTCCACGGTGCCGCCGTGCGCGGCCACGAATTCCAACACGACGGAGAGCCCGATGCCGGTGCCTTTGACGGCCGTGCTCTTGGCGGCGCGGCCGGTGTAGAACGCCTCGAACACGTGGTCGCGCTCATCCTTGGAGATGCCGGGACCGTTGTCGGCGACGTCGATGACGAGGGAGCCGGCGTCGGTGGCCGCTTTGATGTGAATGGTGCCTCCCTTCGGGGAGTACTTGACGGCATTCGACACCAGGTTCTCGAGGATGAGGCGGATCTTGCCGCGGTCGGCAACGAGGGTCACGTCCTGCACCTGCACGTCGAGTCGCACGCGCTGGGAGAGGAGGGTGAGCTGCTGATTCTCCAGGACCTGCTTGACCACCGGCCGCAGGCGAAACTCGCTCGACTCGATGCCGACACTCGAGGTCTGCCAGGCGCTGAAGGAGAGGAGATTCTCGATCATGCGCTGCAGCTTGATGCCGTTGTCGCGCAGGATGGCGGTGACCTCGCGTTGGGCGGGGTCGAGCTCGCCCACGGCGCCATCCATGAGGAGCTCGGTGCCCTCGCGGATGTTGGCGAGAGGGGTTTTCAGCTCGTGGGACATATGGCGCAGGAACCGGTTGCGCTCCTGGGCGACTTCCACGAGGCGCAGGCGCAGCCACTCGAGCTGCGCGCCCAGGCGCTCGAGGTCATGCGGGCCCTTGACGGTGATGGGATGGCTGATGCTGCCGTGGCCGATCTCGTTGATGGCGCGGTCGATCTGCCGCAGCGGGCGGCCTACGACCAGGGTCAGCATGATGATCTCGATGAGGGTCACCGGCAGCAGGCCCGCCGTCTCCCAGAAGAGCCGCGCCCGCGCGTGGTCGGTCTGGTGCCGCAGCGCCGCGACCTCGGCGTCGATCTGCTGGTTGCTCTGCTGCGCCACCCTGTCGACGAGGCTGCTCAGCGTCTGGAACTGATTCGTGAGCGCCGCTTGATCGGCCGCGCTGGTGCTGGCAGGTGTAGTCAGCATGGCGGTTCGGATGCTGCGCTGCACCGCAGAGACCTGGTCGAGCGTATGACGCGTGTTTGGGGTGGCGTTGATGTAGAGCTTCGCACGCGTGGCGGAGAACAACTGGTCCTCCTGCTCGTAAGACTCCAGGAGCTTGGAGTCGTTGAGGACGTCGTAGAGGCGCGCGGTGCGCTCCAGGGAGGCGATCTCGCTGAAGAGCTGCTGGCTGGCACGCGCCGCCGTGACGCCCTCGATGACGATCCTCTGGCCGGTGGTCGTGAGGGTCCGGATCTGCAGGGCGGCCGTGATGATGGCAACGAGGAGCGGCAGTGCGAGAAGCATCAGGCCGAAGAGCATCAGGCCGCTCAGGGACTTGGGGCGCACCCACTGCATTTTCAGGGATTCTACGCCCAAGGCTCTTTGAGCAATCGCCTTTCCCATGCGAGGGCGGTGCGCACGATGGTGTCGAGGTCATCCAGGCGCGGCTTCCACCCGAGCTCCTGGCGGATGCGGTCGGCGCGCGCCACCAGACCCGGGGGATCGCCGGCCCGGCGAGGCTCCTCGATCACCTTCAGGCGCTGGCCCGATACCCGCTCGACGCTCTGGAGCACCTCGCGGACGCTGTAACCGTGACCGTAGCCGACGTTGAGGACGGTGGAGCCGCCGCCGCCGCGCAGGTAGTCAAGCGCATTGAGATGGGCCGTCGCCAGGTCTTCCACATGGATGTAGTCGCGAACCCCCGTCCCGTCCGGCGTCTGGTAGTCGGTACCGAAAATCGAGAGATGCGGGCGCTTGCCGACCGCGACCTCGCAGGCGACCTTCACCAAAAGCGTGGCGTTGGGCGTGGCCTGGCCGATGCGGCTCTGGGAGTCCGAGCCGGCCACGTTGAAATAGCGCAGGGCGACGTGCTTGAGAGGGGATGCGGCCGAGACATCGCGCAGCATCCATTCCGACATGAGCTTCGAGGTCCCGTAGGGGTTGATCGGCGCGGTGGGAGTGCTCTCCGCCGCGACGCCCTCCGGCGGCATCCCATACACCGCCGCCGTGGAGGAGAATACGAAGTGCTTCACGCCGGTCTCGACGCAGCATTGCAGCAGCGAGCGGGTGGAGCAGGTGTTGTTGCCGTAGTACTTCAGCGGCTCGCGCACCGACTCCGGCACGATCGTATAGGCGGCAAAGTGCATGACGGTGTCGACGCCGTGCTCGCGCAGCACCTTGAGCACGGTGTCGCGCTCGCCCACCTGCCCGACGATGAGCGCAGTGTCGAGCGCGGCCTGGCGGAAGCCCCGCGACAGGTCATCGAGGATGATGACCCGCTCGCCGCGGGCGCGAAGCTGAAGCACGACGTGGCTGCCGATATAGCCGGCGCCGCCGGTCACGAGGATGGTGGCCTGTTTCATGCAAAATGGGAGTACGTTGGGGTGGAATGGGTGACAGCCAGAGCTGGCCGGCGATGATAAACAAAACCAGAAGCAGCCACGTGACGCCTTTGGCTCCCGAGGAGACGCCCTTCTCCGGGCTTTCGCCCGAGCGGGTACTCGATGCGGCGAGCTCCGCGGGACTCGAGCCCGACGGGCGCCTCTTCGCGCTGAACAGCTACGAGAACCGGGTCTACCAGCTGGGCGACGCCCAGGGGATGCTGGTCCTCAAGTTCTACCGTCCGGGGCGCTGGAGCGATGCGCAGATCCTCGAGGAACACCGCTTCGCCGCCGAGCTTGCCGCCGCCGAGCTGCAGGTGGCGGCGCCGGTGACGATCGGGGGCCAGACGCTGCTGCGGCACCGGGAGTTCCGCTTCGCCGCCTTTCCGTATCTGCGCAGCTGCGCCCCGGAGCTCGATGCGCCCGAGGCTCGGCAGATGCTCGGCCGCGCCCTCGCCCGGCTCCATCAGGTGGGGGCGAGGCGCTCCTTCGAGCGGCGGCCCGAGGTCGGTGTCGAGCGGCTGGGGACCGAGGCGCGATCGCTCGTGCTGCGCTCGAACCTGCTGCCCGAGGCGCTGCGGGACCAGTACGAGCGGGTGAGCGGCCAGCTTCTCGAGCGTATCCGGCGCGCCTACCATGACGCCGGCCCGGTCAGTCGGCTGCGGCTGCACGGGGACTGCCATCTCGGCAACCTGCTGTGGAACGAGCATGGGCCGATCTTCGTCGATCTGGACGACTGTGCGCTGGGCCCGCGCATCCAGGACCTCTGGATGCTGCTCTCCGGGCCGCCCGAGGATCAGCAGGCGCAGTGGGCGGCGCTCTCGAGCGGCTATCAGCAGTTCGCCGACCTCGATTTCCACGAGCTGCTGCTCATCGAGCCCCTGCGGGGGCTGCGGATGCTGCACCACGCCGCCTGGGTGTGCCACCGCTGGCCGGACCCGGCCTTCCCGAGGGCCTTCCCCTGGTTCGGCGAGGGGCGGTATTGGGAGGGGCATCTCGGGGATCTGCGCGAGCAGATGGCGGCGATCGATGAGCCGCCGCTGCTCGCCAGGTGATCGGGGTCACTTGCGTCCGATCACGAAATTCCAAAAGTCCCGATGCGCGGCAGGCCCCTGCCGCGCTATTGTCACAGAATCAGTTGCTTGTGTGCGCAACATGCGGACAACCAGAATAATTTCGGTGCGGCGCCGGGGGGCATCCGGCGGTATCGGGCGCCTCGCCGGGGCGGGACTCAGGGGGCTTGCCCTCGCGGCCGCGAGCCTGCTGGCCGGCTGCGGCGGCTCGCAACATCCCGCGCCGGCCGCCGATGCGGCGCCCAAGGCCCATCTGGCCCCCCCGGAGCGGCCGGTCGCGAAGGCGCTGGCCGGCATGGTGGATGCCGTGGGACCGAGCCGCAGCGATCCGCCGGTCAACCTCAAGTTCCGCATCCGGGACCGGCCCGTGGTCGGCCAGGACGATGAGATCAAATACGCCCTGATCCCGCAGGCGCACGGGCTGCAGGGCTTGCGGGTGGCGTTCGGCTCGCTCGGGGGGCTGACGGTCGTGAGTCACGTTCCGGCGATGAGCACCATCAAGCCGGCGAGCGGCGTGCCGATCTTTGGATCGGTGATCGTCAAGCCAGACAGAGCGGGCCTCTTCACGCTGACGGCCGCGGTGGCCGTGGAGTCTGCGAGCCAAACGGTCATGTGGAATTTCAATATCCCCGTGATCGCCGGGCAGCGGGCGTCACCGACGGCGGCCGACCGCCCGTAACCCTGAATTATGTCAACTGCGCAGACAGCCGTGCCGTTGCCCGAGGATCCGCAGCCGAGCACCACGGCGACGACGACGCTCGTTCGGGCGCAGCCCGGGCTCGCGCTGCCGGTGGATGATCTGCACCCGCAGGTGCGCGCCATCATGAGGGAGGCGGCGCTTCGGACCGGGCTCGAGGTCCCCGACTACGGGCTGCTGCTCGGTCTCGTGAGCGTGCAGTTCGAGGCGATGGACGCCGAGCGGCGCGGCATCGTGCAGTCGATGCGCCTGATGGCCGATGAGGCGGCGGAGCTCGCGTATCGCGCCCGGGAATCGGAGCTCACCGAGCGCGTCGCGCTGGCCGAGCGCGCCGTGCTCGAGCAGCTGACGGGCAGCGCGCCCCTCGCGGACATCCTGTCTTCCATCACCCGCTTCATCGAGACGGTGGGCGTCGGCACCGTCTGCTCGATCACCGTGCTGGCCGCCAACGGGGCGGGATTCTCCTATCTCGTCTCGCCGCGGATGCCGGCGGCGCTGCGGGCGGCTCTCGAGCACTGCGCGGTCGACATCCGCAACGGCTCCTGCGCGGCCTCGGTGTATCTGGGCCGCCAGGTGCTGGTGGCCGACATCGGCACCGACCCGTTCTGGGAGCAGCCGCGCGCCCATGCCCTGGGGGCGGGACTGAATGCCGCCTGGTCGACGCCGATCAAGGCGGCCGACGGCAGGGTGCTCGGCTCCCTGTGCGTGTTCCACTCGGCCTCGGGCCTGCCGGGACAGCGGGAGCTTCGCATCATGGATCACGCGGCGCAGATCGCGGGCATCGCCATCGCGCGGCGCCTGGCCGAGGAAGCGCTGCGGGCGAGCGAGGCGAAATACCGCGGCCTGTTCGAGACCATCATCGAGGGGGTGTACCAGAGCGGCCGGGACGGGCGGCTGCGCTCGGTCAACCCCGCCTTCGTGGCCATCCTCGGCTATGACAGCGCCGAGGAACTGTACGCCCTGCCAAGCGTTGCAACGCTCTACTGGAATCCGGTTGACCGGGCTGAATTCATCCGCCGAGTGGAGTCGGAGGGGGAGATTCGCAGCGCGGAATTCCTGATGCGCCGCCGTGATGGAGAGCAGGTCGTCATTCTCGAGAACGCACGCGCCGTCCGCGATGAAGCCAACCGGATCACGTATTACGAGGGGACGATTGCCGACATCACGGAGCGCAAGCGTGCCGAGCAGGCAGTGTTCGCCGAGAAGGAGCGGGCGCAAGTGACCTTGCAGTCGATCGGTGATGCGGTCATCAGCACCGATGCGGATGGACGCATCGAGTACATCAATCCCGTCGCCGAGACCCTCACCGCCTGGACGCTCGAGGAGGCGCGCGGCCGCCCCATCGGCGAGGTGCTGCGCCTCGTCAACGAGATCACCCACGAGCCGATCGAGAACCCGCTCCTGTGCGTGCTGGGGGGCGCAGAGGCCAGCGCTCCGGCCGATCACTCGGTGCTCATCACCCGCTCGGGCCACGAAGTCGCGATCCAGGAGTCGGCGGCCCCCATCTGCGACCGCCAGGGACGGGTGATCGGCGCCGTCATCGTCTTCCACGACGTGACCAAGGAGCGGCGGCTGAAGCGCGCGCTGTCCTACCAGGCGAGCCACGATGCGCTGACCGGCCTCATCAATCGCCGCGAGTTCGACAACCGACTGCACGCGGCGGTGCTGAGCGCGCAGCGCGGAGAGGGCAATTACGCGCTCCTCTACATCGATCTCGATCAGTTCAAGGTGGTGAATGACACCTGTGGCCACCAGGCGGGCGACCGGCTGTTGCGCGATGTCACGGGACTCTTGCAGTCGCGGGTAAGGGCGTCCGACACGATCGCCCGGCTCGGCGGTGATGAGTTCGGAGTGCTGCTGGACGGCTGCACGGTTGAGCAGTCGACGCGCATCGCGGAGGGTGTCCGCCAGGCCATCCGCGACTACCGTTTCGTCTGGGGCGCCATGACGCTCTCGGTGGGCGCGAGTGTCGGCGTCGTGCAGATCACGGCAGAGACGGAAAGCGTCGCCAACGTGATGAGCGCTGCCGACATCGCTTGCTATGCGGCGAAGGACGAGGGCCGCAACCGTGTGCACCTCTACGAGTCCGACGGGATCTCCCACCCCCGCCATCGTGAGATGCACTGGGTCGCGCGCGTGACGCGCGCCGCGGAGGAGAACCGCCTGGAGCTCTTCTTCCAGCCCATCCGCCCGATCGCCCGCGCCGGCGCGATGGCGTTTCACGAGCTGACGGTGCGCCTGCGCGACGATGACGGGCGCCTCATCGCCCCGGGGGAATTCATCCCGGCGGCCGAGCGCTACAACGTCATGTCGGTCATCGACCGCTGGGTGGTGCAGCGGGCCGTCGAGCGGCTGAAGGACTGGGCCGCCCGCGCGGACCTCAAGGAAGCCGTCAATGCCGGCCCGCGGACGGCCGCACGGGCCGCCGCCGAGCGCCAGGGGCGGGTGGCCCTGCCGCTGCTCGCGGTCAATCTCTCCGGCACCTCGCTCAACGAGCAGTCATTCATCGACTTCGTGATGCAGCACGTGGGCGATGCCACGCTCGCACAGGCGCTGTGCTTCGAGATCACCGAGACGGCGGCGGTCACGAACCTCTCGAATGCGACCTTCGTCATGCGCGAGCTCAAGGCTCGCGGCTGCAAGTTCGCGCTGGATGACTTCGGCACCGGGCTCTCCTCCTTCATGTACCTGAAGACCCTGCCGGTGGACTACCTGAAGATCGACGGCCAGTTCATCAGCCACGTCGCCGACGATCCGGTGGACCGCAGCATGGTCGAGGCCATCTGCAAGGTCGGCCGCACCCTCGGCATCGAGACGGTGGCGGAGTGTGTGGAGTCCCAGGCCGTGCTCGATGAGCTCGAGCGCATCGGCATCGATTACGCGCAGGGCTATTACCTCGCCAGGCCCGAGCCGATCGAGAAGCTCTCGCTGTAACCGTTGTACACTCCGTCCCTTGAGAGCCGCATCCACCGGGCCCGATAGGGCCGCCGGGAAACGGAGTGTGTCATGAGCAGCGCCGCGCCGCCCTTCTCGGTCGGCATCGAAGAAGAGTACCTGCTCGTCAACCTCGACTCGCGCGATGTCGACGAGAATCCTCCCGCGCCGCTCCTCGAGGAGTGCGCCCGCCGCTCGGCAGGCCAGGTGAATCCGCGCTTCCTGCGCAGTCAGCTCGAGGCGAGCACACGGCCCTGCGCCTCGGTGCGCGAGGCCCGGGCGGATCTCGCCCGGCTGCGCGCCATCATCTGCGAGGTGGCCGGCCGCCATGGCTGCGCCCCGATCGCCGCCTCCACGCACCCCTTCGCCAAATCGACGCGGCAGATCACGACCGAGCGCGAGCAGTACTTCGCCCTGGCCAACGAGATGCAGGGGGCGGCGCGGCGCCTCATGGTCTGCGGCATGCACGTGCACGTCGGCATCGACGACGATGACCTGCGCGTCGATCTGATGAACCAGCTGTCCTACTTCGTGCCGCATCTGCTCGCGCTCTCGTGCTCCTCGCCCTTCTGGGAGGGGGAGCGCACGGGGCTCATGTCGTTTCGGATGACGCTCTTCAACTCCCTGCCGCGCACCGGATTGCCGGAGCGGTTTACGAGCTTCGCGGAGCTCAAGCGCAATCTCGACATGCTGATCCGCAACGGGGTGATCGAGGATGCGGGCAAGATGTGGTGGGACGTGCGCCCGAACCCGCACCACCCGGCGCTCGAGGTGCGGGTGATGGACAGCTGCACCAGCATCGATGATGCGGCATGCCTCGCGGCGCTCATCGTCTCGCTGGCGCGGCGGCTGTACCGCCTGAAGCTCGAGAACCGCTCCTGGCGCATCTATCCCAACACGCTCATCGCCGAGAACCGCTGGCGCGCCATGCGCTACGGCGTCGAGGGCGAGCTGCTCGACCTCGCGCACGGGCAGCTCGTCGCCTTTCCGCAGCTGGTGAGGGAGCTGATCGAGCTCGTGCGCGAGGATGCCGCCGAGCTCGGGTGTCTGCGCGAGCTCGAGCATCTCGACACCATCCTCCTGCACGGCACGAGCGCGCACCGGCAGATCAGGATGTACGAGCAGGCGCGCGCCGGCGGCGCGAGCGCTCGGGAGGCGATGCAGGCGGTCGTGGACTTCCTCGTCCGCGACACGAAGGCTCACCTCACGGGCGAAGGGCCCGAATAGGCGCTCAGCGCGGCGCGGGCGCCGGACGGGGACTTCGCTTTACCAGGATGCGCGGAAAGCCCGGCGGCTGCGGACCGATCAGCGCGAGCCGCTGCGCCGCTCGGCGGGCCGGGCACTCGATTTCGCCGCGCTGCGGCGAGGCCGCTGCATGGCCTCCCAGCCTTTGCAGGCAAGCCCCATATACATGGGAATGGGCTTGGCTCCGGTGCTGTAGTAGATGATCGTCCGGCGTGTCAGATGCAGGGCCTTGGATGCGGCGGCGAGAGACAGTGCGTTGCGCTTCATCCAGGCATTGAAGTCTGATGTCGGATATGCCTTGCCGCTCTGCTCCTTCGACAAGCGGTAAAGCGCCTCGCCCGGGATCCCGACGTCGGCCTCGGGCCACTCGACGCCGTGGCCCCATTCTTCCACCCGAGCGCGGGAAAAGAGCGCCGGGTCGCGCAATCGCTCGTGCCCGGGTGCCCGCAGATACTCACCAACCTCGACGGTGCTCCGATCCCCGCTCGCCCACTGAATCCGCAACCGCGCCGGCGGCAGCGCTTCGACGCCCGTGATCTTGAGTCTCACCGCTATCTCGCTGGATTTGGAAGTGGGGTGTTCCATGTTCGCGCCCGAAGACCTGAATCTTCCACTTGCGGTTGCGATGCAGAGTGGTCATGCGGACTCTAGTGAATACTATTCACCACGTCAAGCCGGGCGGGAACCCATTTGCGAAGCCTTCGGCCTCGAGCGGGCGTTCGCGGTCACGACGCCGGGAAGGCACGCTAACAGCGCGGCAGCGACGAAGCACCGTCGGAAGGCTCTGTCTTCGTGCGGATTTGCGCCAAACGCCCGGTTATGGCGGGTTCGCGAGCAACCACACCCTCGGGGAGCGCATCGGGGGACAGCGGCTGGCGCGGCTCAGCCCGCCCGCTCGGCGGCGGCCTCGCTCGGCGGCTGCGGCAGCGGCTCGACGTCGTGGAATTTCGAGTAATCGAAGCGGTCGATCCCGTCCTCGCCCGACGTGAAGATATCCGCGAAGGTATGGTTCCAGCGGATCGCGGAAGCGTGATATTCGTGGCGCGACATCAGCGTCTGACCGGTCGTCTCATCGATGCCGCCGATGGTCAGGAGCAGGAACGCCCTCGTGGCCTGAAGTGACTCGAAGGTGGCGCTGGCCAAGGGACTCGCCTCGTCGATGAGGTGCATCAGGCTCCAGCCGAAGAGGAATACGGGTTGCTCGCTGCGGCGCAGCGGCAGGTCGTAGATGCGCCGGATCCGATAGCCTTCGACCGTCTGCTCGTCGCGGATGAAGCGCAGCTGCGCCGATGCCTCCATGATGACGTTCTGCCGCTCGTTGGCGGCGCGCAGCATGAGCGTCTGCCTGCCGTCGAACTGGCGGATGACCGCGTGCGTGGCGAAGAGGATGCGCGCGGTCGGCCGCGAGAAACGCGCGAACATCATGCCGGTGATGAGCGCGAGGCTCATCATCCCGGTGAAGATCTCGACCGAGGCGATGAGGTGCGCGTAGACCGTCTGCGGGTGCATGTCCCCGTAGCCGACCGTCGCCAGCGTCTCCACGCTGAAGAAGAACCGGCCCCAGTAGCCGGCGGGATTGAGGTTGGCGATATCCCCGGCCTGCAGCTGATAGGCCGTCGCGAAGAGGACATTGAAGAGCGCGAAGAAGCCGGCATAGCTCAGGAAGAGCCGCGGCCAGCTGAGGGTCATGAAGAGGTGATAGAGATCGCGCCACGTGCGCCGCGACAGGCCCTGGGTGAGCACCTGCCGGCCATTCAGCGTGGAACGGCGGATGAGGGGACGATTGCGGGCCATGAGAGGGAGTCTAACCGGTGGGCCGCCTCAGTGCGCGCCACGGGGATGACGTGAGAGTCTGGGGTCGTACGTCCACCGACGCACCTTCCGGGTGCGTAATCGCATTGCATCGCGATGTCGGGGATTGATCAATGTGTTGGCCTCCTCGGGTACGATCACGGAGGGAACCTCGGCGATCAAGCTGCGCTCGGAGCTCGCCCAGTCGCCTGCCGACTCTCGGACGGCATTCCATCGCAGCCGATCCGGCCCGCGGGGCCGGTCCGAGTCGCTCATGGGATAGGCTGCTCCTCTGCTCAGACGAGCAGTTAATATTGCTCAATTGAGCGGGAGCGGCAAACATTCGCAGGTCTTCGACAGCGGGATCCGTCATCCACAGGGCAGGGGATGTGCGGCGCCCGACTCAATGCGGATGTTGGCGAGGCCGAGCGTCAGCTTGCCAGTGGTCTGCAGGGTGAAGGGCGTCACGACGCGCCGCATGTTCTCGCCGGCGGCGGCGAAGCACGAGAGCGGGATGTCGAGGTGTTGCCATCGGTTGCGGGGCGCGGCGCGCAGTGCCTGGGTGATAGCTACCGTGCCGCCGCAGGAGGCCCCGCAGGCCATGCCTACGGTCACCGGGGCGCTGGGAGCGTCCTCGACCCGGTAATCGAATCCGAGAGCCATCTGGCCATTGGTCTGACGCGTGAGGTTGATGGCGGTTGCGCCGGTGATTTGCGCGGTGGCCTGACCAGTGCCCGACCAGTGAAGCAGGCGGGCGTCTTCCTGCCGTGCCTTGTCGGTCGTTGTCACCGTCAGCCGTTTGCTGTACGACGCACCGATCCCACGGGGCAGCGCAGTGGCCCCCGCATCGTCAGCTACCGCCCAGTGCCAGCCGGAGCCGGTCCGGCCGGCCGTGAAGAACACGTTGTTGTCCACGGTGGCGGCAGACGGCAGGCCGGACGCTTCCGGTAGCTTCGGTAAGTTGCCATTGCTGCCATCGCGCAGGCCATAGCCGACGGGGAAGAGCGGCTTGCCCGGCGTGTCGGTGCCGAACTGGATCGGGGTACGCGGCCAGGCGAAGGACAGCTTGCCGCGGAAGCCGTAGCGGATCGCGCCATCCGGTTTGCGCAAGAGCACGTCGGCCACGCCACCACCTTCGGAGCCGGGAAGCCACGCGGCAACGAACGCGTTGGAGGCGTTGAGCTCCGGGTTCACCCAGAGCGGTCGCCCCGAGAGGAATACGGACACGACGGGTATGCCTTGCGCGCGCAGGCGTTGCAGGAGCTTCAGGTCCCTATCGTTCCCGGGGCTGAAGGCGAGGTTGGGAACATCGCCTTCGAATTCCGCATAGGGCTTCTCACCGTAGACCACGATGGCGACGGCGGGCTTGTGCTCGAAGGTCCCATCGACGTTGAGCTCGGCCTTGCCGCCCGCAGCGCGCACCGCTTGGGCGATGCCTTGCCAGATCGACTCCGCATGCGGAAAGTCCCTGTTGGTCGTGCCCGTGCCCTGCCAGGTGAGCGTCCAGCCGCCACACTGCATCGGGATGTCGTTGGCGCCGTCGCCGGCGACCAGTACCCGCTCATCCGGGCGAAGCGGCAGCAGATGATTCTGGTTCTTCAGCAGCACCAGCGACTCGCGCACCGCGCGGCGCGCGATGGCGCGGTGTTGCGGCGAGCCGAGGAGCTTGAAGTCCCCGGCGAGCGGCCGGGAGGCGGGCGGCCCCTCCGTGAAGAGCCGGTCGCGCAGCTTCACTCGCAGGATCCGGCGCACCGCATCGTTCAGGCGCGAGCGCGGTATCTGCCCGGAGCGGACCTGCTCGAGCATGTTGGCGTAGAGCGCCTTCCAGTCGGTGGGCGCCATGAACATGTCGAGCCCGGCGTTGACCGCCTGCGGGCAGCTCGCATCGGTGCAGCCGGGCAGCTGCCCTTGCGCGTTCCAATCCCCGACGGTGAAGCCGTCGAAGTGCCAGCGGCCCTTCAGCACCTGCGTGAGCAGGCCGTAGTTGCCGACCATCTTCACGCCATGCCAGCTCGAGAAGGAGACCATGATGCTCTGCGCGCCGGCCTGGATCGCCGCCGAGTAGCCGGCGCCGTCGATGTCGCGCAGCCGCGTCTCGCTCTCGGTGTTGTCTCCCTGATCGACGCCGTGGGTGCCCCCATCGCCGATGAAGTGCTTCGGCGTGGCGATCACGTGGTCGGCATCGAGGAACTGCGGCGTGCCGGGGCGTCCCTGCAGGCCCAACACGATCTCGCGCGCGTACTCGCGCACGATCGCCGGGTCCTGGGAGTAGCTCTCGTAGGTCCGCCCCCAGCGCTCATCGCTTACCACTGCGAGCGTCGGACCGAAGGTCCAGTCGAGACCGACCGCGCGCACCTCCTCGGCGGTCGCCTGTCCGATCAGGCGCATCAGCGCCGGGTCGTGGGCGGCGCCGAGCCCTATGTTCTGCGGGAAGATCGTCGCCCCGTAGACATCGTTGTTGCCGTGCACCGCATCCGTGCCCCAGAGATCGGGGATGGGGTGGGGGCCATGAGAGGCCGCCATGGAGGCAAGATAATAGCGATTGGCGAGCGCCAGCCACGCGGAGGGTGGCGCCAGCGGCGTGCCGCCGGGCTTGGAGTTGCCCCCGTCGAGCACCGCCCCGAGCGGGTAGCGCCTCAGGTCCGCGGGCGTGAGAGCGGTGATGTCGCCCTGGATGAGCTGGCCGACCTTCTGGCCGAGCGTCATCTCATGGAGGAGCGTATTCACCTCACGCTCGAGCGCCGGGTCGGGCGGCAACCGCGGGCGGACCTGCGGCCACAACTGCGGGTGCACCACCGCAGGCTGCGCGGCCGTGGCGGTGCGGCTGGCCGCCGGCGAGAGCAGGAGAGCCGCGGCAGCGAGCGCCAGGCCCCCGGTTGACGGTGTTTTCATCTGGCGCCGGAGAATCCCATGCGATGATAGCGCTGTCAATAAGGCGGTACCGATCACGCGGTGGCGGCCGAAGGCCGCAGGGTGCGATCGTCGTAGCGATTCCAAGGCGTCCCGCCAACGGCGGCTGTGTGGTCAACTGACTGCCGATGACGATCGTCCCGAATTGGCCGGTCAGCGACCGGCCTGCCTCGCAAGCCCATCAATCTGGATTTACAGCGCCGGCGGCGCAAGCTGAGACGAGGCGATCGTCTGGGGAGCCAACCCGGCGTGGTGGCGGTCGGCCATGGCGGCGTAGGCGGCTTCCAGATGGCGAGCGAAGGAGGGAGTGTCGAACAATAGCCTCGAGCGAAGATCGCCGGCCAGCCTGGCTCGCAGGGCGGTGAGCGCCGCAGGATCGCTGGCGAGCTCGATCGCGAGCCGCTCGTATTCCTCGGGCGTCGAGGCGATGAGCTCCGGGAGCCCGACGGCGCGCAGCAGGCTCGCGCCGATCCGGCCGGCAAAGGCCTCGCCCCGGCAGGTGAGGACCGGCAAGCCCGCCCAGAGCGCATCGCTCGCCGTCGTGCCGGCGTTGTAGGGCAGGGTGTCGAGGAAGAGATCGGCCGCGCGATAGCGGGCGAGATACTCGGGCGCCGGCAGCCGCCCGCCGAAGGCGATCCTTTGCGGATCGACGCCCCGCGCACGCGCTTCCCGCCTGAGGTTGCTCTCGAGGGGCTCGCCGCCTCCGAGCAGCAGGAGGACGCTGCCGGGGACCCGCGTGAGGATGCGCATCCAGGTGTCGTATGTCCGCGGCGTGATCTTGTAGGTGGAGTTGAAGCAGCAGAACACGAACCCTGAGGGCGGCAGGCCCAACTCCGCGCGCGTGAATCGCCGCTCGGCGATGTGCCGCTTCGAGTCATTCACCTGATAGCTCGGCAGGTAGACGATCTTCTCGGAATAATGATCCCGATGCGTCTCGGGAACGATCGTCTCGTCCGCGATGAGGTAGTCCATGTACTCGGCCGACATCGTGCCGAGGTAGCCGAGATAGCTCACCTGCACGGGCGCGGCGCGCAGCGCGAATATCCCGGGCCGGCCGCCGCGCGTGAAGCCGCCGAGATCCACGGCGATGTCGATCTCGAGGCTCCTCGCGAGCCGCGCGATATCGGCATCGGACTGCGCCCGCACGTCGAGGAAGCGATCGAACGCCGCCTCGAGCCGCTGGCGCATCTCATCCCGGGTGTCGGGACCGAAGGAGAACCCGATGACCTCGAAGCGCGCGCGATCGTGGATCTCGAAGAGCTCCGCGGTGAGCGATGCGGTGGCATGGCCGTGGAATTCCGCGGAGAAGTAGCCGATCTTGAGCTTCCCGCGCCGGGGGCGCGCGGGAATCGGCCCGAGTGCGGCGTTGGGCGGACAGCGCTCCCGCACCCAGGTCCGCGCCGCCTGCCGCTGCAAGGGGGCGCAGCCGCAGAGGCCGAGGAGGGTGAACGGATTGGAGGCCGCCTCGTCGCGCTCGATGAGCGCCTTGAGCCGCGCGACTTCGGGCGCGAAGTCGCGCCAGTCGGCGATGTGCATCCGGGCGTGCAGGCGCTCGCCGTAGGAGGATTTCAGGCCGGGGTCGAGCGCGATTGCCCGGTCATAGCTTGCCGCCGCCTCCGCCGCGCGTCCCAGAATGAAAAGCGCATTGGCGCGGTTGTGCCAGGCGCGGGCATCGCCGGGCGCGAGGGCCAGCGCCCGATCGTAACTCTCGAGCGCCCCCTCGAGCCGCCCGCCGCAATACAACGCGTTGCCGCGCAGATACCACGCGCCCGGGTGGCGCGGCGCGAGCGCGATGACCCGATCGAGGCTCTCGAGCGCGGCCTCGTGACGCATCATCCCGAGCAGCGCGATGGCGCGATCGAGGTGCGCCGCGGCGTAGTCGGGCTGCAGCGCGAGGGCGTGGTCGTGGCTCGAGACCGCGGCCTCGTACTGGCGAAGCTCCAGCAACGCCTTGCCCCTGCCGTTGTGTGCCGCCGCGTGTCCGGGCGCGATCGCGATCGCCGCATCGTAGCCGGCGATGGCGGCGGCCGGCTGGCTCAGGGCGCGCAGGGCATGGCCACGGTTGATGTGGGCGGCGAGGTTTCGCGAATCGAGCCGCAGCACCTGATCGAAGAGCGCGACGGCGCGCGCGGCCTCGCCCGTTTGAGCGGCAATGATACCCGACAGGATCAGCGCCTCGGTCTGCTGCGGCCGCAGCTGCAGCACCCGCGCGCAGAGCGCGCGTGCCTCCTCGAGCCGTCCCGCCCGATGCAGCGCGTAGGCCTCGCGCAGGGCGGATTGGAGCTGCGCCGGCGCCTCACTCGTCATGATCGCTGCGGTAGCGCCCGGAGGAGTCGAATCGCCAGTGCGGCGCCTGCCATCTAAGGTCCTCTCCCTCACCGGTCGGGTCTTGTCACGGACCCGCAGGTTAACCGGTCATCTTGCAAACCGTCATGCGCAGGCTGACGATAGCGCTGTCAATGCCGCTGCCGGAGACACCGTGGCTCTGGCACAACGCCTGCGGGGCAGACGAGGCCGCTGCTGCAGACGTGCCGAGTCCTTGGGCGGCCCCGCCCCCGCCGCGGTAGCGCCGTCCGTGGTCGCGCAACCATCCCTCTGTAAGAGCTCGCGCCGAAGCCGCGTCGTTTACGGGCGAGCGGCTGTTGTACAGGTAAGCGCCGAACGGCGAAGGCGGAAAAACGCTGCGCGCAAAGCCGGAGCGTCAGCGGTGCGCAACGGCAGTTGACATCGGTCGAAGAACAGGCACATACTCGATCCGCGTTAAGGTAGCGCTACCATGTTGACCCGGTAGACGAATAGCACCATGGCGCAAGGGGGCTTCCGAATTGCAATCCAAGGTACGGGCCGTGCTGCGACCCTGCCGGCTGTTGTTTTCTAGCAACGTCAAAATTTCTTTTTGAGGGGGAGATGTCGATGAGCCGTAAGTCCAGGCGAAATGTCCCGAAGAACCCCGCCAAGGCAGAACGCGCGCCCGCGCTGCTGCGCCTCCCGTACAGCACACTCGGCCTCTCCGGCCTGGCGCTGGGCTCGATGGCCATCGCCGGCGCCGTGCATGCGCGCGGCGCGACGGCCGCGAACGGCGCCGCCGATTCCGCCAAGCCGAAGGCCGCGCCGAGCGCCGCGCAGGCGAAATCCCTGCGCAGCAAGTCCGTGAGGCTCGCCTCGAACCTCACCATTCCCGCGAACGGCGCCGGATTGCTCGCGCAGACCTCATCGGCCGGCGCCCCGGCCGACAGCACCGCCGCGGCGGACGGAAACTCCGTGTCGGCCCCGACCCTTCCGGCCGGGGGCAGCGGCAACCAGCTGCAGGAGATCGTCGTCCGCGGTATCCGCGGATCGCTGCAGCGCGCCATGCAGATCAAGCGCATGTCCATGGGCGTCGTCGATGCGATCTCCGCCGAGGACATCGGCCACTTTCCGAGCGCCAACATCGGCGATGCCGTGGCGCGCATCCCCGGCGTGACGGTCAATCGCGGCAGCCTTTCCTATGCGAGCGCCGCCGGCGCCCCGACCAGCACCGGGCAGGTGCAGGGCGTGAACATCCAGGGCTTCGGCGGCTCCTTCAACACCGTCCTCATCGAGGGCCGGCCGATCGCCTCGGGCAACGGCCAGACCTTCAATTTCGGCGATTTCAGCGCCAATTACGTCGGTGAGATCGACGTGCTCAAGACGCCGGACTTCGCCCTGTCCTCGGGCAACATCGGCGGCACGGTCAACGTCAAGTTCCCCAATCCCTTCGACACTCCTGGGATGCACGTCAAGGCGTTCGTGCAGGATGACGTGCACACCCTGGATGGCGGCTTCCGGCCCTCCTTCGGCGGCCTGTGGACCGACACCTTCGATGACGGCAAGTTCGGCATCCTGATCGACGCGGATTACCTGGATGACCACATCGAGGGTCACCATCAGGACATCGTGGGGTGGAAGGGCAATACTTCCTTCCCGTGCTCGCAGCTCGCCGCCAATTTCACCACGCACTTCGGCAGCACCGGCTGCGCGGCCGTGGGCACCGGAGCGAAGGGCTACGCCGCCGTGCCGGTCTGGTATCCCCAGGACATGGCCATGTACCTGGACCGCACCGACTCGCGGCGCAAGGACGGGCGGGTGTCGGTGCAGTGGCATCCGACGGACAACGTGCTGGTCACCCTGGACGACAACTACTCCTCGGACTCCGAGCACCTCACGCGCTTTCAGCGCAGCACCTGGTTCGGCGCCTTCCCCGGCGCCACGCTCGACTCCAACGGCACCATCGTCAACTTCAACAATACCGGCCCGACGGACTTCAACTCGTTCGTCTCCAATCAGTACATCACGACCAATACGCCGGGCATCAACGTCGTGTGGGATGTGAATGACGATTGGACCGCGGAGCTGGACGCCGACCAGTCGGTATCGAAGTACAATCCCAACGGAACCTACACCGATATCGATGCCGATGTGGGCTACGGCGACAACCTCAATCAGTACACCGGCGGCCTCGTCCTCAATCCGAACAGCAGCGTGCTGCCGTACTGGAGCGCGCTCGGCCCCAATGCCGTCGCCTCGGGGGCGGGCGCCACCATATCGCCGAACTACAACGGCCTCAATCCCTACATCATCGGCTCGCACGTGCTGCCGATCCAGATGCAGCAGAACACGGACCAGATCAACAACGTGAAGCTCGATGCGACCTGGCATCGCGACGACACGCGGGTGAAGTTCGGCGCGCAGTTCACGGATGAGGACTGGAACACCAAGCAGATGGATACCTTCACCAACAACTACTGGGAGCTCTGGTCCGGCTACGGCCCGGCTTCCGGCAATTACACGTACTTCTGCAGCCCCGGCGTTCCCTGCGCGAGCCAGACGAGCCCGCCCGCCGGCGCGGTGAAGGCCTCCGACGGCGTCTCCCTGCCGGCTTCGATGTTCTCACCGGTCGGCGTGGGAACCTGGATGCCGGGCTACAGCGGCCAGGGGAACCTCCCGGGCAGCCTGCTGGCGTACAACCCGTACACGGTGCTCAACTACCTGATCAATCAGCCGGTCAACGCCGATCAGAATGCAATCTCCGTCAAGGATGGGTATCCCGCCTACCAGAACGGAGTCTATCCGGCGCTGGCGCTGAACCCGGGCTCCGTGCAGCATGTGGCCACCACGAACTACGCGCCGTTCGTCACGGCGGTTCAGAACGTACCGGTCGGCGCAATGACGCTGAAGGTGGGCGCCGGACTGCGCTGGCAGAGGACCGACGTGACGATCTCGGGGCTGGCGTCCCCGCTCACCGCGATTCTCTGGAGCGGGGCCGGCGATCCGACGGCATATTCCTTCGTCCTTGGCCCCCAGACCTGGACGACCAAGACCAACTCCTACAATGAGCTGTTGCCGTCGCTCGACCTGAAGCTCCTGATCACCCGTCAGTTCGACGTGAGGTTCGACTACTCCAGGACGGAGTCGGCGCCGCCGGACTCGCAGATCATCCCGAACACCTCATACGGCGGACGCGTCAACGCGCTCGGCGCCACGGGCAACAACCCGAACCTGCTGCCGTACCTGTCGAACAACTTCGACGTGGGCGCGGAGTGGTACTACGGGTCCGACAGCTATGTCACCGCGAACGTATTCGTGAAGGACGTGAAGAACTTCCCGACCTCGAGCGTGCAGAAGGTCACCGTCCCGGGCGTCACCGATCCGGCGCCGGCCGTCAATCCCGTGACGGGCGGGCCGCTCTCGAACAGCTCCGGGCAGCCGGCGGTGTTCTCGGAGAGCACCTTTACCAACGCGCTCTCGGCCACGGTGCACGGGGTCGAGATCATCTGGCAGCAGGCGCTGCCGTACGGCTTCGGTTTCCAGATCAACGCGACGTACGCGCACTCGAACGCGAACTTCAACAACTACAGCACCACCTCGAATCAGTTCGCGCTCACGGGTATCGGCAACTCGGCCAACCTGCTCCTCTTCTACCAGCACAAGGGGCTGCAGGCGACGCTGGCGACGCAGTGGCAGGGGACCCAGCTGCTGCTGCTCGGGCAGGAGCAGGGCGGTGCCGCCTTCGGCAACGAGCCGGTTTACCAGTCGCCGTTCACGGAGCTGGATTTCAGCGCGCAGTACGACTTCACGCACTACCTGCAGGGCTATTTCGAGGCGCTGAACCTCGCGGACCAGACGCAGCACACCTACGGCCGGTTCAGCAATCAGACGCTGAACCTGATCAACTACGGCAGGGAGTTCCAGACGGGGATTCGGTTAAGCTTCTGAAGTGGATCAACCCGTCAAAGCGGTCGTCATCGTCGGCGGAGGAACCGCCGGGTGGCTCACCGCGGGCATCATCGCCGCCCGCCATCAGGCTCGGATGAAGGCGGGCGGCCTCTCGGTGACGCTGATCGAGTCTCCGGACATCAAGATCATCGGCGTCGGGGAGGGGACGTGGCCGACGATGCGCTCCTCGCTGGAGCGCATCGGCGTGTCGGAGACGGCTTTCTTCAAGGAGTGCGATGCCTCGTTCAAGCAGGGAGGGAAGTTCTCCGGCTGGACGACCGGGGCGGCGGATGATGCCTACTATCATCCATTGATGGTCCCGCAGGGCTTCTCGCAGGTGAACCTCGCGCCGCACTGGCTGCGCGAGGGGGCGGGGCGCAGCTTTTGCGATTTCGTGACTCCGCAGGGGCGGCTCTGCGACGAGGGCCTCGCCCCGAAGACGATCACCCATGGGGAGTACCGCGGGCTCGCGAACTACGCCTACCACCTGGATGCGGGCAAGTTCGCGCCGTTTCTCGCCCGGCACTGCACGGAGAGGCTGGGGGTCCGCCACATCCTCGCCGATATCGTTGAGGTCAATCAGCGCGAGTCGGGCGACATCGAGGGCGTGCTCACGAAACAGGCCGGGGAGATCTCAGGTGACCTCTTCATCGACTGCAGCGGCTTCTCGGCGCTGCTCCTCGACAAGACGCTCGGGGTTGGATTCAAGGGCTGCGGCGATGTCCTCTTCTGCGATACCGCGCTTGCCGTGCAGGTGCCGTACGACACCCCGGATGCGCCCATGGCCTCCCAGACTCTCTCCACGGCACAGGAGGCCGGGTGGACCTGGGACATCAGCCTGCCGACGCGCCGCGGAGTCGGGTACGTCTATTCCAGCCGCCATCAGAGCGAGGAGGCGGCGCGTGAGACGCTGCTGCGCTACATCGGGCCGCGGCACAAAGACCTGCCGGTCCGCAAGATTCCGATCCGCGCCGGCCATCGCGAGACCTTCTGGAAGGGCAACTGCGTGGCCGTCGGCCTCGCCAGCGGATTCCTCGAGCCGCTCGAGTCTTCGGCCATCGTCCTGGTCGAGCTCTCCGCCAAGCTCATCGCCGAGCAGATGCCGGCGTGCCGCGAGGTGATGGACATCATCGCCAAGCGCTTCAACGACGTGACGATGTACCGCTTCGGCCGCATCGTCGATTTCTTGAAGCTCCACTACGTGCTCACGAAGCGCACGGACACCGCCTTCTGGCGCGACAATCTCGATCCGGCGACCGTGCCGGAGCGGCTGCGCGACCTGCTCGCGCTGTGGAAGTACCAGTCGCCCTGGTTCTTCGACGAGCTGGATCGCCTGGAGGAGGTCTTCCCCGCGGCGAGCTACCAGTACGTGCTCTACGGCATGGGCTTCGAGACGCAGACCGCGCCCGAGGACACCGTCGAGACCGCACTGGCCGCCTCGCGCCTTCTGCAGGAGAATGAGCGCCTGACGGGCGAGATGCGCGCGCGGCTGCCGAAGAACCGCGAGCTGCTGGAGAAGATCTACCAGTACGGACTGCAGCCCGTTTGAGGTCAGTGCCAGGCATCCGGTGAGCTCCATGACTCAGATCGTTCCGCTGAACAAGGTCACCCACAAGTCGCTCAAGGTGGATGCGCGGGCGTCTGCGGCCTACGGCGACAATCAGCGCTTCACGCATGTGATCGTGAGCGAGTTTCCCGAGCTCCTCGTGCATTACCCGATCCTCTTCGCGAAGGACCGGGAGACCGGCGAGTTTCACTGCGGCGCCATGCTCGGCTTCGAGGACGGGGAGAATCTCTTCCTCGAGGAGTGGCGCGACCTCAAGTTCTACCGTCCGCTGGGCTTGCAGCGCGTGCCGTTCTACGCGCACGGGCCGGAGGTGGCGATCGACCTCGATCACCCGCGTGTCGGTGTCGAGGACGGCAAGCCGCTCTTCACGGAGCAGGGCCAGCCGACGCGATACCTGC
The DNA here is from genome assembly GCA_019352035.1 of Pseudomonadota bacterium. Classification (GTDB taxonomy): domain Bacteria; phylum Pseudomonadota; class Gammaproteobacteria; order Steroidobacterales; family Steroidobacteraceae; genus 13-2-20CM-66-19. Next base: position 71,756 of record JABBNZ010000007.1, on the reverse strand, counting down.
AGAGCATCATCTGGGCCTTCCAGGACTTGAAGCCCGGCATCGAGGTGACCCGCCACTTCATCACGCGGCTCCTGGAGCTGAAGCTCATCGAGCCGGTGGAGATCGAGGTCGAGTTCGACGACGGCAAGATCATCAACTGCGAAGGCCTCTACACCGTCAACCAGGAGACGCTGAGCGCGCTGCCCGATGCGGCGGCGGTCGAGCTCTTCCGGCGCGGTTACCTGCGGCTCTGCCACTACATGATCAGCTCACTCAAGCAGGTGCCGGTCATGGCTCGCAAGCGAAACGCGAGGCTCCTCGCGGGCACCGAAGGCCTCGCGGGCATGCAGGCCCGCGCCCGCGGCTGAATTTGACCCCCTCGCTCCCGCCGGCGGTCTCCTCGGTGACCCCATGACTCTCTCGCCCAAAGAGATCGCCGGCCGGGACTTCCCCCGCGAGCGCTTTCAAGAGGAGATCCTCGCCGGCTGCGAGCCGGTGGTGCTGCGCGGCCTCGTGGCCGACTGGCCGGCGGTGCAGGCGGGGCAGGGGTCCCCGGCACGGCTGAAGGACTATCTGTCGGCGTTCGATGTCGGCGCTCGGGTGGAAGCCTACCTCGGCGATCCGGCGATCGCCGGCAAGTACTACTACCGCCCGGGTCTCGATGGATTCAACTTCGAGCGGCGGATGATGAAGCTCCTGGATGCCCTGCAGCTGATCGTGCAGTCGCTGCAGCGAGCCGATGCGCCCTCGATCTACGTGGGCTCGGTGCCGGCCGCCGATGCCTTGCCGGGCTTCGCCGCCGGCAATCCCATGCCGCTGCCCGGCCCGGGCGTGAGCCCGCGCATCTGGCTCGGCACCCGCTCCAATGTCTCCTGCCATCACGACACTTTCGACAACCTGGCTTGCGTGATCGCGGGCCGGCGGCGATTCACGCTGTTCGCGCCGCAGCTCATCGGCAAGCTCTACGTGGGACCCATCGACAACACGATGGCGGGCGCTCCGGTGAGTCTCGCCGCCTCGGCGGACGGCCCGCGGGAGGGCGAGTTTCCGCTCTTCGAGCAGATCCGCGCGCAGGCGCTCAGGGTGGAGCTCGAGGCGGGAGATGCGCTCTATCTGCCCAAGCTCTGGTGGCACAAGGTGGAGTCGATGGCGCCGCTCAACGGGCTCGTCAACTACTGGTGGGATGCCTTCAGCGCGGGGCCCGATGCGCCCTACACGAGCATGCTGCTCGCCATGATCGCCATCGCGGAGCGGCCGCTCGCCGAGCGCCAGGCGTGGAAGGCGTTCTTCGATCACTACGTCTTTCGCACGCAGGGACATCCGCTCGCGCATCTGCCGCAGGAGCAGCATGGGCTTCTGGGGCCGCTGAAGCCGGAGAACTACGCCCGCATCCGTGCGCGCGTCATGCACATGCTGCGGTTGGTCTGAGCTGCGCGGAGCGGCTTTGCGCGGGCGCTCAGCCTCGCCGATGATGCCGGTTCAGGCTACGGGCGCCGCGCAGTGCTGCGCGATGAAGTCCTCATGCAGCGGCATGGCCGCGGCGCAATTCGCGATCACCTGGCGGACTTCCTCCATCGCCCGCTGCGCCTGCTCGCCGCTCAGGCTGTCGGCCATGGGATCGTAGCCCTCGGGCCGCACGTCCTGGCCGGCGAGGATCGCTTGCCAGCCCTGGACCGTGAAGATCTCGCGGTCATCGCGCAGGATGCGCCCGTGGCTGCGGAAGAGCTCCAGGCGCTCCTTCAGGCTCTCGGGCATGTCGGTATCGCGGCAATGCTGCCAGAACTCCCCCGGACGCTCCGTCAGGCGGTAGTGCGCGATGAGGAAGTCGCGCGCGCCCTCGTAGTCGAATGCGAGCTGGCGGTTGTAGCGGTCGATGTCAGGCTGCCTGAAGTGGCGGTCGGGAAAGAAGGCGAGGAGCAGGAAGATGCCGCGCTGGATGAGATGGATGCCGGTCGACTCGAGCGGCTCGAGGAACCCGGCGGAGAGGCCGATGGCGACGCAGTTCCTGTTCCATGAGAGGCGCCGCCTGCCGGTCGTGAATTTAAGTTGCAGCGGCTCGCGCAGCGGCCGCCCCTCGAGGCTCGCGAGCAGCAGGTCCCGCGCCTCATCATCCTTCACGAGCTGGCTGCTGTAGACGTATCCGTTGCCCACGCGGTGTTGTAGCGGGATCCGCCACTGCCAGCCGACCTCGCGCGCGGTGGCGAGGGTGTGGGAGGAGAGGGGGCCGGCTCGCTCGCAGGCGACGGCCACCGCCCGGTCGCACGGCAGCCAGCGCGTCCAGTCCTCGTAGCCGCTCTGGAGCGCGTCCTCGATCAGGAGGCCGCGAAAGCCCGTGCAGTCGATGTAGAGGTCGGCCTCGATCCGCTCGCCGCTCTCGAGGGTGATCGACTCGATGAAGCCGCTCTCGGCCTTCAGGGCGACGCCGCGCACCTTGCCCTCGGTGCGAATCACGCCGCGCGCCTCGGCGTGGGCGCGCAGATACGCCGCGAAGCGCCCCGCATCCAGGTGCAGAGCGTAGGTGATCGTCTCGAGCGGCGAGCCCGGCTGGCGGATCGGCCGCATGAACCTCGCCTGCCGCGCCGCGACCGCGGCCAGCGAGTACGTCTCGAGCGGCGCGGCCGTGCCGCCCTGCAGGCATTTGCGCCAGTAGGTGGCGAACGGCACGCCCCGTTTGGGCGTGCCGATCGGTCCGAACGGGTGGATGTAGGAGTGGCCGTTCCGGGTCCAGTCCTTGAACTCGATCCCGAGCTTGAAGGTCGCCTGCGTGCGGCGGATGACATCGTTCTCATCGAGCCCCAGGGTGCGCAGGAACTCGATGATCGGCGGAATGGTCGCCTCGCCGACGCCGACCGTGCCGATCTCGGCCGACTCGATGAGGCGGATCGAGCCCCGCAGCCGCGGGAAGAACTGCGCCAGGGACGCGGCGGTCATCCATCCCGCGGTCCCTCCGCCGACGATGGCAACGCTGCGGATGGGATCGACTGGCACATGCTCTCCCGAATCATGAAGCGGCGCGGCCGTGTGACAGGCACGCGGCCGTGCCCCGCCGCCGCAGGGCGAGCGAGCTTTGGGCAAAAACCACGCCTTTTGCCCAAAGCCGCGCTGGGCCGGGCAGAAGCCCGGATCCAGCGCTTCCAACTAGTACTGGCAGTGCCTCGCGATGATACTCTCGGCGAGCTCCTGGCGACCTGACTTCGGCGCCGGGTCGAGGTTTCTCTCCACGGCCAGGTCGGCGAGGGTCGCCAGATCGATCGCGCCGCTCTCGATGCGCGCGCCGAGATCGCTGTCCCAGTGCTGATAGCGCTCCTGCCTCAGGCGCGCCAGCTTGCGCTCCGTCACGATGTCGGCCGCCGCGAGGAGCGCCCGCGCCAGCGTGTCGATGCCGCCGATGTGCGCCATGTAGAGGTCGGCCGGATCGACCGATTGGCGCCTGAGCTTGGCGTCGAAGTTGAAGCCGCCGGTCTCGAAGCCCTTCTCCTCGATGAGCTGGATGAATGCCGGCACCAGCTCCTGCGCGTTGTTCGGGAACTGGTCGGTGTCCCAGCCGTTGCGCGGATCGCCGCGGTTGATGTCGATGGAGCCGAAGATTCCATAGGCGCGCGCCGCGGTCACCTCGTGCTCGAAGTCGAGGCCCGCGAGGGTGGCGTGGTTGACCTCGATGTTGACGCGCACTTCGTCGGCGAGGCCGTACTTCTGCAGGAAGGCGAACACGGCGGCGACGTCGCGGTCGTACTGGTGCTTGGTCGGCTCGAAGGGCTTCGGCTCGATCAGGATCGAGCCCTTGAAGCCGATGCGGTGCTTGTGCTCCACGACCATGGAGAGGAAGCGGCCGTAGTGATCGAGCTCGCGCTTCAGGTCCGTGTTGAGGATGGAGTCGTAGCCCTCGCGCCCGCCCCAGAGCACGTAGTTCTGACCGCCCAGGTGATGGGTGGCCTCGAGGCAGAACCGCACCTGCGCGGCCGCCCAGGCGAACACGTCCGGGTCGGGGCTCGTGGCCGCGCCGCCCGCATAACGCGGGTGGCTGAAGAGGTTGGCCGTGCCCCAGAGGAGCTTCATGCCGGTGGCGGACATCTTCCGCTGCATCTTCTCCACGATCGTCTTCAGGTGCCGCTCGTGCTCCTTGGGAGTCGCCGCCGTCGCCATCGCATCGACGTCGTGGAAGGTGAAGTAGGGGACGCCGAGGCGGCTGAAGAAATCGAAGGCCGCCTCGAGCTTCTCGTCCGCCATCTCCTGGGTGATCTTCGGGGCGAGCCAGGGACGGGGCAGGGAGCCGCCGCCGAAGATGTCCTGGCCCGGCCAGTTGAAGGAGTGCCAGTAGCAGACGGCGCACCGCAGCCACTCCTCCATGCGCTTGCCGAGGACCTTGCGGTCCTTGTCGTAAACCCGGTAGGCGAACTCGCTCGCCGTCTGCGGCCCCTCGTAGCGGACCGGCTCGATGCTGGAGAAAAGAGTCATGAGCAAAACTCCACGAACGTATTCTTGAGATCCCGATAGAGCCGCTGGAACGTGCGGCGGCGGCTGGCGAGGAGCGCCGAGAGCGCCGTGTCAGGCTGCACCACCCGCTCCACGGGCGGGGCCGCGCAGACTTCCTCCTCGCTGCCCTCGCCCGCGGCCAGGCGCGCGAGGCGCGCGGCGCCCAGGGCCGCCCCAACCTCACCGCCCGCGCGGTAGGTGAGGGGCCGGCGCAGCGCGGCGGCGATGAGGCGCCCCCAATAGGGCAGCCGTGCGCCGCCGCCGGTGACGCTGATGTCGTCCACCGGTTGGTCCGCCTGGTCGCTTTTCTCCGTGAGCACATCGAGCCCGTCGGCGAACGCGAATGCGACGCCCTCGAGCACCGCGCCGGCGAGCTCCGCCGCGGTGGTGTCGGGCCGGAGGCCGAAGAAGACACCCCTGCTGTTGGGGTCGTTGTGCGGGGTGCGCTCGCCCGTGAGGTAGGGAAGGAAGAGCGTGGAATGGCGGCTCAAGCCCTGCGCTTCGGCGGCGGCGACGAGCTGCGGCAGGTCGGTGGCGCCCAGGAGCTGCGCCACCCAGTCGAGCGTGCTCGCGGCGCTCAGCATCACCGACATCTGATGCCAGCGGCCCGGCAGACAGTGGCAGAAGGCGTGCGCGGCCCGCTCCGGATTCGGGCGGAAGCGGTCCGTGACGACGAAGAGGACGCCCGATGTTCCGAGCGAAAGGAATGCCTGCCCGGGGCGCACGACGCCAAGGCCGACCGCGCTTGCAGCGTTATCGCCGCCACCGCCTGCGACTACGACACGCGGGATGCCGAGCTCAGCGGCGGCATCGGCAGTCACGGTGCCAGAGGGATCCGAGCCCTCGACGAGCCGCGGCATGTGGGAGCGATTGAGATCCGTCGCCGCCAGCATCGCATCCGACCACTCGCGCTGGCCGACATCGAGCCAGCCCGTCCCGGCGGCATCGGACATGTCGCTGACCTTCTCACCGGTAAGGCGCAGCCGCACGAAGTCCTTCGGCAGCAGCACCGAGGCGGTGCGGCGGAAGACTTCCGGCTCGTGCCGGGCGACCCAGAGGAGCTTCGGAGCGGTGAAGCCCGGCATCATGATGTTGCCGGTGATGGCGCGGGAGGAGGGCTCCCGGCGCTCGAGCTCCAGGCACTCCTCGGCGGAGCGGCCGTCGTTCCAGAGGATGGCCGGCCGCAACGGCCGCTCTTGCGCATCGAGCAGGGTCGCCCCGTGCATCTGCCCGGCAAGCCCCACCGCGCGCACTTTGGCGCGATCGGCGGCGGGAAGGGCCGCGACCGCGAGCACCGTCGCCTGCCACCAGGCCTGCGGGTCCTGCTCCGAGAACCCCGGCGCCGGCCGGCTGACCGTGAGAGCCGCCGAGCCCGAGGCCGCGATGGCGCCTTGCCCCGTCAGGAGCACTGCCTTGACACTCGAGGTGCCGATGTCGATGCCGAGATACAGGCGCGGCTCCAGCTCTGTGGAATGATCCGGCCGCGATGGTAGCGGTATCAGAGCGCGAGGTCAATTCAGGGCGCGGCGGGAGCCGAGGAACGCACGAGACGCAAGTAAAGAACTGCCCGCGGCGATGACGGCCCGGCGGTCCGCAGAGAGCGGCCCCTGCCACGCCCGATGCACGGGGCCGGATCAGGGAGTGATCTTGAGCGGCGCGCTCTTCAGATGCACCGAATCGGCCCCCGACATGACCTCCACGGTGCCGGGCTCCACCACCTGATGCATGTGCTGGTCCCAGATGGCGAAGTCGCGCCAGCCGAGCTCGAAATGCACCTGGGTCGAGGCGCCCGGGGCGAGCGAGACCCGCTCGAACCCGCGCAGGATCTTCGTCGGCTGCGTGACGGAGGTGACGAGCTCATGGAGGTAGAGCTGTACGACCTCATCGCCCGCGACCTTGCCGGTATTGCGCACATCGACGCTGACGGTGACGTTACCATGCGCTGGAATGCTCGACGCTGAAAGCACCGGCGGCCCGACATCGAACGTGGTGTAGGAGAGACCGTAGCCGAACGGGAAGAGGGGCGAGTTGTTCGCGAACTGATAGCCGCGATGGGCGCTCGGCTTCTCATCGTAGTTGTATGGCACGAAGCCGACGGAGCGCGGGATGGTGAGGGTGAGCTTGCCGCCGGGGTCGGCCTTGCCGAAGAGGACATCGGCCATCGCGGTGCCGCCCTCCTGGCCCAGGTACCAGCCCTCGATGAGCGCATTGGCCTTCTGCTCGATCTCGTTCACCGCGAGCGGGCAGCCATTGATGAGCACCACCACCACGGGCTTGCCGAGCGCGAACATCGCATCGGCCAGCCGCTGCTGCTGATCGATCAGCTTCAGGCTGTCGCGATCGCCCAAGTGCGTGTCCGACCAGCCCTCGCGGCAGAGCGCGCCGCGGGTGCCGATGGCGAGCACGATCTCATCGGCGTTGCGGGCGACGCGCACCGCCTGGCGGATCAGCTTCAGGTTCTGCGCCCGCGTGGGCAGCACGACCCGGTCGGTGTACTGATCGCCATGCTCCACCAGCCTGACGCCCCGCGCATAGACCACGCGGACACGGTGACCCGCCAGCGTGCGGATACCCTGGAGGATGCTGACGCTGTGGGCGGGCACGTTGGAGTAGCCGCCGAGCCGCGCGACGGCCGCGTTGGGTCCGATGACGGCAAGCGTCTTGATGCGATGCGCATCGAGCGGCAGCGTGCCGTCGTTCTTGAGGAGAATGATGCTCTCCTGCGCCGCCCTCAGGGCGAGCGCCCGCGCTTGGGCGTCATCGGTGATCTTCCGCGCATAGCGCGCGTTCGCGTACGGATGCTCGAAGAGCCCCGAGAGGAATTTCAGCCGCAGCACCCGCCGCACCGCGGTGTCGATCTCGGCGTTCGTGACTTTGCCCTGCGCGAGCGCCTGCGGCAGGTGCGAGAACGCCTCTCCGTCCGGCATGTCATCGTCCACGCCCGCCTTGAGCGCCATGGCGGCCGCATCCGTCAGGTTGCCGGCGACGTGGTGCAGGGACATCAGCTGCTCGATGCCCTCGTAGTCGCTGACCACCACGCCCTTGAAGCCCCACTGATGCCGCAGCAGGTCGGTGAGCATCCAGCGGTTGGCGGTCGAGGGGATGCCGCCGATCTCGTTGTACGAGGCCATCACCACCTGGGCGTTCGCCTCCCGGATGGCCGCATGAAATGCCGGCAGGTACATCTGCAGCAGCGTGCGGCGAGTGATTTCAGCGGGGCCGACGTTGCTGCCGGCTTCCGGCACCCCGTAGCCGGCCATGTGCTTCAGCGTCGCGAAGACATGGCCGGGCGCCAGGGGCAGGGTAGGACCCTGCAATCCCCGCACCTCCGCCACGCCCATCTGAGTGACGAGGTAGGGATCCTCGCCGAAGGTCTCCTCGATACGACCCCAGCGCGGGTCGCGGCCGAGGTTGATGACCGGAGTCAGGAGCAGCTGCACGCCGCGGGCGCGCGCCTCGCGCGCGACCACGGTGAAGACCTTCGTGATGAGCGCAGGGTCCCAGGTGCTGCCGAGCGCGATGGCCTGGGGGAAGCTCGTGGCGCCGCGCGCCATGTAGCCGTGCAGCCCTTCGCCGTGAAAGAGCGTCGGAATCCCGAGACGCGTGTCGTCCATCGAGTAGTGCTGCACGGCGTTGACGAACGCCACCGTCTGAGCCGGGCCGCGAAAAACGTTCTTCAGGGGATCGTTGGTCTCGAGCGGCACGCGGTCGCTGGGCCTCGCCACCTGTCCGATGCCATAAGGGAAGAGGCGGGCCGCCTTCGCGGCATCGAAGTTGCCGTTCGCGTCCTCGACTTTGCCCTTGTCCTGCCAGATGCAGGAGAGCTGCGCGATCTTCTCCTGAAGGGTCATCCGGGAGAGGAGGTCGCTCACCCGCGCCTCGACCGGCGCGTGCGGATCCTGGTAAAGCGGCCGGCTCGCGGCGCGGGCGCGCGGGCTTGCGAGCGCCAGGGCGAGGATCGGGAGCAGCGCAAGAGCCCGCGCGGCGGCGCGCAGGGATGGCGCGGCGGGTGCGCCGCGCGGGCGCCCCACGGCGCCTGAAATGCTGGGATGCGACAAGATCTTCCCCCTCTGCCCGATGCCGTTTCGCCGGACTGGTACCGATATCATATACAATCCCGGCGGCGATCTCATGATCGGCGGTCCGGGTCAGGTCCGCGGGCGGCGGAGGGCTCATCGCTTCGGGGGACATCAACGCGGGGGTGATCGGCGTGCGGGTGGGAAGCGTCCGCTGGCGGATCTGCGCGCTGCTCTTCTGGGCGACGACGCTCAACTACATCGATCGGCAGGTGCTCGGCGTGCTCGCGCCCACCCTCGGGCATGCGCTCGGCTGGACGCAGGTCGACTACGGCTACATCGTCACGTCCTTTCAGGTCGCCTACGCGATCGGATTGGTGTTCTCGGGCGCTCTGATCGATCGGTTGGGCACCCGCATCGGGTATGCGTTGTTCATCGGCGTTTGGAGCCTTGCGGCGGCGAGCCATGCGCTTGCACGCACGGTGATCGCATTCGCGGCGGCCCGCTTCGCGCTGGGCCTGGGCGAGGCGGGCAACTTCCCGGCGGCGGTGAAGACCGTGGCGGAGTGGTTCCCGCGGCGGGAGCGGGCGCTCGCCACGGGGCTGTTCAATGCCGGCTCCAACATCGGGGCGGTGCTGGCGCCCCTGGCGGTGCCGGTGGCGGTGTCATGGTGGGGTCTGCGCTCCGGGTTTCTGATGACGAGCGTGTTGAGCGCGCTCTGGCTCCTCGTGTGGCTCCGTTACTATCGCCCGCCGTGGGAGCATCCTGCGGTCTCGGCGCGTGAGCTCGAGTACATCCGCGGGGATGCGGGCGATGAGGCCGCCGCGCCGGCGCGGCCGCGGGCGCGCGTGCGCTGGCTGCACCTCTTGCGGTACCGGCAGACCTGGGCGTTCGCCGCCGGCAAGTTCCTGACCGATCCGGTGTGGTGGTTCCTGCTCTTCTGGCTGCCGAAATTCCTGCATCACCGCTATGGCCTCGACCTCATGGAGCTCGGGCCGCCGCTCGTCGTCGTCTATGTGATGGCGGATGCCGGCAGCATCGCGGGCGGCTGGATCGCGGGGCGCTTCCTCGGAATGGGATGGAGCGTCAATGCGGCCCGCAAGAGCGCCATGCTGATCTGCGCGCTCGCGGTCGTGCCGATCGTGCTCGCGCCGCGCATTCACGCGCTCTGGGGCGCGGTCGGGATCATCGGCCTGGCGGCCGCGGCCCACCAGGGCTGGTCGGCGAATCTCTTCACCACGGTATCTGACCTCTATCCGAGCGCGGCGGTCGGCTCGGTCGTGGGGCTCGGCGGGTTCGCCGGCGCGATTTCCGGCGCCCTGGTCTCCACCGCGGTGGGCTATCTGCTGCAGGCCACCGGGAGCTACGCGCTGCTCTTCGCCGTCGCCGGGTGCATGTATCTCCTGGCGCTCGGGGTGATCCAGCTGCTCGCGCCCCGGCTCACTGCAGCGGCATTGGAGCCGTGAGCGGACCTCAGAGCTTGTACGCTCGTTTCGGCAGCGTGTAGGCGAGCTCGTGCGCGACCTGTGCGGCTTCGTCCTCGGGGAGGCGGTGCTCGGCGACCAGGCGGGCGAGGAAGGCGCAGTCGATGCGCCGGGCGGCGTCGTGGCGGGCGGGAATCGAGAAGAATGCGCGGGTGTCGTCATTGAAGCCGACGGTGTTGTAGAAGCCGGCGCTCTCCGTGGTCTGCTCGCGAAAGCGCATGAGGCCCTCGGGGCTGTCGTGAAACCACCAGGCCGGGCCGAGCTTCAGGGCAGGGTAGTGGCCGGCGAGCGGGGCGAGCTCCCGGCTGTAGGCGGACTCATCGAGCGTGAAGACGATGAGGGTGAGCGCGCGCTCGTTGCCGAAGCGCTCGAGCAGGGGGCGCAGCGCGCCCACGTAATCGCTCGCCATCGGGATGTCGGCGCCGATGTTGGGGCCGAAGCGCTGGAAGAGGGAGCGGTTGTAGTTGCGCCAGGAGCCGGGATGGATCTGCATCACGAGGCCGTCATCGAGGCTCATCCGCGCCATCTCGGTGAGCATCTGCGCGCGGAACGCGTCCGCATCCGCGCCGCCAGCCGCGCCGCTGCGCGCGGCGCGCACGATGCGCTCGAACAGAGCCTGCGCGTCGCGCTCGCTCAGGTCCGCGGTTCTCGCGCTCGGATGGCCGTGGTCGGTGGACGTCGCGCCCATCTGAGCGAAGAACGCGCGGCGCTTGCGGTGCGCGGCGAGGTAGCCGTCCCAGGAGCCCGTGTCCTCGCCGGTGAGCTCGGCGAGGCGCGCGAGGTTGGCCGCGAACCCGGGCGTATCCGGGTCGATGACCGGATCGGGCCGGTAGGCGCTGATGATGCGCCCTTTCCAGCCGCTCGCGCGGATCGCGGCATGGGAGGTGAGGGCATCGAGCGGCGACTCGGTGGTGGCGAGCACCTCGATCCCGAAACGCTCGAAGAGCGCGCGCGGGCGGAAGTCCGGCCGCGCGAGCCGCTCGGCGATCCGCTCGTACGTGCGATCGGCGTTCGCGGGCGCGAGCGGGATGTCGCTTTCGAACACGGCGCCGAGCACCCAGTCGAGCCAGAGGCGGGTCGGGGTGCCGCGAAAGAGATGATAGTGCGCCGCGAACCGGCGCCAGGCGGCGCGCGTGTCGAAGGCGGCCGCGGGCGCGCCTGCGAGCGGGACCACGCCGAGCTCCTCCAGGCTCAGCCCCTGGCTGTAGAGCATGCGCGTGATGTAGTGATCCGGCGTCAGGAGGAGCGAGACCGGATCGGCGAACGGCGCATCGTCCGCGAACCACCGCGGGTCGGTATGACCGTGCGGGCTGATGATGGGCAGAGCGCGAATGCTGTTGTAGAGTCGGCGTGCGATGGCGCGCGTGCCGGGATCCGCGGGAAAGAGGCGGTCCGCATGCAACGCGCCGGCGGAATCCCAATGGGAGTTATTGTTCATGGCCAATCCTCAGTCGACTCCTGAATCGGCGGCTGCCCCGGAGCCGGACCGCCGGGAAGGCTCCGCCCGCGAGCGGGAGATTACCGCGGCGCGCCTCATCGTGACCTGTCCGGGCCGCAATTTCGTGACGCTCAGGATCGAGACGCGCTCGGGCGTCTTTGGCCTCGGCGATGCGACGCTCAACGGCCGGGAGCTCGCCGTCGCAGCCTACCTCGAGCACCATGTCGTGCCCAACCTGATCGGGCGCGATGCGGGACGGATCGAGGACACCTGGCAGTTCCTCTACCGCGGCGCCTACTGGCGGCGGGGGCCCGTGACCATGACGGCCATCGCCGCGGTCGATGTGGCTCTCTGGGACATCCTCGGGAAGATGGCGGGACTGCCGCTCTATCGCCTGCTCGGCGGGCGCTCGCGCGATGGCGTGCTGGTGTACGGACATGCCAACGGCCGCGACATCGAGGAGGCGACCGCGGAAGTGGGGCGGTACGTCTCGATGGGCTATCGCGCGGTGCGGGCCCAGTGCGGCGTTCCAGGAGTGAAGAAGCCCTACGGCGTCTCGCGGCTGAAGGATGCGTACGAGCCGGCGGAGAGCGAGCTGCCGCTCGAGACGGAATGGTCGACACCGGCCTATCTCGAGATCGTGCCGAAGCTCTTCGAGCGCCTGCGCGCCGATCACGGCCGCGGCCTCGAGCTGCTGCACGATGCCCATCACCGGCTGCTGCCCGTGGAGGCGGCCCGGCTGGCGCGCGACCTCGAGCCGCACCGGCTTTTCTGGCTGGAGGATGCGACCCCGGCCGACAACCCGGAGGGCTTCGAGCTCATCCGCCGCCACTCGGTCACGCCGCTCGCGGTGGGCGAGGTATTCAACTCGATCTGGGACTGCAAGCGGCTCATCGAGGGACGGCTCATCGATTTCATCCGCTCGACCATTGTTCACGCGGGGGGCATCACGCACGTGCGCCGCATCGCCGACTTCGCCGCCATGCACCAGGTGCGCACCGGCTTTCACGGCGCGACGGATCTCTCGCCGGTCACGATGGGGGCGGCGCTGCACTTCGACACCTGGGTGCCGAACTTCGGCATCCAGGAGTACATGCGCCACAGCGGGCAGACGGAGGAGGTCTTTTCGCACGACTATGTCTTTCGCGACGGGCGGCTGCATTGCGGGGAGAGCCCGGGCCACGGCGTCACCCTCGATGAGAAGCTCGCCGCGCGCTTTCCCTACAGCGCGAAGCAGCTGCCGATCGCGCGTCTGGAGGACGGCTCGATGTGGGACTGGTAGAGAAGGATCATTTGGGCACCGTGACATCGGCGGGCGCACAGGCCGGAGCGCTTGCGGAGTTCTCGACGTAGGCAATACAGAAGGCCTCGTAGTGCGCGAGCGTCTCGGGGGGCGCTTTGACCCCCGCGGGCAGCGGCAGATGCGCGATCGACTGGAAGTAGGCGATGCTCGCGTCACGCCACCATTCGGCGTCCTTCTGTTGGATCGCGAGGAAGTCCGCCGTCATGCGGTAGCGCTGCGGATCGACGTAGCGGGAAAGGCCTCTCCATGTCTTCCGCGCCTGCTTTACCCACTCGACGCCGCGCTGGTAGTGCAGCACCAGTGAATCCCACAGGGTGCGCCCCGAGCGCAGGCGATAACTCCAGGGCAGATGATGGAACCAGAGGAGCAAGTCCTCGGGACAGGTCTTGAGGCCGGCGAATTTTGCCGCGACGTGAGGTGAGTACTGCGCGATCGCATCGCTGCCGGTTGCCGTGCGGTCGAAGCCGATCCCGTGCGCATCGGCGCGGCTGTAGTAGGTGCTGCTCCAGTCCGGGGGCAGCCCCTTGCCGGGCGCCACCCACGGCCCCGGCCCGAAATGCGTGCCGGGGGCCATCTGGCTCGCGAGCCCGAGCGGCGTCATGTAGTCGACAGCCGCCTCGCGCGATCCCATCATCATCCGCACCACGGGCTTCACGAACCGCGGGTCGTTGGTGAAGGTCATCCTGACCCACTCCCCGGCGATCCGGCGCGCCGGGAGATCGGGATTCCAGGCGAGGCGCCCGAAGACGTACCAGTTGGCCTGGTTGAAGATCGAGCCGCACCAGTCGCGGTCGGAGCCGATGTTGGCGACGCCTGCGATCGCGGTCAGCCGCTCGCCGTAGAGCGAGCCGTCGATCACCCGCGCCACCGTCGATCCGCGGCCCTTCGCCCAGGTGTCGGCGCGCAGGACTTCCTCATAGAGCGGACCCAGGTAGACGATGCTCGTCTCTTGCCCGAGGTATTCCTTCGTGATCTGGAGCTCGAGCATCAGGTTCGTGTGCGGCATCGCGCCGAAGAGCGGATGGAAGGGCTCGCGCGGCTGGAAATCGAGCGGCCCGTTCTTCACCTGCACCAGCACGTTGTCCGCGAACTTGCCGTCGAGCGGCTTGAAGATGTCATAGGCCTGCTTGATGCGATCCTCGGAGTGAGGGCTCGTGGAGTAGACGAAGGCGCGCCACATGACGATACCGCCGTGCGGGGCGAGGGCGCGCGCGAGCAGGTTCGCGCCCTGCGCCTGGGTGAGGCCGTAGTCCTTCGGTCCCGGCTGCCCCTCGGAGTTGGCCTTCATGAGAATGCCGCCGAAGTCCGGGATCTGCCGATAGATCTCATCGACCTTGCCCCGCCACCAGGCCCGCACCTTAGGGTCGAGGGGATTGGCCGTCGCGAGCTTGCCGAGCGTCACCGGCTCGCTGAACGGAACGGAGAGGTACACCCGGATGCCGTAGGTGCGCAGCACGGAGGCGATCGCCGCGGCCTTCTTGAGATAAAGCGGTGTCAGGATGAAGGGACTGGCGTTGACGTTGTTGAGCACGGCGCCGTTGATGCCGATCGAGGCGCAGGCGCGCGCGTAGTCGGTGTAGCGGGGCGAGAGGTGCTGCGGCAGGCTCTGCCATTGCCAGATCGAGCCGCCGGCGTAGCCCCGCTCCACCGTGCCGTTCAAGTTGTCCCAGTGATCGAGGATGCGGCGGCGGATCTTCGGGCGCGATGCGATGGCGAGGTGCGCGACCGGCTCGCGCATCTGAAGCAGCCGCAGGAAGCGGAATGTGCCGTAGAGCACGCCGATATCGGTCTTTGCCGCGATCACCGTGGCCCGGTGGCCCGCAATGGTGACCGTGCGGATCACGTAGCCTTGCGATCCGGCGCCTGAGAGATCGAGCCCCAGCGCCGAAATCCGAGGCGAGGAGCTCGGGGTCCCGAAGAGGATCGCACCGTCCTGCCTCACATCGCGGGCCCGTCGAGGCGCACTGCCCAACATGCCCGTCAGGCCGCGCAGAAGCTCCGATTGCGCCGCCCTCAGGGTGGGGGAGAGCGAGGGCGCGACGGTTGCTGCGGCTCCCGCCGCTGACACCGCTTGAGGGCTGACGATCTCGGTGGCCGACGCCCGATATCGCGTGAGCCACGCGCCGTGTATCGGCACGTAGCGAAGCCACAGCCGGTAACCGTCCGAGGCGTCACTCGGAGCGTTCGCGCCGTGCCACCCTTGCGCGCGGGCGGTCAGCGGAGCCAACGGCCAGAAGATCGCGGCCAGCAGCAGTGCCAGAGGGACCGCGGCCTGACGAGCGTGGCGGCCGTTCTCGCGGCGCACCGCGGGCCGGGTCCGATGGGGCATGAGAAGTTCTCCTGTGCGGAGCAGTCATGATATCGCTATCATCCGAGCCGGGGTAGGCAGGCGAGCGGCCGGTCTGTGCAAGCCGCCGATCATGCGTCCGGCGAGGCGGTTACGACCTGCGCCCGCCGGGTTGCCGACATCAGCTTAAGCAGCTGCGGCAGTTTCTTCGTCGCGAATGCCGTGAGGTGAAGCACGGGCGACGGGTCGATTGCATCGGCCACGTGCAGGTCGTGGCGTCTCGCGATTTGTCGCCCGGCATCGGACAGCGCAAGAGCCTCGATCCGACGCAGATGACGCAGTGTCACGGGAAGGCGTGGCTGCGCCGTCCGCGCCGTCTCGCGCGAGGCGACATCGCGCGCGCGCATCCGCCCTTTGCGTCGGCGCCGCAGATAGCGCTACCATCGCGGTGCCGTTCCGCGTAGGCTCACGAGCGTGCGGGCTCTGCGCCGCGGGCGAGGGGGAGGATGTCATGGGGATCAGGTTTACCTTGCGCAGCATCATCGCGGCGGTATCACTAATGCTCGCCGCCGGCTCCGCGCTCGCCGCGCAGCCGCAACGGCCCTACAAGAATTTCAGCGTCGCCGTCTACATCCCGGTGCAGTCCACCCGCCAGCTCGCGGACCCCAGGGTGCTGCGGCAGCAGTTCGAGCGCATCTTCAGCCAGGTGCACTTCAACAAGGTGTATCTGGAGGACTACCGCGGCGGCGTGTTCGCCGATCCCGCCTCGCTCGATCGCATCGCGAGCTTCTTCAGGGCCCGCGGCATCACGGTCGAGGGGGGCATCTGTCTCACGGCCCCGGATGTGCACGGGCTCTTTGAGAGCTTCGACTACGCGAAGCCCGCGGATGTCGCGATGGCCAAGCGCGCCGTGCGGATGGCGGCGAGCCACTTCAACACCGTCATTCTCGATGACTTCACGTTCTACAACACGCGAAGCCGCGCCGACATCCGCGAGAAGGGCTCCCTCACCTGGACGCAGTACCGGCTGCGCAAGATGGACTGGGTGGCGAAGCACGTGATCCTGGGACCTGCGCGCAAGGTGAACCCGCGCGTGAAGGTGATTATCAAGTACCCGAACTGGTACGAGCATTTCCAGGGGCTCGGCTTCGACCTCGATCGGGGACCGAAGCTCTTCGACTCCATCTACACCGGCACCGAGACCCGCGATCCGGTCGCGACCTATCAGCTGCTGCAGCAGTACGAGAGCTACGAGATCTTCCGTTACTACAGCAACATCCGCCCGCACGGGGGCGATCGCGGCGGCTGGGTCGACACCTTCGGCACGCGCTACGCCGACCGCTACGCGGAGCAGCTCTGGGACACGATGTTCGCCAAGGCGCCCGAGATCACCCTCTTCAGCTGGACCCAGCTCGCCTCGCCGGCGCTGGCCATCGAGGGCGAGCGGCCGTGGGCGGGGGACCATTCGAGCTTTCAATGGAGCGCCATGGTGAAGTCCTTCCATGCCCCCGCGGCGACCCCCGAGGCGGTCCCCGGCTGGGCACGGGTGGCGGGCTATTCGCTCTCGCAGGTCGATGCCTTCGTAGGCAGGCTGGGCCGGCCGGTCGGCATCGAGAGCTACAAGCCCTACCAGTCCTCCTCCGAGGAGGACTTCCTGCAGAACTACCTCGGCAACATCGGCATCCCCATCGACATGACGCCGCGCTTCCCCAAGGATGCGCCGGTGACGCTCCTCACCGAGGAGGCTGCGCAGGATCCGGACATCGTCAAGGAGATCGAGGGGAATCTCAAGGCGGGCGGGGAGGTCATCATCACCTCGGGCCTGCTGCACGCCCTGAAGCACCGGGGGATCGAGAAGGTGGCCGAGATCAGCTACGGCGGGCTGCCGATCCTGGCGCGCCACTACTACGGGACCTTCGGCCCCCACGGGGGCGGTGATCTCGACGTGCCGGGCGCGAGGAACCGTCCGGTGATCTTCCCGCAGATCCATTTCTACACCAACGACAGCTGGCCGCTCATCCGCGCCGAGGCCGCGGCGAATGCGGTGCCGATCCTGCTCGGCACGCAGTACGGACCCGGGGAGCTCTATGTTCTCGACGTGCCGGCCAACATGGGCGATCTCTATGAGCTGCCCGAGCCGGTGCTCAATCAGCTGCGCGGCTATCTGCTCGCGAGATTTCCGTTGCGCATCGACGCTCCGGCGCGCGTGAGCCTCTTCGCCTACGACAACCATACCCTCGTCGTGGAGTCCTACCGCGCGAGCCCGGCCACGGTGCGCATCTTCGTGAAGGCGGGCGCCTCGAAGCTGGTGGATCTGGTGTCAGGCGGGGCAGTGCTGCCCTCACCGGATATCACGCCGGGCCCCGCGCCCGGGGAGGCCGGCGAGAGGAGCTTCGTGGTGCGCCTGGCGCCGCACTCCTATCGGGCATTCGCGATCCATTGAGGGAAGCCCGAGCGCAAATCGCGGCGCCCGCTGCGCGGCGGTGTGACGATCCAGGAGGTTGCCCGCCGCGCTGACGGACCGCGGCGCGGCACTTGGCAGCGGGGCGGCGGACAGCCCCGGCGCCTTACCTCCGGGTACTGCGACCACAAACCGGCCGCCAGGAGCGCCTCCTTCAGGCGCACCGCTTCGGGGGAGCCGGGGCGATCGCGTGCGCATCTCGAGCGTGCGGCTGGGCACGCTCGAGAATCGGGCCGCGGCCTGCTGCAGCCCGGATGATGCGCAAAGCCGCCCGCGGATGAGTGGTGTGCGAGAATGCGAAGCGGACGATCAACTCAAGACAGATGGGGGCAGTAATGAGCAGCAAGGGCAATCCGGGCCTCGTGGCAGCGCTCACGGTCGCGGCGACTTTGGGAGGGCTGCTGTTCGGTTACGACACGGCCGTGATTTCCGGCGTGACCGGCGCGATCACCCACAACTTCGTGCTGCCGCGGCATCTCGCGCAGGCCGATGCGAACTTCCTCTCGGGCCTCGCGATCTCCATCGCGCTCCTCGGCTGTGTCATCGGGGCGGGGATCGCCGGTCCCCTCTCGACCCGGATCGGCCGCAGGGCGGGCCTGCTCATCGCCGGCGCGCTCTTCTTCGTCTCCTCGATCGGGGCCGGCTATCCCGAGTTCTTCTGGAGCATCTTCGGCGCCACCGGCTATCACGCACTGGCGCCTTTCCTCGGCTATCGCGTCCTCGGCGGCATGGCGATCGGCATGGCCTCGATGCTGGCGCCGATGTACATCGCGGAGGTCGCCCCGCCTTCCTCGCGCGGCATGCTGGTCACCTTCCAGCAGATCGCCATCGTCGTTGGCATCACGCTCGTCTACTTCGTCAACTACGCGATCCAGGCGGGCCACACGCGCGCATACCTCATGACCACTGCATGGCGGTACATGCTGGCCTCGGCCGCGATTCCGGCAGCGCTCCTCATCATCTTCATGCTGATGGTGCCCGAGACGCCGCGCTACCTCGTGCTGAAGGATCGTGACCCGGAGGCGCTGGCGCTGCTGAAGCGCCTGGTGGGCGAGGCGCAGGCGCAGCCGACCCTGCAGCAGATCAAGGCCACGCTGGTCCAGCACACCCGTCCGCTCCTCACCTTCGGCTCCCTGGTGCTCGTCGTCGGTATCCTGCTGTCGGTGTTCCAGCAGATCGTCGGCATCAACGCCGTGCTCTATTACGCGCCGCACATGTTCGAGAACATGGGCGCCTCGACGACGCAGGCGCTCTGGGATTCGGCGATCTACAGCGGCGTCACCATGACCGTCTTCACGCTGATCGCCACTTTCACCGTCGATAGGATCGGGCGCAAGCCGCTGCTCATCGCCGGGGCCCTGATCATGGCGGTCGCCATGATCTTTCTCGGCTTCCTCTTCGACCGGCACCTGGTGAGCGCGACGGCCGGCCCGGCCGGCGCCGCCGCGGGCAACGGATCCTCCTACCTCGCCCTCGCGGCTGTCGTCGTCTACATCCTCGGATTCTCGTTCTCGTGGGGACCGGTGGTGTGGGTCATGCTGTCGGAGATCTTCCCCAACTCCATCCGCGGCAAGGCGATGTCGATCGCGGTCGCGGCGCAGTGGATCATGAACTTCATCGTGTCCTCGACCTTCCCGGTGATGGACGGCAGCAGCTACCTGAACGCCCGCTTCAATCACGGCTTCGCGTATTGGGTGTATGGCATCTGCGCGTTGCTCGCGGCGATCTTCGTCATGCGCTTCGTGCCGGAGACCAAGGGGCGCCCGCTCGAGTCGATCCAGGAGCTGTGGCATCGCGAGGGGCCCGATGCCGGCCTTGTGTCGAAGCCGGCGCAGCGGTAGGGAATGACGCACGAGAGGATCTCGCTCGCCGACGGGGAGCTGACACTCGAGGTGCTTCCCGATCTCGGCGCCGCCGTGGCGAGGCTGCGCCATCGAGGGCGCGATGTGCTGCGGCCGACGCCGCCCGGGACCCGCGATCCGTTCGAGACGGCGGCATTCGCGCTCGTGCCCTTCGCCAACCGCATCGCCGACGGGCGCTTTCGGGCGGGCGGGCGCGAGGTCCGGATCGAGCGCAATGCGCCCGGCCAGGCGCATCCGCTGCATGGCCACGCCTGGCGGCGGCCCTGGCGAGTCGAGTCCGCCGCCCGCGACTGCGCGGTGCTCGCCTTCGAGCACCCCCCCGACAGTTGGCCCTGGCACTATGCCGCCACGCAGACGCTGACACTGCACGCGGACAGTCTCGAGGTGATCCTCACGCTCGAGAACCTCGACTCGACGCCGATGCCCGCGGGCCTGGGGTGGCACCCCTACTTCCACAAGGGACGGGGGGCGCTCCTCGAGGCGCACCTCGAGGGCGCGTGGCTCACGGACGAGCAGTTGCTGCCGGTGCGGCTCGCGCGCGGGGCGCGGTTCGGGCAGTGGGGCCGCGGCGATGCGCTGGCGCGCCCGGAGCTCATCGATCACTGCCACACCGGCTGGGACGGCGTGGCGCGGATCCTGCTGCCCGAGGAGCGCCTGCGCCTGACGCTCACGGCGAGCCGCGAGCTGCGCTGGCTGCACATCTACAGTCCCCCGGACAAGGACTTCTTCTGCATCGAGCCGGTGAGCCAGATGCCGAATGCGGTCAACCGCTCGGCCCCCGCGGCGGTCACCGGCAACAGGCTCCTCGCGCCCGGGGAGCGCTTCGAGGCGCTCGTGACGCTGAGCGTCGCTAACTCGGACAATTGAGAGGCATGCGGGTATGCTTCGCCGCCTGAAGCGAAGGTCCTGTCCCAAGAGGTCGTGATCATGGATGCGACGCACGTATGCAAGGTCGGCGCCGAGCTCGGCGAAGGTCCCGTGTGGGTGGAGCGCGAGGCGGCGCTCTGGTTCGTCGACATCAAGGGCCGGCGCGCCCACCGGTGGCATCCGGGCAAGGGCGAGCACCATGTCTGGGCGGCGCCGCAGCAGCCTGGGTTTCTCGCGCCGCTGCGCGGCGGCGGCTTCGTGGCCGGCCTCAGGACGGGGCTGCATCGGTTCGACCCGCAGGCCTGCGAGTTCGTGCATCTGACTCACGTGGAGCCCCATCTTCCCGCCAACCGGTTGAATGACGCGTGCGTGAGTCCAGAAGGGGCGCTGTGGTTCGGCTCCATGCACGATGCCGAGAGCGCCCCGAGCGGCGCCTTGTACCGTCTGGATGCGGACGGACAGTGCGTCATGCTCGATAAGGGCTATGTCATTACGAATGGTCCGGCGTTCAGTCCCGACGGCAGGGTGTTTTATCACACCGACACAGCCAACCGGACCGTCTACGCATTCGACCGGCCGGAGCCGAACAGGCTCACCGGCAAGCGCGTATTCTTGCGCATCGAGGAGGGCGCCGGCTGGCCCGATGGCACGGCGGTGGACGAGGAGGGCTGTGTCTGGATCGCTCTCTGGGGCGGTTGGGGCGTGCGCCGCTATTCGCCCGAGGGCAAGCTTCTCGCGACGGTGCGCCTGCCGTGCGCCCAGGTCACGAAGATCGCCTTCGGCGGCCCGGATCGCCGCACGGCCTACGTCACCACCGCGTGGAAGGGCATGACGGCCGCAGAGCGCGCGGCGCAGCCTCTGGCGGGGGACCTCTTCGGCTTCGAGGCGCCGGCGGCCGGGCAGAGGCCGGTGGAAGTGCAGACCGCTTCAACACACGATCAATCGGAGAGAGCGAAGGCAGATGGCGGCGATTTATCCTGACTTGAAGGGACAGGTGGTGCTGGTCACGGGCGGCGGCTCGGGGATCGGCGAGGCGATCGTGCGCCGGTTCGCGGCGCAGCAGGCGAAGGTCGCCTTCATCGATATCGCCGTGGAGCCCTCGCGCGCGCTGGTGCGGGAGCTTCAGGCCGCGGGGACGCCCGTGCACTTCGAGCCCTGCGACCTCACCGACATCCCGGCGCTGCGGCGCTGCGTGGCGGCGACCGCCAAGCGCCTGGGACCGATCCAGGTGCTGGTCAACAACGCCGCGCACGATGAGCGCCATGCCACCGAGGAGGTCACCGAGGCGGTGTGGGACAGCCGCATCGCGGTCAACCTCAAGCAGCAGTTCTTCTGTGCCCAGGCCGTGATCCCCGGCATGAAGGCGGCGGGGCGCGGCTCGATCATCAACCTCGGCTCGATCTCCTGGATCATCGGGCAGGGCGGCATGGCGGGATACACGGCGTCGAAGTCCGCTGTATTGGGTCTGACGCGCTCGCTCGCACGCGACTTCGGCGCCTACGGGATACGCGTGAACGCGGTCGCGCCGGGCTGGATCATGACGCAGCGTCAGCTCGAGAAATGGGTCACCGCGGAGTCGGAGGCCGAGATCATGGCCCGGCAGTGCCTGAAGCGAAGGCTGGAGCCGGCCGAGGTGGCGAGCTTCGTCGTCTTCCTCGCCTCGGAGGAGGCGAGCGCCTGCACCAACCAGCACTACATCGTGGACGGCGGCTGGGTGTAGAGCGGCGGCAGCGCGCGGCGCAGCCGCATCGGCGGCGGGCTCGGCTGCTCTCGATCACTCGATTTTCGCCGCCAGTACCGCGGCCTCAGGGCCGCTGCCCTTCGTCAGCACCCTCCTCCCCTGGGGGAGGGGAAGACGTTAACGGGAAGCGGTAGATGTCGATGCTGAGTGGTGGAACCGATAGGGTCGGTGCCGCGGCCGTTGCGATCCGCCGGACGCGGACTCGAGGCTTCTGGCCGAGACGGTTGGCCGACTCGAGCGTGGGACCGGTCATCTGCCAGAGCTGGGATCTGCCCGCGATCCTGGCGCCGCGCACATCGAGCGAAAGCAACTGCGCCGCGGCGGTCGCGTTGACCACGTCCACCGTCAGGTACTTCCGGTCGGGACTGACGGCGGCGATGACATCGAGCGGGTACGTCGCGCTGCCCGCCTCGTGCGGATTCGTCTCCACGGGCAGCGGGTACCGGGTGAGCGGTTGCGGCGAGTCGCCCGTGACCTTGACCGGCAGCAGGCCCGCACCGAGATGCTTCCCGTAGAGTTTGAAGAGGAGCCCCGTGGTATTCAACGTCGCGGCGGTGGCGTCGAAGTCGAGCGTCGAGACGCCCATGGTGAAGGCCGACATTCGCAGGAAGTTGGTGTGGCGCAGCATCTCGTTGAGCACCATGGCGTAGGCGAGCGAGAGCTTAAGGTCGGGCGGTGCTCCCGTGTAGGCATACTCGTCGATCGACATGAAGATCTTGCCGCGCCGCATCGCCGGGAAACGCCCCTCGTAATGCCGCCACTCCTCGGCCTTGAGGCGCACCCGATCCGAGGGCGCCCGCACCCATTGCAGCACGCTCTCCTTCGCCGGGACGTAGCCGGGCTCCATGTGATCGATCCGAAGTCCCTGGCGGCCGCGGGCCAGATCGAAGCGCATGCCCGCGCGCGCGTACCAATGCTCCGTGATGCCGTTGAAATCTCCGAAGCTGTGCTCGAGGTAGCCGCAGGTCCAGTCGGCGGCGGCGCAGTACGGCACCTCATCGCTCGCGATGTGCAGGTCGCGGGCGACCCCTTCGATGGTCATCTCATCGGGCATCGCGGCCGGGGCCAGCAGGACGATCGAGGGGTCGACCCGGCGCATGGCGCGCGCGAATTCCCCGTACTTCACCAGGAAGTCCTTCAGATCGGTGTGACCGAGCTCCCAGGGGCCGTACGGCTCGTTGCCGATGTTCCAGAACTTCACGTCATAGGGCGCCGGATGGCCGTTGCGGGCCCGCAGCGCCCCGAGGGGCGTCGCGGTCGAGCCGTTCATGTACTCGACCTCCTGGGCGGCGGAGTGCGCGTCCCCGAATCCCGCGTTGACGGTGATGTAGGGTGCGGCGCCGAGGAGCCGGCACAGAGTCATGAACTCGTCGAGCCCGACGTCGTTCGACTGGACCGCGTTCCAGGCGTGATCGAGCACGGGCGGGCGCGTGTCGCGATCGCCCACCGCCTCGTACCAGTTGAAATCGGCCGTGAAGTTGCCGCCGGGGAAGCGCCAGAAGCCGGAATGGAGCTGGCGCAGCAGGGCGATGGTGTCAGGCCGGAAGCCGTCCACGTTGTCCGCCGGCATGAGCGAGACCGTGCCGATGTGGAAACTGCCCGATCCGGTACCGGTGATCTCGAGGGCGCCCCGCGCCGTATCCGCGCCGGCGGTGAAGCTGAAGGGGACTCTCTCGTAGCCGTGCGTGAGCCCGGAGAATTGAGCGGCTGCGCGGTCGCGGGCCGCGTGTCCCCAGGTGAGGGTCACGCTGACCCGGGCTGCCGGTCCCCCCTTCAGATAGATGTACCCCGTGTATCGCTTGCCTTTGACGAGAGCGAGACCGGACTGGCGGATCCCGTGCGCGCTCGTGGCGCCGAGCTCGATGCGCGGGCTGTGCAGGCCCACGAAGGGATCGCGCGTGTCCATCGTGACGAGCGCATCGGGCCCCACCGGCTGCCAGCGCCGCAGCGCCATCATCCGCAGGAAGCGCGGGCCTGCCGGGGCAGGTGCGGCCCGGGAGGAGATGGCGTAATAGAACTTGCGGTCATCGAGCATCTCGGACCAGAGGCTGCGATAGACGAGCGGGCCGATGTGCTCGATGAACATGCCGTATTCGTAAGGGCTGATCGGCCGGCTGACCTGCCTCGTATCGACAGTGGCGAGGATCGGCCGCGGGCTGGGCGCGGCGGCGGCCCGTGCGCGGGGCAGAGCCGCAACGCAGAGCACCGCGGCGGCCACGGTCAGCAGTGACTTCTTCAACGGTTTTCGCTTTCGGGGCACGTTCCCCGGCTGGCCCGAGAGGTCGATCCAACTTGGACGATACCAGCATCAGGACGGTAGCGCTACCAACTCGCATTTCGGCGCCGCGGGAAAGTCAATGGCTTTTGGTTGCGTGCTCATCGAGAAATGCGGCAGGCAGGTGACTTCCATCCGGGCGCTGGGGCATACTCGATCGCAAGCATGATGGTCCTCAGCCGCCAGATCGGCTCGATTACCCGCCCGGCTTTCGCTGAAAGCCGGGGGTGTCCGTGTCCGACCGAGGTGAGATTGCCATGAGGATCCGATTCCATGACCCAAGAACTGGCCCTGCAAGAGGCGCCCGAAGACGGCCCGACACAGGCGCTTTGCCTGCGCGTCAGCGCTGATGCCGATCCGGGCGCGCTCGCCCGCGTCTTAAACTGTTTCCAGTCCCTCAACGTCGTCCCGCGCCGTGTAGTCGCGGAGCATGGAACGACAGGCACGTTGTACATCCGTGTCGACGTCACGGGGCTCACGGAAGGGCGCCTGTCGTTGATTGCAGCCAAGATCGGGCAGGTGCCCTGCGTCGGCAACGCCTACTGGCACCGCCTCTAGCGAGCGCCTTGGCTGCGTGTCGGCGGCCGAGGTAGGCTGCGCTTCCCCCATGGGAAGCCCGGAACGCAGTTGAAAGCGCTCATTATCGGCAGCGGCCTGATCGGCACCACCTCCGCGTATTTCCTGGCCCGCCGCGGCTGGGAGGTCACCGTCCTCGACCGCCAGGAGGGGGCGGGGCGCGAGACGAGCTTCGCCAACGGCTCGCTCCTGACGCCCAGCATGCCGGAGCCCTGGAACGCGCCCGGGAGCTGGCGGGTGCTGTTGGCGTCCATCGGCCGCTCCGACTCGCCGCTGAAGCTGCGCCTGAAAGCCCTGCCGCATCTCGGGCGCTGGGGGGCGGCTTTTCTGCGCAACTCGACCCCGGACCGTTACCAACGCAACTCGATCAAGAACCTCAAGCTCGCGCTGCGCTCGCTCGAGGTCCTGGGGGAGCTGCGCCGGGAGACGCGGATCGAGTACGGCTGCGGCACCCAGGGGTCGCTGCGGCTCATTCGCGACCGCGCGGCCCTGGAGCGGGCGCTCGAGTGGGGGGAGGTGCTGCGGGCGCAGGGCCTGATCCTGCGCGGCCTGACGGCCGATGAGATCGTGGCCATGGAGCCGGCGCTGGCGCCGCTCGGCACCCGGCTCGCCGGCGGCATCCATTACCCCTTCGATGAGCTCGGCGACGCCTACAGGTTCACCGTGGGTCTCGCGGAGCACGCCCGCCGCGCCGGTGTGGAGTTTCGCTTCCGCACGCCGGTCACCGGCATCGAGGTCCGACAGGGCAGCGTGACGGCGGTGCGCAGCGGGGGCGAGCGGTTTACCGCCGACCGTTATGTCATCGCCGCGGGCAGCTACAGC
The DNA here is from genome assembly GCA_019352035.1 of Pseudomonadota bacterium. Taxonomy (GTDB): domain Bacteria; phylum Pseudomonadota; class Gammaproteobacteria; order Steroidobacterales; family Steroidobacteraceae; genus 13-2-20CM-66-19. The sequence goes on along the minus strand of JABBNZ010000007.1, from coordinate 46,172 downwards.
CCGCTTCTCTTGAAGGAGCTCGGGCTCGAGGTGCCCGTGAGGCCCGCCAAGGGCTACTCGCTGACTTTCGAGCATCCGCGGCTCGATCCGCCGTTGCGGCTCCCTGTCTGCGACGACGATTTTCACGCCGTGGTCGTGCCCCTCGAGGGAGTCATCCGCGTGGCGGGAACCGCGGAATTCGCCGGTTACGACCTGTCGCTGCCGCAAAGCCGCATCCGCAACCTCCTGAGGCTCGTGCGACAGGTGCTGCCCGCGGCCGGGCTCGAGCGGGCGCAGGCGCAGCCCTGGTGCGGGCTGCGCCCGATGTCGGCCGACGGGGTGCCGATCATCGGCCCGACACCGCTCGGCAACCTCTGGATCAACACCGGCCACGGGCACCTGGGGTGGACGATGGCGGCGGGGTCGGGGCAACTCCTGTCGGATCTGCTGACGGGAGGCTCCCCGGGAGTCGATCCCGCGGACTACGCGCTCGCCCGGTTCGACGGGGCCGGCTGAAGCAAAAACGCGCACTGCCACTGGACGGCAACCGGCGATGGGATCATTCTCCCGGTTCTGGGAAAAAAAGACCAAAGGGGAAATCTCATGCAAAGAGACATTCGTGACACCCCGTTGTATCGGGAGACCGAGGCCCTCTATTGCACCTTCCGCCGGCCCGGGAACGGTCTCATCGCCGACGCGGGGGAAATCTCGGCCCACGGCGAGCGGGCCGTCTTCACGGTCAACCTCATCGACTCCGCCAACGAGGCGGTCTCGCGGATCGGCCTGACCGACCTGACGAGCGGGGACACCCGGGTTCTCACCTTCGGGCCCAACACCGATCGGGCCCCGAAGCTCTCGCCCGACGGCCGGCGGATCGCCTTCCTCTCCGACCGGCGCAAGGCGGGGGATTTCCAGCTCTACCTGCTCGATGCCGATACCGGGGAGTGCCGCGCCACCCCGCCGGTCGAGGGCTGGGTGGAATACCTGCAGTGGTCGGCGAGCGGACGGCGGATTCTCCTCGGGGTCGCCGGCCACGGGGCGGACCTCGCCGGCGCACAGGGCGCCGCGACGACCAAGACCGCTGCCAAGGACCTTCCGGCTTGGCTGCCGACCGTCGATACGGGGGAGGAGGCCTACCGCTGGCGTCGCGCCTGGGTCTATGAGGTCGAGGAGAACCGTGTCTCCCAGGTGAGTCCGGCGGACAGCAACGTCTGGGAGGCCGCCTGGTGCGGTAATGATGCCATCACGGCCATCGTCTCCCCGGGCCCCAGCGAGGGGCTCTGGTACTCCGCCCGCCTCACCGTCATCGAGACCGAGGGCGGCGCGAGCCGCGTCGTTTACACCCCGCAGGACCAGCTGGGCTGGCCCAGCGCCTCCCCGTCCGGCCGCCATATTGCCGTGGTCGAGGCGCTCTGCAGCGACCGCTGGATCGTGGCAGGGGATCTGAGGGTGATCGACACCCAGAGCGGCGAGGTTCGCAACCTTGCGACCCGGGGGGTGGACGTCACCCATACGGAATGGCGCTCCGACCGGCATCTGCTGCTCGCCGGGCACCGGGGCTTCGAGACGGTCATCTCGCTCTATGATGCCCAGTCTGGCCAGCTCGAGGAGCTCTGGGCGAGCGAGGAGATCACGACCGGCGGCTACTACACCGCGGTCGCAGGCTTCGGGGAGGCTGGCGATTGCGCGCTGGTGGCCGAGGGCTTCACGCGCCCACCGGAGATCGCCATCATCCGGAGAGGGCGCTACCAGACCATCAAATCCTTCGATCCCGGCGCCCATGAGGCGCTCTCTGTGCTCGGCGGCGTCGAGACCGTGAAATGGCAGGCGCCGGATGGCCTGGAGATCCATGGGCTGCTCCTGAAGCCGGTGGGCCGCGGGCCCCATCCGGTCATCCTGAACGTGCACGGCGGCCCGGTGTGGCATTACCGGCCGTACTGGCTCGGACGGCGCAGCATCGCCACCCTGATGCTGCTCAAGCGCGGCTATGCGATGTTCCTGCCCAACCCCCGCGGCAGCACCGGGCGCGGCCAGGCGTTCGTGCGGCCCGTGCTCGGGGACATGGGGGGAGCGGATACCCACGACTACCTGTCCGGCCTCGATCATCTGGTCAAACGGGGCCTCGCCGACCCCGCCCGGCTCGGCGTGACCGGCGTCAGCTACGGCGGCTACATGACGGCGTGGCTGATCACCCAGGACCGGCGCTTCGGGGCCGCCGTCGCCGTCTCACCGGTGACGAACCAGGTGACGGAGCACTTGATCTCCAACATCCCGCACTTCGTGTCGCTATTCCTCAAAGACACCTACACCAACCCGGGCGGCAAGTATTTCGACCGCAGCCCGATCAACTTCGCTCATCAGGCCAAGACCCCCACCCTGTCCACCTGTGGCGTGCTCGATCGCTGCACGCCGTCGGAAGAGGCCGTGCAGTTCCACAACGCCTTGCTCGAGAACGGGGTGAAGTCGGCCCTGGTGACATACCCGCAGGAAGGGCACGGCGTGCGCAAATGGCCCGCGACGGTGGACTACGCCGCGCGCACGGTCGGCTGGTTCGAGGAGCACATTCCCGCGACAGCCCAGCGGACATAAGCCCGGAGGCGCGAGAGCCTCCCTGTCAGTGGCGTAGCGGGGACATCAATTCCCGCTCGAGGTACAGCGTCGCCTTCGTCGAGCCGCAACGACTGCATGTCACGTTACAGTGAGCACGATCGGGGCTGTCGGCACCTGGGAGCACCAGAAGAGTTCCGGTCGGTCGCGGGATGCGTCCGCAATGCGGACACTCCACGTACGTGTGGACGAGAGCCGGGATGGTGGCATCGTTGTTTGCCAATGCGCGATATCCTCGCGCTTCGCGAGGCCGTTGTCGAGAGCAGTTTGCGCCGCCTCGGGCGCGTCCTGAGGCACACGTCAGGAGCGATCGAAACCTTCAGGCATCATCTCCTCCAAAAGGAGGGCTGCCGATGCCACGTGCTTCTCGACTGTGCGTGGCTTGACGGCGAATGCAGCGGCGATCTCCTCGTAGCTGTATCCGCCGCGCTGCGCAATGAAGATCTGACACGTCCGAGGGCTCACGGCGCTCAGGAGGTTCGCGACTGCGTTGAGCTCCTGCTCGGCCGCCAGCGTGCGCTCCGGCCCGGGCGCGGGATCCACGAGTCTGATCCGTCTGTCCAGCCTGTCGATGCTGACGAATGTGACCGGGTTCGACCGTTCACGATGAAAGCGCGTGATGGAAAGATTGATGATAATGCGGCGCAGCAAGGAGTCAGGGTCCCTGACCTTCGTGGATCGCCGATAATCAAAGAAGCGTAGATAAGCCTCCTGGACGAGATCCCTCGCGTCCTCGAGCGAGTAGCCCCGTCTGCGGCACATCCTCAACAGCCGCGTATAACGCGCCGAACGCCACCTCATCATCACGCAGCGGGGCGGTCGCCACGCCGCGATAACATGCACGCGCAAAGTCTGAGCGGCTGATCCATCGGTCGTCCGTAGCTTGATCGGGAGCAGCCACTCGAAATTCGCCTGGCTGATGCGAGCGCATACTCGGCGTCGCAAGTGTGCGCGGCACTCTAGGGATGCCCGGGGGGGCAAGCCAGCGGAATCGGAGGTGGGAGCGGGCCAACAGGCGCCGCCGGATCTGGTTTGCATTGGCGCCATCAGTCGCGCGGACAGAGAGCCCATGTGCCAGACCCATGGGAAAAATTCAAGCCGGTTCGTCGTGCCTATGTCGGGCTAAGGCGCGCCGATGAGTATAGACCAGACGCTCTGGCATGCGTCGTGCAACACACGGTTGGGGTGTGAGAAGCGAACGCGTGCCAGTCCTCGGTGACGAAACCGTGCGAGATCAGATGGAAAATTTCAGTAAGTAAGAAATAACAGCACATCCGTATGAAATACTGAATCTCAGTGTTGGAAAGAACGGAGTCGTCGGTGAGCGCGATCAGGAAGCCCGGAGAAAATGCACTCCACCAAGACCGGGTTTGACGCGGCAGTCATTGACTTTAGAGCTATGGTACATCCCCTCCCTTGCCATTCGCGCGATACCGGGTGCCATTTGCCCCCGGTTCCTCATCCGACGAACCGCTCGTCTAAATGTGAAGTCGCGGTGGCCTGCTCGTGAGCGCTGGCGACGGCGGCCCAACCCGGCGCAAGGCTATACCCGCAATTGACAATGAGCCCGATGCCGGACCACGCAGTCCGGCTCCGAATCCAGCTCATTCGCAAGCGCTCGCCGAGATTTCCCGGGATCACCACGCGGCCCTAGTACGCTTCGTGGCAGTGCGAACCGGATCGGTCGAAGATGCGAAAGAGATCGTGCAGGAAGCTTACGCAAAGATGCTGGCATTGGAACGCCCGGGGACGATCAGTGTCTTGGCCGGGTACCTCTGGCGGGTCGCCGTGAACTTGGCGATTGACCGGCGGCGACATCAAGCGCTGCATGACCGCTTTACCCGCGCTGCGCTGCCGGAGCTCGAGAAGCAGGAATTCTCTGCCGAGGAGATCGTGGAGGCAAGGGAGCGGTTGGGAATCGTGGAGAGGGCAATCGATGACCTGCCGCCGAGGTGCTTCGAGGCATTCGTCCTCCATGTACTGCAGGGAAAGACTTTCGACCAAGTCGGCCGGGAAATGCGGATCAGCGGTCGAATGGCGAAGAAGCATGTGGCACGGGCCTTGGACTACCTGCAGACGTGTCTTGATGCCGCCAATGCGAACGGAATGCTGCAATGAGCCAGGGTGAGGCAGAAGGCGCTACGGGCATGGAGCGGTGGACCGAAGCGCTCGGCTGGTACACCACCTTACGCGAAGCGGACGAAAGTGAACTCACGATCGCGGTGGGCCGCAAGTGGCAGGACTGGTATGCCGATGCGGCGAACCGGCAGGTGTTCGACGATATGTGCCGGCTTATCGCGGACCGCAATCAATATCGGATGCGAGTCCGGCCCAGGAGACCAGATCTAAGGAGAGATCAATATGATCTCTCCATGCCTATCGCCGAGTGGCGCGCAGTTCGGGCCCGGAAGGACGGAGCAACTCCGCACTCACTCAAGGCGTACTGGCGGCGGTGGCGCCGCGCGGGCGCGGCCGCGGCCGCGGTCGCGGTCGTCGCGGTAGCGATGATTTTTGTCCTCCGGCCGATGCGGTTTCATTCGGATCAGGGGCCGCACGGCCTCGAAATCTATAAAACACCGGTTGGCGGGACAAAGGACATTCAGCTGCGCGACGGCACAAGCATCATTCTCGGCGGACACACAAAGGTGTCGGTGATCTTCACTGCACACCGTCGCTCGGTGAACCTCATCGAAGGGCAGGCGTGGTTCAAGGTCGCAGACAGCCCACGCTGGCCCTTTGTGGTCTCTGCTGGTCGAGGGAGCATCAAGGATCTCGGAACCGCGTTTCTGGTGACGCGGGAGGCCGATCGAGTCGTTGTGACGGTCACGCAGGGCTCGGTCGAAGTCGCTGAGCAGCTGCCTTGGTGGACCGCACGCGACCTCCTCCCGGCGTCCGCTCTTCGGTTGGGTCCAGTGCCAATTCGTGTAGTTCGCGGCGAGCAACTTACGTTTGATCAGAACGGTGCATTGGACCGCCTGAAGCATACGGACATCCGTACTGCGACTGCATGGACTCGCGGGAGCCTAATATTTGACGATCAGCCGCTCAGGTACGTGGTCGAAACCGTCAATCGCTACTCTTCGAAGCACATCTTTGTGAGCTCATCGGCCGGATCACTTCGAATAAGTGGAGTTGTATTCACGAACGAGACTCAAGATTGGCTGCACAGTTTGCAGTGCATTTTGCCGGTAACCGTGCGCGAAGGAGGCGGCGACGTGCGTATTCGTATGCGCCGCTCAAATCAAGCAGCCGGTCTTCCACAACAAAGCAGCTGTTCCTAACTATCGGATGCCGTCGGTCGAAAAACTCCAAGGCTGGGAATTTCGTCGCACCAACGTCTTATGTCCGGTTCCCGCTTGAAGTCATACAGCCGTCTTATTTGCGAAAATCTGAGTAGCAAAGCAGAAATCTCCAACTGAAGGGGATATCCATTCCCAGCGGTTTCGCGCTGCCTGCTACACACCGCGCAAAAATAACCAAGGTGTTTGCGCGCAATCGACAGCTAAAAGAGAAGGGGTACGTATCATGAAATTAGTGCGCGGTCGCAGTCCCATTAGTGGGAGGTCCGTAGCGTCTCGCTTCGATCTCAGGGTGGCACTGCTCGGGGCGGTGGCCATCTTGATCGGCCGCGCTGCCGTTGCTGGTGATCTGGATAAGGTGGTCAACCTGGACATTAACGCGAAAACGCTGCGAGCGGCGCTAGTCCAACTTGCGGTGCAGGCGCGCGTTCAGCTCGATGTCGCAGGGAGGCTGGCCGGTAGATCTCACGCGAGCAATCTAAAAGGAAGCTATACAGTCAGAGAAGCCCTGGACAAGCTCTTGAAAGGGACCGCTCTGAACTTCGTGCAGCACGGGGACACCGTGCAGATCAAATCGACATCCGGCAGCGGTGGTGACTCTCCTTCTGAGGCGAACGCGTCGTCAGGGGATCCACCGATTGAGGCGCAGCAGTCCAAGCAAGGGGAGCCTCGAAGACACATGCAAACAGGCGGAGCCGCGGAGCCCACGGCGGTGGAATTACGAGAAGTCACTGTGACCGGCACCCATATTGCCGGGGAACCCCCGTCGTCTCCGGTAATAAAGATAACATCCCAGGACATTGAGCGGTCCGGATATAGCACTATCGGAGACTTGATTAGGAGTCTTCCGGAGAATTTTGGAAACGCAAATCCACAGACCGTCATTGGGTCCACACCAAACGCCAATCAGTCTCCGTCCGGCAGCCCCGCTCCGAATTTATTCGGCCTCGGCGCCGATTCGACGCTGACGTTGGTCGACGGACAGAGGCTTGCGACAGACGGTCCTTTCGGTTCCGTCGACATTTCCCTGATCCCGCTGCCTATCATCGACCATATTGACGTGCTGACCGGAGGCGCATCGGCGATATATGGATCAGACGCGGTCGCAGGCGTGGTCAACATCGTTCTTCGTCGTGATTTCAACGGCGCCAAAACGACACTATTAGGTGGGGGAACTTCCGACGGTGGCGGGACGGAGCGAGAATTCAATCAAATGTTCGGCAAGACTTGGCGCGCCGGCGGCGTCATATTCGATTACGAATTCGACAAGCAGAACCCAATTCTCGCCTCTCAGCGAGACGCGACAAATTCTGCTGGGCCTTTGACCACCGCGTCGCCTGGGATGTCGCGGAACTCGTTCTTCGTAAGCGGGCACCAAAACTTCGGCAACGTGGATGCATTCGCGCGCGGACTTTACACGTACAGGATCGTTCGCGACGCGTTTTCAGACGGGCCGCTCTACCCAAGCGAGCGCAATGAGGTGGCAGTCCACCAATACGCAGCATCGGCAGGATTGAATGCTCCTCTGCCGTTTTCGTGGGGGCTGTCGACAGTCGGAGATTACTCCGAGCAACGCAGTCTTTCGACTTCGGCGTTGGTGCCGGGCGGGCCAGTGCCCGCGCTGTCTTATGAAGGGCAAGCGAGGTCGATTGAAGTGACCGCAAACGGTCCTGTGCTGACTCTGCCTTCCGGAATCTCCCGCGGGGCGATAGGCGCCGGATACCGACTCGAAGCGTACAACGCCGCGGATGGAGGCGTTTCGGATTTGCACGGCGCGCGTCGAACGGTCGAATACATGTACGGAGAATTAGCCATTCCACTGATCAGATCGTCTGCTATGGCGTGGCGCCGGTCGTTGATGCTCAATATGAGCGGACGCTATGAGCGGTACTCGGATTTTGGCAACGTGTCGGTGCCTAAACTGGGGCTCATTTACAAACCCTTTAGGGTCGTCACTCTCCGAGGAACATGGGGGAGAGCGTTCCGGGCTCCGTCACTGTTCGAAATGCACAATCAGCAGGGGATTCTCTATTACCGGCTTCCCGATGCCTTATCGGCAGCCGGAGCCTCCAATATTGTGGAGACTACGGGCGGCAATAATGAACTGAAGCCGGAAACCGCCGATACGTGGACAGCCGGCATAGATTATCGTTCGGGGGCGGTCCAGGGGCTGAGTGGGTCCGTGACGTATTTGCACATCGTCTACGATCATCGTATAGGGCAGCTTGCGAATCCATTTACCGCCCTTACCGATCCGCTGAATGCGCCATTCGTCACGCGTTCGCCTTCTGCCCAGTATGTTCAGAGCTTGATCGATTCGGCGAGCTACGTTGTCAACTTGGTGGGTGCGCCAATCGATCCAGCAAATGTACCTGCGGTCGTGAATCTTAGGTATGTGAATGTCGCGTCGCAGGATGTGTCTGGAGCAACCGTTGAACTTAAGTACGGGGAGCGCACCCGGTTTGGCGAGGTAGAGCCATTTTTGAACGCTGCCTTTCTCGACTTTCGCCAGAAGTTAGTTGTGGGCGCACCGGAAGTCGAGATCAGCGGAAAAGTCTTTGAGCCACCAAAGATCAGCGCCCGCGGAGGTGTTTCGTGGGTGACAGGGCCATGGACGGTAAGTGGGTTTGCGAACTATGTGGGATCTGAAGCGAATACCTACCAGCCGACTACGCCTCGCGTGGCTTCGTGGACCACGATGGATGTTTCCGTAGGGTTTGAGCCGACGCAGACGAGAGAGCTTCGTGGCCTTCAGGTTGGCATCTCAGTGGAGAACGTCTTCAATCGTGCGCCCCCGTATGTGCAGTTTGATCAGTTTGTCCCGGGTGTTCATTACGATCCTCTAAACGCGAATGTATTCGGGCGGGAAGTCAGATTGCGGGTCTCGTGGATGTTTCAGTGAGCCCGGCGCGTGCGCTGGTGCCGGTGACTGGGTATGGACAGGTGAGCGTATACGCGAAAGCGTGCGTGCGTAGCGTCGCGATTGGCATTATCGGATTCGCCGGAGCCGTATCTGCAACTGGAAAACCTTGGACGATAGCGGACATTGTCGATGTCCGGCAGATCCAATCTGTTGCAGTGTCCTCATCAGAAGGAGAAGCTGCATATGTGCTCCGAGAGCCTTCCGTTGCGGCAGACCGCGTCAAGTATGAATTATGCGAGGTTGAACTTAGTGGCGCCGGTCACCCGAACTGCTTGCTTGAAGCCAGATATATCAAGGATGTGACGCAACGGTCGGGTGCCAAGCGCTGGACAATTCTGGCGGACATAGGCAATGGTGTGCAGCTGTATGACGTCGGCGATAGCGGCACAGTGTTCCCAGTCGCCGTGTCGTCGAGCACGGCGATGGTCGGTGCGTATGGTGGTGTGATACCCACTGTTCAGGGACCGCGTCGAGCCGGGGTGTGGTCATATCAGTGGTCTCCCGATGGATCGGAGCTGTGGTATTCGACGCTCAAACTGCGCACGCCCGTCCAGGTTCGGGCATTTGACGAAGACGGGGTGGAATACGATGATCAAAAGGATGTGGCGTTTTCTACGCTAAGGCGTCCCGCGGGGGAGTTTGTGGGATTTGAACTGCACGTGCAGGGCGCAAACGGGAAAGGGAGTCATGTGGTTGCGTTTGTGCCAGCGGATCAGTTTCTTGAAGAGGCCAATCTGCGAAGAGATTTGGCTTCGGCATTATGGATGCGCGACTCCAGACACATTGTGTACACCACGGATACGCTAGCGCCATCTGGACGCATCGCCATATCGCGGTGGTACGTGGATGCCAAGACCGGAGTCAAGCGAGCCCTGCCGCTGAACTCGCCCTGGTGGGTTATGGCTGTTCCAGCTGCAGACAGTGGTCGCTACTACGAAGTAAAGCAATTTCGCGGCGCTGACCATCTGTGGGAATATTCTGATACTGGTACCAAGACGAAGGATCTCGGGGGTGTGCCATATTCAATGGTTGGAATGATGAAAAGCTTTCCGGGTGGGACCTGGATTGACTCCGGGACAGGAAGGCAAATCCTGAGCGCGCTTTACCATCATCACATCGGCTTGGTTTCTTTGCCTCAGTCTCGGGCAGGCCGAGCATGGGCCAAGGTGAAGGACAACTTGAATCCCTGTGATTTTACAGACGATCTGCGAATCGGTGTTTGCGTAAGGCAGAGTCAGACGCTTGCGCCGGAGCTCGTCGTGCTCAATGGAAGAACGGGGGCGATGAGGACAGTCGCGCGACCAAATGCCAGGTATGCGCGGATCACTCCTTTGAACGTGAAGCTTGAACACTGGACAAACAAGTATGGACAGAAGAGCGACGGATACGTCATCTATCCTCGGCACTATTCCGCGGAACGGAAGTATCCGCTGATCGTCGTTACCCATGTCGACGGCGCCATCAATACATTCGCTGATCAAGGCATGATACAGGGGGAGATTCCTGTTCAGGCACTGGCCGAAGGCGGATATTTGGTAGTTGAGGCAAATACCCCATGGACCAGTCTGGCCCAGGGCACTCCGTGGCAATTTCGGCATGTTCGTACCACGGAAACGGCTGTGAGGACGAGGGAAATGAGAGTCATCAAGGGCCCGGTGGCAAGCATGGAGGCCGTTGTGGTGAGTCTCGTGCGGGCAGGGGTGGTCGATCCGGCAAAGACTGGGATTGCTGGATACAGTGATGGTGCTGCACTAAGCCTGTTCACCATGACCCAGTCAAAGCTCTTTAGAGTGGCATCCATCGACGACGGAGCGTCAGGTCCAACCGCCGATGAGTACTGGGAGGATGGGATTGTGTCTGCCCAATACGGATATCGGTCGCTTTACGGGGGGTCCGCCTACAGCTCCAATCCGGATGTGATCAGAGCCTATCGAAAGTTCTCGCCCGATTTTCGTGCGTCGTCATTTGCCGGCCCGCTTCTCGAACAACCGGCGGCGGGGAGTGCGACTACCGCGCTTGCAAGGCTCGTATTCTTGCGAGAAGCGGGCATTCCCTATGATCTCGTATTTTATCCAAATGAATCGCACCTGTTCTGGGATCCGCGCGCAGCGGCGGCGTCCATGCAGCGAACGTTGGACTGGTTCAACTATTGGCTCCTTGGCAAGCGCAGTGCGGATCCTTCGAAGGGAAAAGAGTATCGTCGTTGGGATAAGATGAGAATGTTATACGGGAAGCAATGTCGACGTTGTCTATTCGGTCTAGGACCGTGGACGGTGGCCGGAGAGGGCGGCCGGTGGCCGAATGGCTGATAGATGATTGAGGGAATTACGGATCCATAGCTCAGCCGCTATACAGGAAAGGAATGGAAAGAGGATCTGGAGTTCGAGTGGCCGGTGCCCTTCCAAGTAGGGGGCGAGTGCCGCTCGATCGATAATGCCCTCGTGGCTGAGAACGCCCCCGAGTAGCAGATCACGAATGTATCCGTCGCTGCGGTGAAGCGTATCCAATATTGAAAAGGTGCTTTGCCCTTTCTGACGTCGGGAAGCTATTCGGTCCGGAATGAGATTTGCGAACGCCGATCTCTCAACAGCTCGGTCTATCCCACCGTGGAGGTGCAAGTAAGACGGAATTCTTAGGCACAACTCCAACAGCGGTTGAGAGAGTAGAGGGTGGTGCTCATAGGTCGTTTGCAGTCGGGGCAAGGGACGATGACGATTCAACACCTCCGAAAGCGCAGTGACCTGCATGCGTCGGCCGGGTGGTAGGGATTGCGAAGGAGCCTTCCACCATGGGTGTGCAAGATATTCTCCAGGGGGACATGATCTTAGGTCCGGCGCAAGAAACGGGTGCCTGGCAGCATGACTTGTGTCGACGGTATGCGCTATGTGCTCGAAGGGTCCATTCCAAAGAAGTGACAGGGCGCGCCAGTAGCCCAGTCCGGAAAGCCGGGCGGCATCCCGTAGCGACTTCAACACCGCCGGGCGGTATCCGTGCAGGTGAACATAGTCGAGCGGGGCAAGAGGCAGTAGTGTCTGCAGAAACAGGTGATCGCCGCCCTGGCCAGTCCAAATGCTCTCAGCGGCGAAGCGTTGACCTAGTTCATTGAGTGCCGCGACGCCCAGCGTGCCAATTGTGCCCGGGATTGACGGCTTGGCGGTTAAAGGGAGGTCGGTGAGAGCATCATCTATCACGAGCCGTTCCGAGATAATCGGAATCTCCTGGAGTTCTACGTTCGCGGACGAGGCGGCCAGTCGTGCAAACGAGCGTTCGTCTTCCGCACTCCTGGCGCCGAATGTATTTATACAAACAACGTGAGGTGGTCGTTGGCTGCGGCTCAAGCAAGCCAGGACGACTGTTGAATCGAGCCCGCCCGAGAGGCTGTGAAGAATTCTGTCGTAGGTGGATGCCCATGCTCCGATGCAGCCGAGCGTGACCGAGCGTACCTGATCGACGGCGTAATCGAAGTCACGAATGCAGGGCTGCGCGAAAACTGAGTGAGGACTCCAGGCGGAGTGTTGCGAGTAGACGGTCGCGGATGATCTATGAAAGCAATCGCCAGCCAGCAGCTCCGTCACACTTTGGAGTGCTGTGTCTCGAATCTGCACCTGGCTGGCGTAGAGAAAGGCCTGTATATACCTCCAATTGAGCGACTTTGAAATAAGGCCGATGGCTTGCAGATCGGCCGGGTCGGAGAAAATCACATCGACGCGCGAATGCTTCAGTCGATAGCAGGGGAGCTTTCCGGAGCAGTCTCGAATGACAAAGCTTTCAAGGCTGCGAGAATTCCGTATCAGCGCGATATAGCTCCCCCACATATTGCGTATGAGCCATTGCCCCTGACTCCGTACGATTTCGGCCGTATCCGAGATGGAGGGCGACCACGACCAATTGGCATGGCAATGATCCATGTCCATGGGAAACAAGCGGCCAAGCACTACGCCGGCTTGCTCCTGCAGTTGATAGAGACGCATGGAGTTTCCGGCCGGGGAATCCGTCAGAACGGCGAAGCCATCGGCGACGAGAGCTGGTCGGTAGTTCAGAAGGGCTTCGCGAATGGTTGCGGTCAGTCTTTGGGCAGCGGCCGAGGCGTCTGCTTCGGTCGGGTCCCACAGGAGTGCGATAAACGGATACATGACGGGGATAGAGTTATACGAGCATGATCGGTGTGTAGTCGATCACATGGGAAAGGCTATCGTTCAGTATAAGGCCATCGTATTGGAGCCAGCAGTGAGCCTGAAATGGTTCGGCTACTACGCCAAAGATCAACGATGGAAATATCTCGTACTGCGTTAGGAAGTGAAGAGCCGCTAGGGAGTCGTAGAGGCATGCATTTGGCCGGGAAGCGAAGCCCCGCCAGGAGTTGAATGCCGCAATTAGGGCACTTATGCGGGATATGTCTGGTCGCGCTTGGAAGCGGTGGTCATGATCCCGGTACAAGACAATCGTCCGGATTGTAGATAGAAGGGCGTGGTGCGAGAGGCGCCTGCTGGCCCAGATGAGCGATCGTGCAGCTGCTGCTGAAAATCGCATGGTTGAGCGCCAGGGAAGCTTCGTATCGGACTCTCCGAGGCTTTCATGAGCGCGCGGGATGATCGCCGGACGTACCGGCTTGCCGTGGCGCGTTGAGGTGGTCAGTATCCCCCTCCTCAGGAGATGTCGTGCGATCTCGTCGAGATCTGACGTGAGCGCCCCAGAGAGGCCCGATCCCCTTTGGCTAAGCCAGCCGGATAGGCAAGGTGACATGTGCTCCATGGTCATTCGCGGTAAGGCAATGTAGGAATCGCACTCGGCATCGAGGATCACGCAAAAGTGACGATCGACGCAGATGTAGGAGTGCTGGCTGAGCAGATACCGGGGCGTCATACGTGCCTGCCTGTCGCATTCAGAGAGATGGGGCGTGCAGCCAATGCTGCACGCCCCAAAAGCTCATCCTAAGTGAGCGGAATGGTCCTGATCAGGGCTGCTGAGGTCCGGGCTGCGCGGAACTGGACTCGGTCGTCACGACCGTCAGGCCCATTGTCTTCGATTTCACAGATCCGAGTTCAACAATCATGGTCGTCTCCTCAATTGATGTGACACTCGCCGAGCGCGAAGCGGCGCCGTTCTCCGCGAAGGCAAGTGTGAGCCTGCGGCCGACAACATCGTTAGTCAATGGGAGTTCGTATGCGCAGGTCTCGGCTCCCATTCAAGATAATGCGACTCATGGAGGCGCGCTAAACGCGACCTGAGTGGTCACAAGGAGAGCCGGGTCAATGGGTTGCGGTCGCCCAACTTGGGTCGCCATGACGAATGAGCGAGACTGTCTTGTCGGATGCAAATCGGATGCGTAGCCTTTCGAGAGAACGGCAAATCTTCGGCCTTTGTGCTGCAGGCTATGCAACCGCCACATTCGACAGTCGGCCTTCGCGAAATACTGCGCATGCTGTGGAAGGCAGCAACGCCTTCCGTGAGATGCAGGCTGGCAAATGTCCTGGTCCTCGTGATCGCCGCGGCCATGCTGACTGCGATCGGTCCTGCGGTGCTGCGCGTCATTGTGAACACACTGATTGGCGGGCGAGCGAAGCAATCCGTCTCCGTGTCGCTGTTACTGGTGTTCTATGTGGGGTCGCTTTGGCTCGCCAGGACCATAAATGAGATCCGAGAGCTAAGCTTTGCGCGAGCGCGGCAGAGAATCCTTCGCAACCTAAGTGAGGGCCTCTTCGCACACCTTATGCACTTGCCGCTGAGATTTCATCTTGACCGGAAGACTGGGGCGGTAACCGAGACTCTTGATAGCGGCCTGGCGGGGTTGCGCAGTATCTTGCACCATTTGGTATTCACCTACATTCCGGTATTGGTCGAGTTGGGGACAGTCCTTGTTGTACTGCTACGTGTTGTAGCCCCGGGATTTCTGTTTCTGTTGTTTGGCGCAGTCGCGGCCTATTCCATTGCATTCGGGTGCTCAGTTCAGCCTCTGAACAGGTCGGCGCGCCGAGCGATGGCCGCGCGGATCGACGCGGCCGCGGTGATGACAGACGGGTTGCTCAACTACGAGACCGTAAAGTATTTTTGTGCCGAGACGCTGGTGCAACGTCGCGTTTCGAGTGCGCTGAGTCATGCGGAATCTGAATCGCTGGGGTTTTGCATGCGGTCTGCCTTGAATGGGGTCGTGACGTCCGCCATCTTCGCCGCCTTCGTGGGCGGTACTATTTTCTATGCTTCGGATGAAGTGCGGCGGGGGCGCATGACGCTTGGAGACTTCGTTTTGGTGAACACCTATGCATTACAGGTTGTGCGGCCAATTGAAATGATGGGCTATGCGAACCAGGGACTATCTTCTGGAGTAGCCATGCTTGACAGGCTCGTACGGCTGTTTCGAGAGGCAACGGAGAAGTCCCAGAGTGGGCAACACCTGGGTTCGGGACCGGGTACCGTCGAATTTGAAGGAATAAGTCTTTCATATGGTTGCCACCGCCAAGTGCTGAGAAGTGTCAGTTTCGGCGTGGCTGGTGGGAAAGTTCTCGGCATCGTGGGGCGGAGCGGATCGGGGAAATCGACGATCGTTCGGCTCTTGATGCGTTTGCTGGAGCCGGAAAGTGGTGCGATTCTGCTCGATGGAATCCCAATTCAATTGCTAAGCCTCCGGGAATTGCGACGTGTCATTGCGGTTGTTCCGCAAGAAACGATGCTTTTTGATGAGACCGTTCGATACAACATATCGCTTGGGTGTGCGGAGGCCACGTTGGAGCAGATTCAGGAGGCTGCCGGGGTGGCTCAGCTGCATGACGTCATCATGAATCTTCCGAGCCGGTATGACACGGTTGTGGGAGAGAGGGGTATGAAACTCTCGGGAGGCGAGCGGCAGCGCATCTCCATTGCGCGAGCGGTGCTCAAATCGCCAAAGATTTATGTTTTCGATGAGGCGACTTCTTCGCTAGACAGTCGGACAGAAGGTGAAATATTGCGAAGTCTTCGAGCGGTAGCGCTGACGAGTACGACAATAGTCATTGCTCACCGCCTTTCGGCGGTTGAGTATGCCGATGAGATCGTGGTGCTCGAGAATGGCGATATTGCTGAGCGAGGTACGCACGGTGGGTTGCTGAGGCGGAATGGGATATATGCAGAACTTTGGAATGCGCAGGGTAATAGGAGGGTGATAGGGTGAAGTGGGCCTGGAGTACGGGTGTATGGTAACGTCGACGGGATCGTTTGACAGAAAAGTGGAAATTGCATGGGTGATTTGCGAAGGATGCGGCGCTTTCGTGCCTCGGGTCGAGTGGTCGCATGGGGCGACGACATTACAAGGACTGTGTTGCTGTGAGCGCGCGTATGGACACGCTGCCCCCAGGAAGGTTATTAGTGTTGTGGCTGGAGTCCAGACGCTGGAGTGCGCAAGTCATTGTCGGCTGAAGGTGTTGGGATGCTACGGGCGTTGACGTCACTCAGGTTGCTGTTTTTGGCGGGTGGAGCCGTTTCGATATCCAGGATCTTCAGCATTGCCTGAGTCAAGGCTTCGCGCCGGTGTTGGGTGAGCATCGTTTTGGGGACGGTGAAGGTGAAGTGTGCGACCTGCTCTTGTTCGCGAAACAGAATGATGTGATTGCGACCGTAAACCGGGATACTCCGATGGAGCCTATGGTTCGACGGTTTGGCGGCGTTGGCGGTGGTCAAGGCGGCATACACATTCCGCGCCGGCATTCGTTCTGGCCTGTGCACAATCGCCCGCGCGCGGGCGGTTAGTGCGTGCTCGGGATCACTTGCCTTCCAGAGTTGGTACAGCGCCACGCCCCAGCTTTCGCGAATGTCGTTTGGAGACTGGAATGCACTAATGATGATGCTGGGCAACTGGGAAATCATGAGCAGCCGTTGTACTTTGGAATGAGAGAGGCGGAATGCGCGGGCCAGACCTTCTTGGGAGGAGTATGCGCTGGAGTGCAGTGCCCGGCGTAGAATCTGGCCTTGAACATACGGACAGTCATCTTTGCGTTCTGCGTTCTCTTCGTACATTGCAACGTATGCCTCGGCGTCGCTGAGGTCCCTAAGCTCTATCAGGAGATCTTGCCGCAGGGCAAGAGCGGCGGAGTGTCTGCGGGCGCCACAAATGATCTCGACGTCGCAGCTGGGATCGTCGTTGATGGGCCGCCCTAGGGCCGGCTGATGCTGACCATTCTTGTCGATTGACTCCCTTAAGGACTTGCAGGCGGCTTCCGTCAGCTGTTCCTCCGGGCGGGAGTGCTGCGTCCATACGCGGCAGCGAAAGGGATTGATGAGCCGCCGTTCGCCCCGAGTTACCGGGCTACTGGGCTGCAGTGACGTGGAAGGCATGGATTTCTGACGGGAGTGGCTTTGAGTCCTGGGCATGAGACGTTCCGTCAAGTGCTGATGGTCTTGGGTGGTAGGCTGTCCCGGTTCGTCTGGGTGGAGAGGGTAATGGGCAATCCACTCGTGATTACGCTTGGTAGAATGCTTTCAGCTCTCGTGCAATTGAGTCCGGGATGGCATCGATCGCGGGCAATGTGTGTGATGAAGTCTCAAACAGCACTGAAGGGTCTTGCCCCTCATATCCGCCGAGATTCGGCCGATGGATGCGATAGCCGATGAGATCCCGCAGTGCCGGCGGGAATCCCTTCGCGACGGGCGGCGGATACGAGAGGAACGGATTCTCGTAAGGCTTCAGCCACCCCAGCGAGTAGCTGAAGATGAGGCCGGTTCGGGGGTGAGGACTGCGGTTGGCCCCTGCGCAGTGGGTGACCGAGCCCAGGTAGACCAGGGCGGAGCCGCGCGGCATCGCCCCGATCGCGGCTCCCGCGCTGTCGAGCTCGCGGGAGAGCCGCTGGTAGTGGCTGCGCGGCCAGAGGAGCGTCGCGCCGTTTTCCTCGGTGAACTCCGACAGGGCCCACATGACGTTGACCAGGTATTCGATGCCGTTTTTCTGGCAGTGCCACATTTCCTCATCCCTGTGGGGCACTTGCTGGCGCTGCCCCGGGTGCAGGCGGACGGCCTGGCTGAGATTGAGCTGATACCAGTCGCAGTGCGGGCCCAGCACCTGGTTCATCAGGGACAGCAGCAGAGGATGGAGCACGAGGCCGTGTGAACTCGGTGATTTGAGCAGCACGGAGCCGAGTCGGGTCGTAGCCCAGCCGTAGAAGTCTCCCTGGCAATGCGGTGTCTGCCTGAACCAGGGCTCGAGCTCAGCGCAGACTCGATCCACCAGCTCCTCGGAGAGCAGCCGGTCGAAGATCACGTAGCCCTTCGAGCGCAGGAGGTCGAGGGCCGGGGTGGTGTCGGGGGAGGTCATGGCGCGCGCGCATGCTGTGGCGGCCGAACGTTCGGGTGAGCCGGGGTGTTGCCGCTTTCTGGGTGCGCACCGACCGCGAAGGTGATCGGCGCCGCAATGCCGTAGCGCTCACGGACATTGCGCAGGCCTTGCACTGTCATGGATGCGGCGACGGCCGTGAACTCGTCGTCGCCGTCCTTCTGGGTCGGCCCGACGATGCTCGCCTGCCAGCCGCAGTGGAGGGCAAGGGGCAGCAGCGCCCGGTTGGCCGCAAAGATCACCTGATTGACGCCGTGCGCGAGGGCCGTCTCCATGACTCCGCAGATGACTTCCCAGAGGAGACCCAGCCGCTTGCTGCGGCCCGCGATTCCCGGGTCCGAGCAGTATCGCGATGCTTCCCATACCTTTGGGCCGGAGGGAACAGCGGCCAGGTCCGCTCGTGCATAGAGGACCTGCATCAGATGCGGCCCCGTGGTCGTGAGCAGGCGCGCCGAGGCCAGCACCGGTCCGCGCGGCTGTTCCTTGGCCAGCAGGTATACGCTGTCCTGCAACAGGTCGTAGCAGTCGGCTTCCTGACCGGCCACTACGGGGATCTTCCAGCCGGCGCAGTCGACGAACACAGCCTTGCGCTGGCGATGCATGATCGCCAGGTCCGCCGCGAAGTGCCTGCGCGCCGCGGCATCAACGACGAAGATCATGGGTTCCTCCACCGCTTCCGATCCCAATGGCAAAAAAATGCCGGAAAATCCCACCGGTGCCAACTATCTAAATAGAGGAGGCGAGCGGAAGCCGCCGGCGGCGTCGCCGGCACGGAGATTGCATGTTTGGGCTAACGGTGCAGGTCTGGGGGCGCCGGATCGATACCCGCGTCCGTAACCTCGGCGCCGATTCTTCGGGCCAGTTCGGCGAAGGTGAGCTGACCGGTCATCAATGCCTGCGCGACCGCCTGCGGCCGCGTGCTCACACCCAAACGCCGCTTCAGGTGCTCGATATGGTAATGGGCCGTGGACGTACCCAGCCCCATGAGGCGCCCAATGCTCCAATCCTCCTTGCCCTGCGCCACGAGCGCCAGACACCCGCGCTCGCGCTGCGTCAGAAGCACGCGCGCCGGAGTGAGCCATGGGGCCTGAATGCGCGAGGCGAACAGATACAGGTAGATCGCGAGCACCTCGACCACGACGTAGCTTTCCGAATCGACACGCTCGCCGTCCGGAATCACCGAGCAGGAGGCCCGCAATGTGCCCGGCAGCCAGGACAGATGCAGCGGGATCGTATATCCGTGGGTGAGACCATACCCGGCGGCGTCGGCGAGGAGCGTCCTTTGCGGCCCGGTCAGCGACTCGGGGCGAAGGGCCGTGTCCCAGAAGAACGGCAACAGGTGCGATTGCGCGCGCTCCAAGACGGGGTCGATCTCGTAGAGCCGCGCGTCGCTGAACGTGCGCACCCAACCTTGCGGGTAGTTGTGCAGCATGACCGCCTCGCGTGGAGGGTGGAACGGATCGACGTGCGAGCAGCAGGCAAAATTACGAAATCCCAGCGGCTCGATCGACTTGAGAAATTCCGCAGCCAGCCGCTCGGGGGACGGCAGGTGTCCCTCGGCGCGCTCGAGGAATCCTTGAATCAGGTCGAACGGGTTCATAGTCCGCGTTCCTCCGCCGGCGCCTTCCGGCGCCTGGAATCATGTTGATAATGACAGTCAAAAACACCGTTTTGACCGCTTTGTCAACCCGTCAAAGGAGCGTTGAGCGCGAGGAACGCCGCCATTCTCGACAGACCCACGAGAATGGCGGTGTTATGAAACCCGTCAGGGACCGTGAGCTCGAGCGCGGCTATGGGCGCGCGGCCCCGGAACGGCAAGCTGGCCGTCTAATGATTGTCCCGCGGGATCCCGAACTTCTCGTCGATCTTCTGGTACTTCACCGCGGGCTTGAGCACCATGCCATCGCCCAGTTGATCCACCATTCCCCGCTGGATCTCCTGCCATGGCGTCTGCGAGGGCGGGAACTCATAGCCGTGGGCGGCTTCGAGCGCCTTGCGCCGCGCGGCGAGCTCCGCCTCCGGCACCAGCATGTTGACCTGCCGCTTGCGCAGGTCGACCCGCATCCGGTCGCCCGTCTTCAGGAGCGCGAGTCCGCCGCCCGCCGCCGCCTCCGGCGTGGCATTGAGGATGGAGGGGGAGCCGGAGGTTCCCGACTGTCGCCCGTCGCCGATGCAGGGGAGGGCGGTGATCCCCTGTTTGATGAGGTAAGCCGGGGGACGCATGTTGACCACCTCAGCGGCGCCAGGATATCCGATGGGCCCGGTGCCGCGGATGCAGAGGATCGTGTGGCTGTCGAGCCCCAACTCCGGGTCGTCGATGCGGGCGTGGTAGTCCTCCGGCCCGTCGAATACCACTGCGCGGCCCTCGAAGGCGTCCGGATCGGCCGGATTGCCGAGGTAGCGCTGGCGGAAATCCTCCGAGATCACGCTCGTCTTCATGATCGCGGAGTCGAAGAGATTGCCGCTGAAGACAAGGAAGCCGGCGTTGGCCTTCAGGGGCTTCTCGAACGGCCGGATGACCGCCGTGTCGAGGATCTCCCGCCCGCGGCAGTTCTCCCCGATCGTGCGGCCGTTGACGGTGAGGGCGTCCTCGCGGATGAGGTGCCGCTTCATCAGCTCGTTGACCACCGCCGGCACGCCGCCGGCGTGGTGATAGTCCTCGCCCAGGTACTCGCCCGCGGGTTGCAGGTTCACGAGGAGCGGCACCTCGTAGCCGTACCGCTGCCAGTCCTCGAGCGTCAGCTCGACGCCCATGTGCCGGGCGATCGCGGCCAGGTGGATCGGCGCGTTGGTGGAGCCGCCGATCGCGGAGTTGACGACGATGGCGTTGAGGAAGGCGTCGCGGGTCATGAGGGCCGAGGGCCTGAGGTCCTCGTGCACCATCTGCACGATCCGCTCGCCTGTCAGATAGGAGATCTGGCCGCGCTCGCGGTAGGGCGCCGGGATGGCGCCGGATCCCGGCAGCTGCATGCCGAGGACTTCGGTCAGCGAGTTCATGGTCGTCGCCGTGCCCATGGTGTTGCAGTAGCCGGTGGAGGGCGCGGAGGAGGCGACCAGCTCGATGAAGCCGGGGTAGTCGATCTCTGCGGCCGCGAGCATCTGGCGGGCCTTCCACACGATGGTGCCGGAGCCGGTGCGCTCGCCGCGGTGCCAGCCGTTCAGCATCGGTCCCACCGAGAGCGCGATGGCGGGGATGTTGACCGTGGCGGCGGCCATCAGGCAGGCCGGAGTCGTCTTGTCGCAGCCGATGGTGAGCACCACGCCATCGAGCGGATAGCCGTAGAGCACCTCGACCAGCCCCAGGTAGGCGAGGTTGCGATCGAGGCTCGCCGTCGGGCGCTTGCCCGTCTCCTGGATGGGATGCACCGGAAATTCGATGGGTACGCCGCCCGCGGCGCGGATGCCGGCGGCGACGCGCTCGGCGAGCACGAGGTGATGGCGGTTGCAGGGGGCGAGGTCCGATCCGGTCTGCGCAATGCCGATGATGGGCTTGCCGGACTTCAGCTCCTCGAGGGTCATGCCGTAGTTCAGGTAGCGCTCCAGGTAGAGCGCCGTCATGTCCGGATTGGCCGGGTTGTCGAACCAGGCGCGCGAGCGCAGGCGCCGTCCGCTGGGAGGGCTCATTTGTTGTGCTTTCCTCGTTGCTTCTTGCGGGTGACGTCGATCCGGTACACCCCGATGTTGATCACTTTCAGAATGGCCGCGGCCGCGGCCGCCTCGTCGCCGGCCTCGATCGCATCGACGACGGCCGCGTGGCCGTTGACGGTCGCCTCGTGATCCTCCGGCTCATCGACCGGGGAGCTGTGGGCGAAGGAGGCGACGAGCGCCGTCTCGATGACGCTCGCCATGGAGCGCATGAGCGGGTTGCCGGAGGCGCTGCCGATGGCGAGATGAAAGTCGAGGTCCGCCTCGGCGAAACTCTGACGCGTGTGATCGGTGCGCGCCATCTGCCGGACGCACTCCCGCAGGCGGGCGATGTCGGCGGGGGCGCAGCGCCGGGCGGCGAGCGCCGCCGCGGGAGGCTCGAGCGCGCGGCGCACCTCGGTCAGGCTCTTCATGAACTCATCATCGAGGCCGAGGCGTACGCGCCAGGCGAGCACGTCAGCGTCGAAGTAGTTCCAGTAGACCGGGTCGCGCACGCGGGTGCCGACCTTGGTCTTCGAGATCACGAAGCCCTTGGCCGCGAGCGTCTTCATCACCTCGCGCATCACAGTGCGCGAGATCTGGAAGCGCTGGATGAGCTGCGGCTCCGCGGGCATGTTAGTGCCGGGGGCGTAAGTGCCTTTGAGCAGCTCAGTGCCGAGGATCGCCGCGATCTGGTCGTGGCTCGACTGCGCGCGCTCGAGGGCGAGGCGGCTCAGGCGCGGCATCGGCCGCGGCTGCGCTTGGCGCGCGGGACGGTAGTGCGGTTGTCCGGTCATGGGGGAGGGTCCCCGCTATCATGCGCCGGTGGAGCGGCGATTCCATGTTATATAATATGACTATTTCGGCTTGGCGGCAAGGTGCGGTGTGCCCATGACTATCCCTGAGCAGGTCCTCGTCTCCCGTCGGGGACACGTCTGCGAAGTGCGTCTGAATCGTCCTGAAAAGCGGAACGCACTCACCTCTAATATGTATGAGGCGCTGATCGACGCCTTCACGGAGGCGGAAGGGGACGAGGACGTACACGTCCTCCTACTCAGCGGTGAAGGCGGTTGCTTCACCGGGGGCAACGATCTCAAGGACTTCCTCGATGCGCCCGCGGTCATCTCGAGCGATCACGTGATCGCTCGCTTCCTGCGTGCACTGAGCGGCTTCGGCAAGATCCTCATCGCCGCCGTTCACGGTCCCACCGTCGGAATCGGAGCCACGCTGCTGCTGCATTGCGACCTCGTCATCGCCGCCGCCCGCAGCACCCGTATCATCACGCCGTTCGTGCAGCTCGGGCTCGTGCCGGAGGCGGCGAGCACGCTGCTGCTGCCGCGGCTGATCGGTCATCAGCGCGCGGCGGAAATGCTCTTTCTCGGCGCGCCGCTCGATGCGAGCACCGCCAGGGAGTGGGGACTCGTCAACCGGGTGGTCGAGGATGAGGCGCTGATGGAGCAGGCGCGTGCGCTCGCGGACACGGCGGCGCGGCAGCCGCCGGGCGCCGTGCGTGCCACCAAGCGTCTCATGCGCACCGCTCAGAGTGCCGAAGTCGCCGCGCACATGCAGGAGGAGCTGCGGGAATTCGCCTCGCGCCTGCGCTGCGCGGAGTTCGCGGCCGCCGCCCAGGCTTTCTTCGGCAAGTCGCCCGGCCGCTCCGGCGGCGGAACCTGAAGCCTGCCCGGACCGTTCTCTCGCGATGACTGCCGCGCGAGATGACATCGGCGAGACCTCTCCCGCCCCCGCGCCGGGCCGGTTGCAGTGGGCGTTGAGCCGGCTGCGCGCCATGAGCCCGAGCGAAGTCGGTTTCAGGCTGCGGCGCAAGGTGCAGGCCGACATGGAGCGCGCCGGCCTCGGGCTCGCGCATCCGTCCCCGCCGGCGGGTGTCTGCGGCCGTGCGTGGGTATCGCCGCTGCCGCGTGGATTTGAGACGGAGCGCTACACTCGGGCGGCGGACAGGGTGCTCGACGGCCGCTTCGACGTGTTCGCGCTGGAGAATGCGCAGCTCGGCTTCCCGCCCCGTTGGAACCGCGATCCCAAGACCGGGATCGAGGCGCCGCTCGAGTTCGGCTTGAGCCTCAATTACCGCGATCCGGCGCGGGTCGGCGACATCAAGTATCTCTGGGAAATCAACCGCCATCTCGAGCTGGTCACGCTCGCCCAGGCGTGGCATCTGACGGCGGATGAGCGCTATGCGCGCGGCGCGAAGACGCTGGTCGATTCCTGGCTGAGGCAGTGCCCCTATCCGCTCGGCGCCAACTGGTGCGCGAGCCTCGAGCACGGCGTCCGCCTCGTCAATTGGGCATTCGCCTGGCATTTTCTCGGCGGCGATGAGGGAACGCTCTTCGCCGGGGAGGAGGGGCGCGGCTTGCGCGCTCGCTGGCTCCAGGGCATCCACCGGCACTGTCACTTCATCGCCCGGCATCTCTCGCGCCATTCCTCGGCCAACAATCATCTGATCGGGGAAGCGACCGGGCTCTTCATCGCCTCCCTCACCTGGCCGCTCTGGCCCGAGAGCGCGCGCTGGCGCGCGCTGGCGCGCACGGAGCTCGCCCGCGAGGCGCTGCTGCAAACCTTCGAGGACGGCGTCAACAAGGAGCATGCGGTCTGGTACCACCACGCCGTGGCCGACATGCTGCTCATCGCCGGGCTCTTCGCCCGCGCCAATGGCTGCGACTTCGGCGCCGAGTACTGGGGCGCGCTCGAGTCGATGCTCGATTTCCTGGCGAGCATCATGGATGTGAGCGGCGGCGTGCCGGCGATCGGCGATTCCGATGAAGGGGTGCTGGCTCGCCTGGTCCCGGCCGGCGGCACCGCTCCGGCGCCCTGGCCGGGCGTCTATCGGTCGCTCCTCGCGAGCGGCGCCGTGCTCTTTGAGCGTCCGGAGTTTCGCCTGAAGGCCGGCGCGTGCGATGACAAGACCCGCTGGCTCCTCGGTGATGGGGCGGCGGCGCGGTTCGAGCACCTCGATACGTCGCGGGTGCGCCTCCCGGTGCGCCGCGCCTTCGCCAGCGCGGGCTACTACGTGATGGGAGATGACCTCGAGACGCCCGAGGAAGTCAGGATCGTCGCCGATGCCGGCGCGCTCGGTTATCTCGCCATCGCCGCCCACGGACACGCCGATGCGCTGGCATTCACGCTGACGGTGGAGGGGCGGCCCTTCCTGGTGGACTCCGGCACCTTCGCATACCACACGGAGGGCGCCTGGCGCCGCTACTTCCGCGGCACCTCCGCGCACAACACGGTGGTGGTGGACGGGGAGGACCAATCGCTCTTCGCCGGCCCCTTCCTCTGGCTGCGGCACGCCAAGGCGACCGTGGACGCCTTCATCTGCTCACCGGGCCGGCAGATGCTCATCGCCCATCACGATGGCTATCGGCGCCTCGCCGATCCGGTGACTCACCGGCGGACCTGGCGCTACGACGCCCGCAGCGCGACGCTCGAGGTCTGCGACGAGCTTCTCTGCTCGGCGGCACACACCGCCGAGATCTTCTGGCACTTCGCGCCGGAGTGTCAGGTCGTGAGTGAGGAGGGGCGCATCACCGCCGAGCGGGACGGATTGCGCGTGGAGCTCGAGCCCCCCGAGGCCCTGTCGGCGGCGCTGGTGCGCGGGCGGACCGCGGAGGGCGGCGAGCGTCCGCTCGGCTGGGTCTCGAGCGGGTTCGACCTCAAGGCTCCGGCGACGACCGTGGTCTTCGCGGGCCGTATCCGCGGGGATACCCGACTTCAGTCGCGGCTGCGGATCCGGCGCGGGCGGCGGGGGGCTTGACGAGGAGCGCCTCGTAGGCGGCGAGGAGCTTCGGCGCCTCGTACTCCCAGGCGAGCTGGCGCTCCACCCGGTGGCGGCCGAATTGGCCCATCCGCTCGCGCCGCTCGGGGTCATCGAGGAGCGCGACGATCTTGTCGGCGAAGTCGCGCGCGTCGTTGGGGCGCGCGTAGAGGGAGGCCTCGCGCGCGGAGAAGCGCCCCTCGGTGAGCTCGAACTGCACGATGGGCTTGGCCAGCGCCATGTACTCCATGATCTTGTTCATGGTGGACTTGTCGTTCATCGGATTGACTTCGTCGCAGTTGACGCAGACATCCGCGGTGTTGAGAACCTCGAGCAGCTCCTGATCGGGCAGGCGGCCCGGGAATTCGACATGGGCATCGAGGTTCATCCGCGTGGTGAGCCGCCGCATCTGCTCGAGCGCCGGTCCGCCCCCGACCAGCGTGAACTGCACGTCCTCCCGCCCGAGGTCGCGCACGATACGGCGCGCCGCCTCGAGGAGATAGGGGATACCTTCCTGCGCGCCCATGACTCCCACGTAGCCGATGAGGAACTTGCGGCCGCGCTTCCATCGCGGCACGGGCGGCAGGATCCGCAGCCGCTCGAGGCTCGGCCCCGAGCGCACCACGAACACCCGCTCCGGCGCCATCCGGCCGCGCTCGATCGCGATCCGCCGGTAACTCTCATTGGTCGCGATGGAGACGTCGGCCACCATGAAGGTCAGCCGCTCCGAGAGGCGCACCAGCTGGTAGAAGAAGCCGCGGCGCCCGAACTTCGCCTCGTAGAGCTCCGGGTTGATGTCGTGGTGGTCGAAGAGGAAGCGCTTGCCGCCGAAGAGCTTGAAGAGGAGCCCGATGAGGAAGATGTTGTCGGGCGGGTTGCAGGCGTGGATGGCGTCGAACCCGTGCCGCCGCAGCACCTTCAGGCAGAGCACGAGCTCCCAGAAGAGAGAGGAGGCGTACTCCCATATGTAGCCCCATGCCCCCTTGGCCTCGAAGGGCAGGGGATGGCGGTAGATGTGGATCCCCTGCAGGCATTCGTAGCGCGCCGTGTAGCCGCGCGCCGCGGGGCAGATCACCGCGACTTCATAGCCCCGCGTCTTGAGCGCCGTCGCTTCCTGCCAGACGCGCCGGTCGAAGGGCACCGGCAGGTTCTGGACGATGATGAGGACGCGCTTACCAGCAGATGCCGCTGTAGTTCCCATGACGCTCCTCGATCTGCTGGATGCGCACGAAGTCGATCACGAGCTGATCGGGGCGCAGTCTCTCGGCAAGCCCGGTGAATTCCTCGCCGCGGTTGCCGATGACGATGACCTCGGCGTGATCGAGCACCTCCTCGACCGATGCGACCATCAGCCGCTCGATGTGCGGGATGCTCTTCATGATGTATTCACGGTTGGCGCCCGTGAGCTTGGCGATATTGACGTTGCGGTCGTAGAGCCGCAGGTCGAAGCCCTTGCCGAGCAGGCGCTCGATCACCTCGACGAGGGGGCTCTCGCGCAGATCGTCGGTCCCCGCCTTGAAGCTGAAGCCGAGGAGGCCGATCTTCTTGCGCCGCGCGGCGAGCACCATGGCGATGCCCTGCTCGATCTGCTCGCGGTTGGAGAACATGAGCGAGTTCAAAAGCGGCGTCGACACGTCGTGGCTGCGCGCGTGATAAGTGATCGCCCGCAGGTCCTTCGGCAGGCACGAGCCGCCGAAGGCGAACCCCGGCTTCAGGTAATAGGAGGACAGATTGAGCTTCGCGTCCTGACAGAAGATGTCCATCACCTTGTGGCTGTCGACCCCGAGGCTCTTGCAGATCTTGCCGACCTCGTTGGCGAAGGTGACCTTGGTCGCGTGCCAGCTGTTGTCGGCGTACTTCACCATCTCGGCGACTTCGATGGCGCAGCGCAGCAGCGGCCCTGGCAGCCCCTCGTAGAGACTCGCCACCCTGTCGGCGGAGCGCGAGTCGGTGGCGCCGATCACGGTCTTCGACGGATTGCGGAAATCCGCCACCGCCGTGCTCTCCCGCAGGAACTCCGGGTTGTGGCAGACGCCGAAGTCCTCCCCGGCGCGCCGGCCGCTCGCGCGCTCGAGCGTCGGTATGGCGAGGTCCTTCAGCGTGCCCGGCAGGATGGTCGAGCGCACCACCACCACGTGAAAGCCCTGCTTCTCGCGCAGCGCCGCGCCGATCT
The DNA here is from genome assembly GCA_019352035.1 of Pseudomonadota bacterium. Classification (GTDB taxonomy): domain Bacteria; phylum Pseudomonadota; class Gammaproteobacteria; order Steroidobacterales; family Steroidobacteraceae; genus 13-2-20CM-66-19. The sequence continues at coordinate 18,503 of JABBNZ010000007.1, read as the reverse complement.
CGGCGCAGACTTTCTCGATGAAGCGGAAATCGAGGTTGCCGTTCGGCTGGCTCGGGGTCGGCACGCAGACGAAGGTGAGTTCGGTCTCGAGCACGGCGCTCACCGGATCGGTGGTGGCGTGCAGGCGCTTCTGCGCCACCGCGCGCCGGGTGAGCTCGGTGAGCTCGGCTTCCACCACGGGGGCATGCCCGGAGTTGATGAGCTCCACCTTGTCGGCATTCGGGTCGACACCCGTCACCGTGTGGCCACGCTCGGCGAAGCAGGCCGCGGATACCGCTCCCACGTACCCCAGCCCGAAAATACTGATTCTCATCGTGCGACTACCGGCTCCGAACAGCTATCCAGCTTGAGCCTCCGCAAGAAGCATTCCGCCCCTCCCGCGTGTTGGCGAACGGCGACGCTGAAGTTTGGAGCGGACCCGGGAGCCCTCGCGACGGGGATTCTCGGGCTTGTATTCAGCCGCGGCCGGGGCGCATCATGAGCTTGTCATATTCGACTGCTACCCTTGCAGTCTGCATTCCGGAGGCGATTCCAGGCATGACACCACTACCGCAGACGCAGCAGCGCACCGCAGCCGCTCAGGATGTCCCCCGTCGCACCGCAACTTCGGCTCCCGGCAACTCGCAGAGCGCCGGCACCGCCCGGGACCGCGCCCGCCAGGCGCTGCCCGCGGTCGATCCGTCCAAGGAGTTCGGGTGTGTGGACTGGTTCTTGTACCCGGATACGGCAGCGGCCAAGTCTCAGGCTGCGCGAGTGCCGGCCTGAGGGAAATCAGGCTCCGGCCGCTCAGGCTCAGCTCGTGATTGCGCGCAGCCAGAGCACCGTTGCCATTCCGGCGAAGGTCATCAGGAGCGAGGCGGCCACGTGGGTGATCACCTCGGTGGCCGCCCACAGCGGCTGACCGCGCTGCAGCAGTCCCACCACCTCGGCCGAGAACGTGGAGAACGTGGTGAGGCCCCCGCAAAAGCCGGTGATGATGAGAAGGCGCCACTCGGCCGGTAGCGCGGGGAAGGTCGCGAAGAACGCCACGGCGGCACCGATCACGTAGGCGCCGATGATGTTCGCCGCCAGGGTGCCGGGCGGCAGCAGCGGAAATACCGCATTCAGCCGGTCACCGAGCCACCAGCGCAGAATCGCCCCGGCGCTTGCGCCCACACTGATCGCGATGATCGACTTCCACATGCGCCCTTGCTGCCTTTCCGGCGGATGGCGCCGCAGGCGGGCGCCTCCCCGTTGAAAGCGGCAAAGGCTACGCTAACTTCATTGCATCGACCAGCCGTGGCTGACGAGCAGCGACTGACCGGTGAGCGCGGCGGACTCGAAGGAGGCGAAGAAGAGGGCCGCCTCGGCGACGTCCCGGGTGGTGGTGAACTCCCCGTCCACCGTGTCCTTCAGCATGACCTGGCGGACGACCTCCTCCTCGGAGAGGCCGAGGGCCGCGGCCTGCTGCGGAATCTGCCGCTCGACGAGCGGCGTGCGCACGAATCCCGGGCAGATGAGGTTCGCGCGCACGCCGTGGCGGGCGCCTTCCTTGGCCACCACGCGTGTGAGCCCGAGGAGCCCGTGCTTGGCGGTGACGTAGGGCGCCTTGAGGACCGAGGCCTCTTTCGAATGGACCGAGCCCATGTAGATGATGCTGCCCGCGCGGCGCGCGTACATGTGACGCAGCGCCGCACGGGTGGCCAGGAATGCCCCGTCGAGGTGCACCGCGAGCACCCGTTGCCAGTCGGCGAGCGACAGGGCCTCGATCGGCGAGATGACCTGAATGCCGGCGTTGCAGACGAGGACGTCCAGCCTTCCCCAGGTCTCTGCCGCGCGTGTGATACCGGCCTCGACCTCGTCCTCGCGCGTGACGTCCATCGTAAGCGCGATCGCCTGTCCACCACCGCGCGAGAGCTCCGCGGCGGATTTCGATGCCTCCGCGGCGTCGATGTCGGCGATCGCAACCCGCGCGCCCTCCCGCACGAAGGTCCGCGCCACCTCGAGCCCGATGCCGCTCGCCGCGCCGGTGATCAGCGCGACCTGATCCTGCAACCGCATCGGCTTGGGGGCTGCGCTAGTAATGGTAGGTCACCGTCGCGGAGTAGGTGCGCGGCGGCCCGTAGAATCCGATCTGGCTGATGCCGCCGATGAAGGAGTTGGCCGGCCCGATGGGCGCATTGCCGAAGTCGTAGCCCGCCACGCGGTAGAGGGTGTCCGTCAGGTTCTTGCCGTCGAACGAGAAGCGCCAGTGCCCGTTCGCGGTGGTGAACGCGAGCCCGGCGTTGAGGAGTCCATAGGAAGGCTGATCGGTCACGCTGGGCGTCGTATTGGCGACCTTGGTGAAGCTGCGCCAGTCATAGCCCACCCGAGCGAGAAGCGACCCCGAGTCGAGGAACCACGTGTAGGCGGCGTTGCCCGAGACCGTCCAGCGCGGGGCGTTGAGGGGATGGTTCTCGTCCGCGACGTTGACTGCGGCCACGCTGGCCCCGCAGCCCGGCGCCGCGGTGAACACGCTGCAGGGGATGAGGTAATCCTGGTAATAGGAGTCCAGATAGCCGACATTGAGCCCAATGTTGAGCGAGCGGCTGGCGCGCCACGCCGACTGCAGCTCCAGACCCTCGTTGATCTGCTTGCCGGCATTGAGCACCGCGGTCAGGTTGGTGGGCGTCCCGGCGTACTCGACGAACTGCTGCACTCCGATCTGCGCGTTCGTGTACGGGTCGTAGAAGGCGGTGACGTTCACGAGCAGCGTGTCATCCAGCCAGGTGGACTTCAGGCCCGCCTCGTAGTTGTTGGCGACCTCCGAGTCGTAACCGTTTTGCGTGCCGGGGAACACCGCGGCATTGCCGCGCATGTCGAACCCGCCGCTCAGGAACCCGCGGCTGTACATGATGTAGCCCATGATGCTCGGGGTGAAGTGGTAATTGAAGCCGAGCCGCGGGGTGACGTTGACGAAGGGCTTCTGCCGGGTGTAGTTCGTGACGACGCCCGGGTCGGGGAAGAAGCCGGCGGGCACCGCGCCCGGATCGAAGAATGTCTGGCCGGGGTAGAGCTGCGTCGGGGCGAGGCTGCCGTAGTCGGCCTGGTACACGTGCGCGGTCTTGCGGTCCTCGTTCCACCGGATGCCGGTGTCGAGGTCCAGCTTCTCCGTCAGCTTCCATGCGGTATCGCCATAGACGGCGTAGCTCTTGGTGTTCACGCAGCCCTGGACGAGCTCGGTGATGTAGAGATCGAACGCCGGCACCCCGAGGAGATTCAGGGTGCCGATCGAGGCGTTGTAGTCGCCGCAGGCGGTGCTATCCATGAAGAAGACGCCCGCCACGCCCTTCACCAGGCTGCTCGTGAAGTTGATCCTGCCCTCGCCGGAGGTCTGCTGATCCTGGAAATGGGCCGGCACTTCGAAGAGGTTCTGGTTGGTCTGCGCGAAGTTGATGAACTGCTGGCCGTGGCCTTCGTAATAGGCGCCGATGAGCTTGAGGTCGAGGTGCTCGGTCAGCTTCTGGCTGTAGGTGCCGGAGAAGCCGTTGCGGTGGAAGTAGTCCTTGCCCACGGGCATGTCGTTGTACATGTCGAAGGGATTCGACAGCTGCGGTACTAGGTAATTGGTCAGGCGATGGCCGCCCGAGGCATTGGAGTCATCGAGGATGTCGTCGGCCACGAGCACGAGCTTGGAGCTCTCGCCCCAGAGGAGGGTGAGGTTGGCTCGGCCGGCGAACACGTTCTTGTTCGAGACCGCCTCGCCGATGAAGTTCTGCGGGCTCGGCGGCTGCCCCGGCTGGGCGACGACCTCGCCGTAGCCGGCATGCCGCAGCTCTCCGAGTGAGACGCCGAAGTACACGTGATGGTCGATCACCGGCGTCGAGAAGTCGAGCTTGAAATCGTGCCGGGCGTAATTGCCGCCCGTCACCGAGGCGGTGAGCCACGTCGGACCGACGATGTCGCGGGTGACGTATTTGATCGCCCCGGCGATGGTGTTCTTGCCGTAGAGCGTTCCCTGCGGTCCGGAGAGCACCTCGAGCCGCTGGACATCGAGAACATCGAGGAGGGCGGCCTGCGGGCGGGCGAGGTAGACATCATCGATGTAGACGCCGACGGCCGGATCGAAGCCCCAGAGCGGATCGCTCTGGCCGACGCCGCGGATGTAGACGTTGATGGTGCTGCTCGTCGCCCGGTCCTGGGAGATCTTCATGTTGGGCACGAAGCTGTTCAAGTCCTCGAGACTCGTGACGTCCCACGTCCGGATCGCGGCCGCCGTCACCGCGGTGTCCGTGAGCGGCACGTTCTGCAGGTTTTCCTTGCGGTGCCGGGCGGTCACGACGACCTCCTGCAGCTCGGCCGGCGCCGCATCGGCGGCGGCGGCGCTGGAGGTGGAATGGGCGGCGCCTTGCGCCGCCGCCGCGCCTGCGGCGAGAACGCCGCAGGCGACGATGAATGCCCCTGAAAGCCTGTTCGACATTGCCGAGCCCCCTCTGACCAGACAGTCGTTGATGCCGTTCGCGGTTGACTTGTATTGAACGACCGTTGAAGTCTAGTGCAACAGTTGTTGAACTGCAACGGGGAGCCGGAGAGCCGTCGGGCGGCGGCGGCCGGCGGGACCGCAGTGCGGGTGCGCGGCGCCCGGGCGCGCCGGCCGGCGAGACTCGGTGCGCAGTGCCGCGGCGAAAGCCCCGGCCGCGGCCGCCCCACCCGCTAGAATGGGCGTTTCACGGGGGAGATCGATGGCCCGGCCCAAGCGCACGACCAAAGAGAAGCTTCTGGATGCCGCCGAGAAGCTCTTTGCCCGCAAGGGGTTTCACGCGACCTCGCTGCGTGAGATCACGGGCGAGGCGGGGGTCGATCTCGCGCTCGTCAACTATCATTTCGGGGGCAAGAAGCCGCTTTTCGCCGCGATCCTCGAGCGCCGGGGCGCCGTGCTCAACGAGGAGCGGCTGCGCCGCCTCACCGCGGTGCGCCGGGCCGCGGCGCCGCAGGCGGTGAGCCCCGAGGCGGTGATCGGGGCGTTCTTCGATCCGATCCTGGATTTCCTCGACCATGCCGGTCCGGGCTGGCACAGCTATTTCTCGCTCCTCGCCTGGGTGAACAACTCCCCGGAGTGGGGCCGGCGTCTGATGAGCAAGACCTTCGATGCGACGGTGCGCGAGTTCATCCGCGCGCTCATGGAATCCCTCCCCGGCGCCGCGCCCGAGGACATCTTCTGGGGCTACAACTTCCTCACCGGCGCGCTCACCCTCTCACTCGCCGAGACCGGCCGCCTCGATGTCCTCTCCGACGGCCTGTGCCGCTCCAACGACGTCGCCGCCCTCAGGGCGCGCCTGGGCCCGTTCGTCGCGGCCGGGCTGCGCGGGCTCGCGCAGCGGGGAGCGCGCTCTGGGCAAGCTCAATCATAGGTGACCTTCGGCCGCGGGCAGGCGCGACGCTGGCGGTGGCCGGCGGTCATCGCCGGGCGCCAGTCGCGCTCGCTCTTGTCGTACCCGAATCGCTAGCGGTAGGTCTGCCGCTGGACATGCATCGTGAAGGCCGCCGCGAGCCGGGAAGCTGTAGGCGGGGCTCGACAGGGGCATAGGCTTTGCTTCCGCTCGCCCGAATGCGGCAGTGACACGATCGGGACGGGCCTTGAGCGACGCAACCACGCAGGCGGAAACGGGACCGGGAAACGGAATGCGGCTGGCACTGGAGCCCGGCAGGCATGCGGGCCCTGACGGCACGGCGCCGCTCGATGCGCCGCCCCGGCCGATCATTGACCTGCCGCCCGTCATGGTGCTCGCCGATCACTTCGGATATGCCGACGGCGTGCGCCACGGCGTCACGACTTATCTGGTGCACGTGCTGCCGTTGCTGGCTCGCGCGGGCGTTGACTTGACCGTCTGCTTTCTGCGTGCACCGCATGCCGCAGCCGCGGAGTTGCGCGCACTCGGCATCCGTCCCGTCTTCTTCGATGCCGGCAAGTGGGATCCAACAGTCGCCCTGCGCGTGGCGGCCCTCGCCAGGCGCAATGGCGTGCGGCTGTTGCATGCGACCGGGATCAAGGGAACCCTTGTCGCGCGAATCGCTGCGCGGCTCATAGGCGCCCGGACCCTGTTGCACGTGCATGACCTCAACGATCCTGGGGCGGTAAACGTGCTGCAGCGGCTCTTCGCGCAGCCCACCGACGCCGCCGTGTGCGTTTCGGAGGCCGTGCGGGAGTTGACCGTGAGCCGCTATCACGTTACCCCGGCGCGGGTGCGCGTCGCCCGCAACGGCGTTCCCCTCGAAGCGCTGCGAAGCGCCGGGGCTGGCGCGCGCAGCCGGGTGCGAGCCGAGCTCGGAATCGAGCCTGGCCGGCCGGTGCTCGCCATCGTCGGCCGCATGCATCCGGTCAAGGGCCACCGCGCGCTGCTGCGGATGCTGCCCACGATCGTGCGCAGCTGCCCGCGAGCGCTGCTCCTCGTGATCGGCGACGGGCCGGAGCGCGCCGCGTGCGAGGCGCTCGCGCGCAGCCTCGGCATGTCTCAACACGTGCGCTTTCTCGGCCGCCGGGTCGATGTGCCGCGTCTGCTGGGCGCCATCGATCTCCTCTTGATGCCCTCGCAGTCCGAGGGCCTGGGCCTTGCCGCCATCGAGGCTCTGGCCGCGGCGCGGCCCGTGGTCGCTTATGCCGTGGGGGGGCTGCCGGAGGTGGTGGTGGACGGGCTGAACGGGCGTCTGGTGCCGCCTGAGGACCCCGAGGCGTTCGCGGCTGCCGTGGTCGAGACCCTGCGCGACCCCGGCAAGCGCTTCTCCTACGCACGAGGCGCCGTCTCGAGCTCCCGGCGCTTCGGCCTGCAGGCGCACGTTCAGCGCCTCATCGACTGCTACCGGATGACGGTGGCACCCTGAAGCGCTCCGGGCAGTCATGCTAAATTAGGCCCCGGACGAGAAGGGGAGATCAATCGTGAATGCCTTGGACGAGAGCGTGAATCGCGCCGTGCCGAGCCAGCCTGCGGCGGCTCCGGAAGAATTTGCCGACAGGCCCTCCCTGGCGGCGGGCACCCGCTCGCTGGAGGGGCGGATGCTGGCGCGCCTGCTCGAGTACCTCGGCAATCCCCCGCTGGAGTTCCATCTCTGGACCGGCGAGCGCGTCGCGCCTCCGGGCATTGCGCCCGTCGCGCGCGTGCGCGTCTCGAGCCGCGCGACCCTGCTCGGCATCCTCGCGGACCCGCAGGTGCGATTTCCGGACGCCTATAGCGAAGGGCGGCTGGAGATCGAGGGCGATCTGGTGCAGCTGCTCGAGACGATCTATCACTCCAGCCGCAGTGCCCCCCAACCCTCGACGGTGCGGCGCCTGGCGGAGCGGCTGCGCCGGCCGCACGTCAACACCCTCTCGGGCTCGCGCGATAACATCCACCACCATTACGACATCGGCAACGATTTCTACTCGCTCTGGCTCGGGCAGACCATGGCGTACACCTGCGCCTATTACCCGGCGCCGGAGGCGACGCTCGATGAGGCCCAGGCGGCGAAGATGCACCACGTCTGCCGCAAGCTGCGCCTGCGCCCGGGAGAGAGCGTGGCCGAGGCCGGATGCGGCTGGGGGACGCTGGCGCTGCACATGGCGCAGCATTACGGCGTCAAGGTTCGCGCTTTCAACATCTCGCGCGAGCAGGTGGCCTTTGCCCGCGAGCGCGCCGCGCGCCTCGGACTCGGCTCACAGGTCGAGTACGTCCTCGACGATTACCGCAACATCTCCGGACGCTACGATGCCTTCGTGTCGGTCGGCATGCTAGAGCACGTCGGCGTCGATAACTACGAGGCGCTCGGCGGGGTGATCGCGCGCAGCATCGGCCCCCGGGGCCGCGGGCTCATCCACTCCATCGGGCGCAGCCAGTCGGCGCCGCTGCAGCCGTGGATCGAGAAGCGGATCTTCCCGGGCGCCTATCCGCCCGCGCTCTCGGAGATGATGCGCATCTTCGAGCCCTGGGAGTTCTCCGTCCTCGACGTGGAGAACCTGCGCCTGCACTACGCGCAGACGCTGCGCCATTGGCTCGAGCTCTTCGAGTCCGCGAGCGGGCGCGTGCGCGAGATGTTCGATGAGAAGTTCGTGCGCATGTGGCGGATGTATCTGGCGGGCTCGGTGGCCGGTTTCACGACCGGGGCGCTGCAGCTCTTCCAGGTGGTGTTCGCGCCGCGGGACAACAATGAAGTCCCGATGACGCGCGAGCATCTCTACGCCCGCTGAGCGACCGATGCGCACCTGCGACGTCCTGATCGTCGGCGGCGGGCCGGCGGGCTCGAGTGCCGCCTGGCAGCTGAAGCGGGCGGGCGCGGACGTGCTGGTGCTCGACAAGGAGCGCTTTCCACGCCTGAAGCTCTGCGCGGGCTGGATCACCCCGGATGTGGTCAGCGATCTGGAGCTCGACATCGCCGCCTACCCGCACCGCTTCCTCACCTTCCAGCGGATGCACATGCACCTGAAGGGGCTGCACCTGCCGGTGCGCTGCGTGCAGCACTCGATCCGCCGGGTGGAGTTCGATGCCTGGCTGCTCGAGCGCAGCGGCGCCCCGGTGTTGCAGCACACCGTGCGCAACATCCGCGAGGAGGAGGGCGCCTACATCGTGGATGAGGCGTTCCGCTGCCGCTATCTCATCGGCGCGGGCGGCACCCGCTGCCCGGTGTACCGCACCCTCTTTCGCGAGCTCAACCCGCGCGCGAGCGGGCTGCAGACCGTCACCCTGGAGCACGAGATCGAGTACGACTGGCGCGAGCCGGACTGCCATCTGTGGTTCTTCGATCACGGGCTGCCGGGATACGCCTGGTACGTGCCGAAGCAGAACGGCTGGCTCAACGTCGGGATCGGCGGCATGGCCGATCGCATGAAGGCGAGCGGGCGCTCCATTCACGAGCACTGGGCCCTCTTCACGCGGATGCTCGGCGGCCGTCTGGCTCTGGGAGCGCACTACGACCCGGCGGGCTACAGCTATTACCTTCGCGGCCGGGTGGACGTGGTGCGCCGCGGGAACGCCTTCATCGCCGGCGATGCCGCCGGTCTCGCGACACGCGACATGGCCGAGGGCATAGGCCCGGCGGTGCGCAGCGGCCGCAGGGCGGCCGAAGCCATCGTGCACGGCAAGGAATACCGCCTGGACCACGTCACCGGGGCGAGCCTCGGCGGCGGGCTCGCGAGCCGGCTGCTCGACTGGGCGATGACCCGCGGGGCGGGAGGCGCAGCGGAGGCGGCCGCCGCCTGAGGCGTCGCCCACGCAACCCCAGGGTGGGACTGCTCGCTGTCGGGCGCCTGGATTCTCTCGCCCACACGGCGGTCCACGCGAGCGCCACGATCACCGGCGGCCAACAGGGCTCGAAGCGGCCCTCCCAACAGGATCCCATGGTGGTACGGGCTTCTCTTCCCGCTCGGCTATACGGCCGGAGCCGTCATGGCGCTCGATAGCGTCCGTGTACTGTTGGTGCTGGCGACCAACCCCATTGCCTTGCGCGCCGCCGTCCTGCGGCGCGATCACGCCCGGGTCATCATCTCCCGCGCCAAGCTGCTGCGGTTATATCGGCCGTAAAGCCGATGGGCAGCGCGGCGGCGGCGCTGGATGCTTCGCTGTCATGACCGCGGCGCTGCGGATCAAGGCGCGCGCGCAATCTGGGAGGGGCGCTGCCCGCCTGGGCGGCGCAGGTCGACCTGTCGCTCGAGGTCGCGGCGGGCTGACGGATGCCGAGCGGAGCGTCCGCTCGTTGCGCCGCGGCAACGAACGCCATAAGTAATGCTGACGGTAGACGCCCGTACGAGACCGTGTATGCTGCAAGCAACGATGCGGGGCTTGCGATTGGATGCTGCGGGCGCAGCCGCGGGACCCGGGGGAGGACGCATGTTGCGGAAGCTTGTCGTGCTCGGGGCCATTCTGGGAGCCCTCGGTCTTGCGGGCTGCGGCAGTAACAGTCCGACCGGAAAGGTGGCGAGCAGCGACGCTCGCGGCACACTCCTCGACAATCCGCCGCTGCGCGTGGCCTCCGCCAACGCAGCGACCTTCACCGCGCAGCTTAACTCGACCCCTTCGGGGCAGCAGTTGCTGCAGCTCGCCGGCCCGCCCGCCTGCGGCGTCGATTTCTACTACATCAAATACTGGACGATCGGGCCGGACAACTCCCCGCAGCTCGCCTCCGGGGCGCTGATGGTGCCCACCGGCACGTCGGCACCGTGCACGGGGCCTCGGCCCATCGTGCTGTACGCGCACGGCACGGCGACTCAGTCCACCTACAACATCGCCGACATCAGCGATACCTCGAACCCCGCGTACACCGAATCGGCCATGGTGGCCGCCGTGTTCGCGGCCCAGGGCTACATCGTGGTGGCGCCCAATTATTTGGGCTATGACATCTCGACCCTCGGGTATCACCCGTTTCTCGACGGGGCCGCGAACGCGACCGACATGATGGATGCGCTGGGGGCGGCCCGCACTGCGTTGCTCAGCACGTTCACGCCGACTACCAGTGATGACGGCAAGCTGTACGTCACCGGGTATTCGGAGGGCGGCTACGTGGCGATGGCCACCGTCAAGGCGATGCAGGCGGCCGGCGAAGCCGTCACCGCATCGGCGCCGTCCTCGGGCCCCTACGCGCTGGAGGCGTTCGGGGATGCGATCTTCTTCGGGCAGGTGAATCTCGGCTCGACGGCGTTCGGGCCGATGACGAGAAGCAGCTACAACCACGCCTACGGCAATCTCCACAACACGCCGGCGCAGGTGTTTTCCGCGACCTACGCGAGCGGCATCGACTCGCTGCTGCCGAGCCCGGAGCCGTTCGCGAGCTTGGTTCAGAGCGGCAAGCTTCCGCAGACGGCTTTCTTCGACAGCGCCATACCCACCTCCGCGACGGGCATCAGCGCGGTGGATACGGCGGCCGACCAGCTGCTCGCCCTGCCGGTGAGCCCGCCTTACACCGCCGCGCAGGCGGCCCTGTTCGATACGGGGTTCGGCAACCCTTACCTCATCAACAACAGCTACCGCGTGGAGTACGTTGACGATGCGGTGGTGAATCCGGACCAGGCGGAGATGACGCTGCTCGACCCGACCCACCCGATGCTGACCTCGAGCAATATCGCGCTCGCCGCCACGCCGGCGGTCGGGCTGCGCCAGGACCTGAAGCTGAACGACATGCGTAACAGCGGCTGGGCCCCCCAGGAGCCGATGCTGCTCTGCGGCGGCGACCAGGACCCGACCGTCTTCTTCCAGAACACGCAGATCATGGCGGCGGAGTGGGCCCCGTACGTCCAGGGAGGGCTCGTGAGTGAGCTCGATCTCAACGCCACCCCGAGCGGGCCGTTCCAGGCGCTGCAGGCGGGCTTCCAGCTGACTTACGCGGGGTTGGCCACCGTGGACGGCCCGGCGGCGATCGCCTCCTATCACACCACCGAGGCACCGTTCTGCATGGCGGCGGCCCGCGGCTTCTTTGCGCAAGTTCCGTAAGCTCGGCGAGGGACGATCATGCACAAGAAAATCGTGACTCTGGCGCTCGGGGCCGCTGTTTCGCTTGCCGCATCCGGGGCCTACGCGGGTAATGCCGGGCCGAACGACATCCGGGCGGGTGTGTATCTCGTGCACTTCGACGCCCAGGCGGGCGATATCTCGGGGCCGTACGTGCCGCCAGGTCTGAACCTGCATGTCGACAATGTCGCGACGCTATACCTCGCGTATGTGCGCTCTCTGTCGACCCACTTCAGCCTCGAGCTCACGGCCGGCTATCCGCCGCTCACCAAGACCGAAGGCAGGGGACCGGCGACGCTCGGCTCGGTGCCCTACAATGGCAAGATCATCTCCACCGCCCGCTGGTTCTCCCCGTCGCTGCTGCTGGAGTACGTGTTCGGTGACGCGAACTCCCGCTTGCGTCCGTATGTCGGCGTCGGCGTCAATTACACGATGTTCTTCTCGCGTCAGTCGACGGCCGCGGGCAATGCGGCGAGCGGTGGCCCCACCTCGATCTCGCTGCCGTCATCGGTCGGACCGGCCGCGACCGTCGGGCTGAGCTATGAGATCAACGACCGCTGGCACGTGTACGGCTCGTACTCCATCGCGCAGGTCAACACCAAGCTGACGGCCGACACGGCGGGGCTCCAGCGCACCTCGGAAATCCACTTCTGGCCGAATGCGCTCGTGATCTCGGCGGGGTATTCCTTCTAGCCCCGCGGCCGGCCGCCGGGGTTGCGGCAACAGATCCTTCCCGCCAGTGTTCGATCTCGCGCTCTCCGAGTACGCTGCCTTCCGTGACAAGGACCTGGTGTTCACGCGCGAGCTGGCGCGGCGCGGAATTCTTTCGAAGGACCAGCTCCTGACGCTGCGCGCGCGGACGGCGTTGACTGAGGATCCGCGCGAGAGGATTCACGCGCGAATCGCCGCCGATTGCGAGCAGCCGGCGCCCGGCTGAGCCTACAGCCAGCCCTTGGCGCGGGCCAGGCGCGCCGCCTCGATGCGGTTGGAGGCGCCGAGCTTGCTGATCGCCTCGGAGAGATAGTTGCGCACGGTGCCCTCGGAGAGGCACAGCTGCGCAGCGATCTCGCCCGTCGTGCACCCTTCGCCCGCGCGCCACAGGATCTGCCGCTCGCGCTCGGTGAGCGGATCGGGCTCGGCGCTCCAGGCCTCGGCGGCGAGCTCCGGATCGATCACCCGCTGGCCCCGATGCACCCGGCGCACCGCGTCGGCGAGCTCCGCGGAGGGACGGTCCTTCAGCAGATACCCCTTGGCGCCGGCATCCAGCGCCCGCCGCAGATACCCGGGCCGCGCAAAGGTCGTCAGGATGATGACCCGCACCTCCGGGTAGCGGTGCTGCACTTGCGCCGCCAGCGTGAGGCCGGTCATCTCGGGCATCTCGATGTCCGTCACCAGGACGTGGGGCTTGTGCGTGCCGAGTGCCTCGAGGGCGGCGCGCCCATTGGTGGCGCGCGCGCACACGGCGATGTCAGGCTCGGTCTCGAGGAGCGCGGCGAGCGCGCCCAACACCATGGCCTGGTCTTCCGCGATGGCGACCTGGATCTTGCTCAACGTGCCCATTGCGCACATTCCATTGTCAGAGGATACCGCATTGAAACATGAGGATCGCTGCCGTGACCCACAATAAAGTGCCGGTCCCGACGGCCGTGATCATCGGCACCAGCGTGGTGCGCGAAACCAATGCGATCACCACCGCCCAGCCGAGGAGCGCGATGCCGGTGCCGTAGTACAGATGACGATCAAACAGCCGGGCGAGCGGAAAGAAGTGCAGGCCGACGATGATCACGATGACCGGCACGATCAACCAGTCGAGGCCGAATCGGGGGAGGAGGGTGGCGGCGACGAATACGAGCGTCCACTGCACGGCGTTGACGATGCCGAAGACTCTCCCTATCTTGCGGCGGTAGCCCGGATCCATTTGCGAGCGCGCCGCTGCCGCATTTCTGCGCAACACGATGCTCGCTCTCCACAGCAGAAGGAGCGTGATCAAAACGGGCGGCACGTACAGGGCCGGCGCGAAGTTCCCGTTGATCAGGGACAGAATGATCCAGGCTGCGCCGAACAGGCTGAGGAAGATGGCGCCGACTGCGGCACCGAAGGCCCGCACTGGATCGCTCGGGGGTGGTTGCATCGATGGCCGCTCCACTGGAAATTATGGGTGATTGCGCATCAGGGCGCCTGCCGGCGCCGGGATGTCGACCATCAAGCACGTTCCCTGGCGGGCGCGGATCTCGAGCCGGCCGCCCAGGGCCTCCACGCGCTCGCGCATCCCGCGAAGCCCGTTGCCGGCGTACTCGCCAGCGCCGCGCCCGTTGTCGTGCACCGTCAGATGTGTTCCTCCGCTGTCGGCCGCGAGCTCGAGCCGGCAGCTCGTCGCGCCGGCGTGCCGCAGGATGTTGGTCACCGCTTCGCGCAGCACCAGCGAGAGCACCGACTCGTGCGCGGCCTCGAGGCGCAGGCTGCGCGGCTGGCACTCGAGCCTGACGCCGGCCGCATCGAGCGCCCTGCGGGCGCGCGCGATCTCCGCCGCGATCCCCTCCGTCCGGTAGCCGCGGATCGCTTCGCGAACCTCGCCCAGCGCCTGGCGCGCGATCCGCTCCACTTCGCCGATCTCCTGCCGCGCGCGCTGCGCATCCGCGCCGATGAGCTTGCCCGCGAGCTCCGATTTCAGCACCACGACCGAGAGGGTGTGGCCGAGGACATCGTGCAGATCGCGCGCGATGCGCTCGCGCTCGGCGACTTTGGCGAGGTGCTCGATCTGCTCCTGCGCGAGGAGCAGGCGCTGGGTGGCGGACATGCGCAGGGCCTGGAGGAGATTGCCGGTGCCGACCGCGGCCGCGAGGAACGATAGGCCGCCCCAGGCCCAGGGACTCAGGTGCAGCAGCAGGCCTTCCGCCGCGGAAATCAGCGCCGCGGCGGCGATGGTGCCGGCAGCGATGGCGAAGGAAGGCGCCGCGAACGGCCCGAAGGCAGCGACGTAGATGAACATGCCACCGCCCGCGCTCGGGTTCATCGGGTAGCAGGCGGCGCCGAGGACGGCCAGGGCGGCCAGCAGGAGGCCACGCGTGCGGCGGGAGCGCGAAAAGATCAGGGGCAGATAGATCGCCAGAAAGCTCGCGTAGATGGCGGCGAAGACGAGCCAGCCGCCTCGCGATCCGCGCTGCAGCGGCTCGATGAAGAAGGAAACGGAATAGATGAGCCAGATGAGATTGCTGGCGCGCCATCTGCCCTCGAGCCCGGGCAGGAGCGGGCTGCCCGGCGCGGCGCGCAGCCGCGGCGGATCGCCGGCGTGCAGCGGCTCGCCGGCTCCGCAATCGGCCTCCCGGCGCCCGGCGGTGAGCGAATCGGATTGTCTCGACATGCCGGCAAGGATGGCGCACCGATGCGCCTGGTGGCCAGTGCCGCCGGTCATCGGCGGCGGATGACATCTGTCACCCGGATAGAGGGAGTGAGAGTCCGTGACCCCGCGGATGCCGATACGGCGACTCTGATTCGAGCGCAGGTCGCTGCGGACTTCGGGCAAACCGGCTACCATCCGCAACGCTCATGAAGATCGCAGGCACCCCTTACCGCACGATCTGGCCGGCCGGTCCGGGTGTCGTTCGGGTGATTGACCAGTCGCGGCTGCCGTTCGAGCTCGTCACGCTGGATCTGAAGACACTGGAGGATGCGGCTCACGCCATCAGAACGATGGTCGTGCGGGGCGCTCCCCTCATCGGCGCGACTGCCGCGTACGGGCTTGCGTTGGCGCTGCGCATGGACGCCTCCGATCAGCGCATTGAAGAGGCTGCGAGCACGCTGCGGGCGACGCGTCCGACCGCGGTCAACCTTGCGTGGGCATTGGAGCGAGTGCGTGGCGTCATCTCGCCCCTTGCCGCGGCGCAGCGGTACGAGGCAGCCATCCGTGAGGCCGGCGATATCTGCGAAGCGGACGTCGAGCAGTGCCGCTCCATCGGCATGCACGGGCTGGAGATCATCCGGCGCCTCATCAAGCCGTCCGGGCGCCGAGTCAACATCCTGACCCACTGCAACGCGGGGTGGCTCGCGTGCGTGGACTGGGGCACGGCGCTCGCTCCGATCTACATGGCGCACAACGCTGGGATCCCGGTACACGTTTGGGTCGATGAGACCCGCCCCCGGAATCAGGGCGCCTCGCTCACCGCTTTCGAGCTCGGAGCGCACGGCGTTGCGCACACGGTGATCGTCGACAATCTGGGCGGCCTTCTCATGCAGCGTGGTGAAGTGGACATGGCCATCGTCGGCAGCGACCGGGCCACGGCCCGCGGCGATGTCTGCAACAAAGTCGGGACCTACCTCAAAGCGCTCGCGGCAAAGGACAACGATGTCCCGTTCTACGCGGCGCTGCCCGTCAGCACCATCGACTGGAGCCTCGAGGGCGGCTCCGACATCGAGATCGAGGAGCGGTCGGCTCTCGAGGTGACGGAGGTGTCCGGTCGAACCGCCGCGGGGGCGATCGGCAAGGTCCGCATCGTCCCGGACGGCAGCGCGGCGCTCAACCTGGCGTTCGATGTGACTCCCGCGCGGCTCGTCACCGGCATCATCACGGAGCGCGGCGTCTGCGAGGCGAGCCGCGAGGGCCTGTTGAGCCTCTACCCGGAGCGGCGCCTGCGAGCATGAGCAACGGCGGCGCGCCATCGGATCGCGATCTGCGCGCGGCGGTCATCGCCGGCTGCCGGGATCTGACACGCCTCGGCCTGACCTACGGCACCTCGGGCAATGTCAGTGTGCGCCGGGACTCGGGCAGCTTCTTCGTCAGTCCGACCGGCATGGCCTATGACACGCTGGAGCCGCGGGACGTGCCGCTCGTGAGCCTGGAGGGCGCCTGGTACGGCCGCCGCCAGCCCTCGAGCGAGTGGCGCTTTCACCGGGACATCATGGCGGCTCGCGCCGAAGCCGGCGCCATCGTGCACGCCCACTCCCGCTACGCCACCGCGCTCGCCTGCACGGGGCGGGGCATCCCCGCATTCCACTACATGGTGGCCGTCGCAGGGGCGGAGGACATCCGCTGCGCCCCGTATCACATGTTCGGCACACAAGAGCTGTCGGACGCGGCGCTCACCGCGCTCGAGGGCCGCAGGGCCTGCCTGCTCGCCCATCACGGCATCATCGCGATGGGCGTGGACCTCGCCGCCGCGCTGAAGCTCGCCGGCGAGGTGGAGAGCCTGGCGGCGCAATACTGCACGGCGCTCGCGCTGGGCAACGTGGGCTTGCTCGATGCGCGCCAGATGCAGGCCGTGATCGGTAGGTTCCGCACCTACGGCCGGCAGGATGCCGTCGACCCGGCGCTGCGCGCAGGCGGCGAGGCGCTGCCCCCGAAGCGCCCCCTGCCCTGAGCGGGAGCCGCGGGCGCGGGCAGCGCCCGCCACTTCGAGCCCTTTCCCTGCGGCGGCGCAATGGGTTAAGGTGCCGCCGCATCGGGGGTCACCAGGCAGATCTATAACTTGAAGACGCCAACACCCGCCGGCGACGGAGCGCGCGGCGAATTCACACTGCGCGGCATCCTCATCGGCGTGCTCATCACGGTGCTGTTCACGGCCGCGAATGTCTACTTCGGTCTCAAGGCCGGCATCACCTTCTCCACCTCGATTCCCGCGGCCGTCATCTCCATGGCGATCCTGCGCAGCCTGCGCGGCGCCACGATCCAGGAGAACAACATCGTGCAGACCGTGGCCTCGGCCGCGGGCACGCTCTCGAGCATCATCTTCGTGCTGCCGGGCCTGGTGATCGTCGGCTGGTGGACCGGCTTTCCGTTCTGGATCTCGTTCGCCGTATGCGCGGCCGGCGGCATCCTCGGCGTCATGTACACCATTCCGCTGCGGCGCGCGCTCGTCACCCAATCGGATCTGCCGTATCCGGAGGGGGTCGCCTGCGCGGAAGTGCTCAAGGTCGGCTCCGGGGCCGAGAAGAACGAGGACATGGAGAAAGTCGAAACGGGCGACGCCGGCCTCAAGGCGGTGCTGTGGGGCGCAATCGTGTCGGCGGCATTCTATATCGTCGTGCAGACCCGCATCTTCGCCAGTGACGTGGTGCGTTACTTCCGACTCGGCAACAGCGGGGGCGCGACGGGCTTCGACTTCGCCCTGTCGTTTGCGCTCTTCGCCATCGGCCATCTCGTCGGAATCTCCGTCGGCATCGCGATGCTGGTCGGCGCGCTGATCGCCTGGGGATGGGGAATTCCCCACTTCACCGCGCTGCACCCCGCCACGGGTGCCGCGGCGGTCGTCGCGCAGGCCGCGTGGAGTCATTACGTCCGATACGTCGGTGCGGGCACCATCGGTATCGCGGCGATCTGGACGCTGCTCACGCTGATCAAGCCGGTTGCCTCGGGCCTCGCCGGCGCCATGGCCGCCGCGCGCGTGCGCAAAGCCGGTCAGGCGCACACGCTGCCGCGGACGGAGCAGGACATCCCCATCGGCATCGTGGCTCTGGTGTCGATCCTGTGCCTCGTGCCGGTGGTGTGGCTTCTCTGGCACTTCGCCATGACCAGCGGCCTCGAATCCCACGTCTGGCTGCTGACCGTGGGCGGCGTGATTTTCATCGCGATCATGGGATTTCTGGTCTCCACGGTCTGCGGCTACATGGCCGGCCTCATCGGCTCATCCAACAGCCCGCTTTCCGGCATCGGCATCCTGGTGGTGGTCGTGTTCGCGCTGCTGCTGCTGTTCGCGGTGAAGGGCTCGCTGCCGGCGGGCGCCGGCAAGGCGCTCGTGGCCTTCTCGCTCTTCGTCACGGCCATCGTGTTCGCCGTCGCCTCGATCGCCAACAACAATCTTCAGGACCTGAAGACCGGACAGCTGGTCGATGCGACGCCGGCGAAGCAACAATGGGCGCTCGTCATCGGCGTCATCGCGGGCGCGCTGATCATTCCGCCGGTGCTCGATGTCGTCAATCACGCCTTCGGCTTCCTCGGCGCGCCGGGGGTCAACCCGGCGCATGCGCTGCCCGCGCCCCAGGCGGGGCTCATCTCGGCGCTGGCGCAGGGGGTGATCGAGCACAACATCGACTGGAGCGCGCTCTGGGTGGGCGTGCTGATCGGCGTCGGCTGCATCGTCGCCG
>JABBNZ010000162.1 GCA_019352035.1 Pseudomonadota bacterium | reverse complement strand
CCGATCTGCTCTTCCGTCAGCCGCCGCGCCAGGCTATGACCGCGATGCAGGTGGCGACCGAGCTGCTCGATGAATTGCTGGAAGCGCGCCCGCCCCTGTGCGCGCACAGCCTCCTGGTGTTCTGGCGGAACGGGCGTCGAGACCGTGAGGTAGTGCCGGATGAAGAGCGCGACCGCCTCGATGAGAATGGTCTGATCGCGCTCGAGCAGATCGAACTGATGCGTCAGCCGGTCGAGACGGCGCGCAATCACGGCTTCCCGCTGATCCGCGCCATCCGGGGACAGGAACGACGCGAGTGCTGCCGCCACGATGCTCGACTTCGACAGCCCTCGCATCGTCGCGAGCTCCGCGAGCCGCTTCGCGTGCGCGGGCTGAAGGTACAGGTTCAGGCGCGAGCGGCTCACAGCGGCAGCCCGTCATCGGGATCGAGCGGCGCAAGCCGCACGGCGCGCTCGAGGGCGGGCTCCGGCTCGAAGAGATCGCCCGTCTCGAAGTCGGGGTCAAGACCGATGAGGCCGTCGAGCGCCTTCGGTCGCGACTCACCGAGTTCTCCCTCGAGGGTGCCCTCCTCACGAGAAAGGCCGCCGCCCTCGTCCTCGACGCCTGCGATCGCTGCCATTCCGGGCGCCTGGTGGCATGCGGGGGGTAGAGAGGCTGCCAGCCAGTCGTGGGGGTGGGAAGGTGGCGCATCGCAGGTGCCGGCAGCCGAGGGCAAAGGCGGCGGCAAAAGGCGACCGGTGAAATTACGGTCCTCGAAGTAGCGCAGCTTCTTCGCCCGCACCGGTGGGTGTCCCGAGATCATCAGGATCTCCTCATCGGGCGGCAGCTGCATGACCTCGCCCGGCGTCAGGAGCGAACGGGCGGTCTCCTGACGCGACACCATCAGGTGCCCGAGCCAGGGCGAGAGCCGGTGACCGGCATAGTTGCGCTGGGCGCGAAGCTCCGTCGTGGTGCCGAGCGCATCCGAGATGCGCTTCGCGGTGCGCTCGTCATTCGTCGCAAACGCCACGCGCACATGGCAGTTGTCGAGAATCGAGTTGTTGGGGCCATAGGCCTTCTCGATCTGATTGAGCGACTGCGCGATGAGGAAGGCGCGCAACCCATAACCCGCCATGAAGGACAGCGCCGACTCGAAGAAGTCGAGCCGCCCGAGCGCCGGAAACTCATCGAGCATGAAAAGCACCCGGCGGCGCTTCGGCTGCCCGTGCTGCAGTTCGAGGGTCTCGGTCAGCCGCCGACCGATCTGGTTGAGCAGCAGCCGGATGAGCGGCTTGGTGCGGACAATGTCCGCCGGAGGAACGACCAGGTAGAGGGAGACAGGATGCTCGGCATCGACCAAATCCGCGATCCGCCAGTCACAGCGGCTCGTGACTTGAGCCACGGTCGGATCCCGATAGAGCCCCAGGAAGCTCATCGCCGTCGACAGCACGCCCGAGCGCTCGTTGTCGGCCTTGTTGAGCACCTCCCGGGCGGCGCTCGCAACGACGGGATGCGGGCGGTCGCCGAGATGGTTCGTGGTCATCATCGCCCGTAAAGTCCGCTCGATCGGCTGGGCCGGATCGGAGAGAAAGCTCGCGACGCCGCTCAAGGTCTTGTCCTCGCAGGCATAGAGAACGTGAAGAATCGTGCCCACAAGGAGAGAGTGACTCGTCTTCTCCCAGTGGTTGCGCCGCTCGAGCGCACCCTCCGGATCGACCAGGATGTCGGCGATGTTCTGCACATCCCGCACCTCCTGCGCTCCGCGACGCACCTCGAGAAGCGGGTTGTACGCCGCGGAGCGCGCATCGACGGGATTGAAGAGCAGACAGTGCGAGCACCGCGCCCGCCACCCAGCGGTGAGCTGCCAGTTCTCGCCCTTGATGTCGTGGATGACTGCAGAATCCGGCCAGGTGAGAAGCGTCGGAATCACCAGCCCCACACCCTTTCCCGACCGGGTCGGCGCGAAGGCCATGACATGCTCGGGGCCATCGTGGCGCAGGTATCGGCGGCCCAGGCGCCCGAGAAAGACGCCAGCAGGTTTGGTAAGCCCCGCTCCCCGAAGAGCCCGATCCGCCGCCCAGCGCGCCGACCCGTAGGTCGTCACCAGTTTTGACTGACGCGCCCGCCAGACCGAACCCAGAATGGCAGCACCCGCGGCGAGCAGCCCGCTCCCGGCCGCAATGGCCCCGCCGAAGTCGAAGATGCCCGGAGCATAGGGCTCATAGGCATACCACCACTCGAAGAGCCGCCAGGGGCGGTAGACCGGAATACCGCGGAACAGAAACCAGGGTGCCCCAAGACGCATCTGGTACCCGAGAGCACCCGCGGTCCACTCCGTCGCGTACCAGGTGCCCGCCAATACGATCCCGAAGACAATCAGGATCTGGCCAATGAGGACTTTGGTGGGGGTCACACCGAACTCTCTCCGCTCCGGGTGCCAGCACAGTGCGTGCTGGCGCGGGGGGACAGGATTTCGGAGCTATCAGGTCAGGTCAAAGTCGATCTTTGCAACGAATATGCTCGCAATCGAATCAATGGAAGGTCCATCGAATCCCGGAGAGGCGAAGCGCGAGCCATGCGCTCCCTCCCCTCCAGATCGCGCCAAACTGCAACCGCGATCACAGCCGCGTCACTCACTTGAAGCCTATCCATCCCGAGCGGCGTCATGGCCATGACGCGGAATCGGTGACCCGCCCTACTTCTGGCCGGGTAGTTCGCCACCGTCGTCCCAAAACGCCACACCCGGTCACTCTCAGACAATCAAGGGCCGGAGTAGGGCTGCTACGTAAGCGAAATTCGTTACATGGGATAGGCTCAGCCTGCCTCCAGAAGTGAGATGTGCGGACCTCCATCTTCGTGGCACGGTCGCCATCGGCGCACCGATCTTAAGAAATCGACAGCTTACAATACGGCGAACAATCCACTTGTCCGGATTTTGAGGCGCAACCGATGACCCATGAAACCGAAATGCTGAAGAAAATACCGGATGCGATGACGCTCATCATGCAGATGGAGGCGATCTTCATGCCATACGCCACCAAGGAGCGCCACAAGCTCTATGAGGCCACCAACTTACAGGCCGCCAAGTTCGTACATTACACCACGGCCGAGGCGGCACTCCGCATCATCACCAGCAAGAGACTCTGGATGCGCAACACTACCTGCATGACAGATACCGCGAGGTACAACACGGCTTCACCATGCTCAATAAATTCTTCGGCGACGAATCCCAGCGGAACGCCTTCACCGCCGCGCTCGATGCCTGCCACTCCGGTGCCGCCTTGGAAGCCATCCACCTGTTCAATCAGTGGTGGGGCGACCTCCAGTTTCAAACGTTTATCGCGTCGATTTCGGTGCACGACGATAAGAGCGAGGACCAGCACGGTCGCCTTTCGATGTGGCGGGCCTTTGGCGGCAGCAATCCACGAGTGGCGATCGTCGTGCGTGTGCCCTGGTACTCGGACGCCGAGACTCAACTAAATGTCATGTTCAGTCCGGTGGCCTACTTCAATGACGCGCAGGTAAAGGAGGAGATTTACACCGTCATCAGAAACATCAATGACAAGGCCGATTTCGTGCGCGCCGCCGACCGCGCACAGGTTGTCAACACCGTCTTTGCTATGCTGATGTCCGCTGTCGTCTGTCTCAAGCACGAAGGGTTCCACGAAGAGCGTGAATGGCGCGCGATCTACGGGCCGAAGCGCAATCCATCACCGGTCATGGAAGCGGAAGCCGAAACCCAAACGATCGGCGGCGTCCCTCAGCTGATTTACAAGATACCGTTCGACGCAACGGTCGTACCGGAACTCGCCGGATTGGACATGGCGCGCATCTTCGATCGCTTGATTATCGGGCCGTCACCGTATTCGTTGGCGATGCACCAAGCGTTTGCCGCAGCGCTAAGGAAGGCCGGCGTTGCCGACGCGGACGAGCGCGTTGTGTTTTCCGGTATTCCAATCCGCGGCTGAACGGCGCAAGCAGGTAAAATTCGCCGCTCGTATATGGACGAGTTTGCGTTGCGCCCCACGATCCAAGTCCTTCCAATAGCGGCGGATCGGTACTCTCTGTTGAGCTTCAAGATATCGGCCGCTCGACCCAAACTCTCTAGGGCACCTGTCGCCATTCAAAGCAGGTCGCCCTGGCCGTCGGGGTAGGCATAAAGAATTTCGGCTTCATCGCGGGATACCAGGACGCATGGCGCCGACTCGCCACCTAGTGCCCTTATGATCGGGAGACGATGAGCTCCATCCAGAACGGTTGCGATCGTGGCGCCTGCTTCACGGTAGACGGGCACCGCGGGCAAATCCGAGCCCGAGGCGATCCCGTGCAGCAGCCTTCGCAGTCGGTCCGGGTCGAACGCCCGGCCCGCGGGCCATCGGAGATCGGCCAGCGGAAGTGGAACGCTGCCGGCATCAGTACAGCGCATTACGGGTGCGTGAACAGGGAAGAGCCCGAACTCCGCCAGCATCGCATCGGAGACCCAGTACACAGCAGTCAGAGGGTCAATCGACACGGGCACATCCGGAGCGAAGGCATCTGGAATTACTCAATCTTGCGCGTGAACGCCCCAAACGAGGCGGCGGCGCGCTCGCCTCCAACCCACGCTCCATTTAGGGGTGCTCATGATCTTGGCGGCCAGGTGCGTCGGGCTCCCTGATGGGCGAGTGAAGGCCAAGACGCGGCGTCACTTGTCCGCAGGCGTGCCCCTTCCTTTGTGGCTCTACTGCGGATCGCGACGACCGGCCATAATCGCAATGACGTTTATTACGGACGTGGTTGCCTCTACGCACAGCGCTGCATCTCTGAACGTCGCGGTTCGACGGTGTTGAAGTCCGACGGCGAGCTCGAGCGCCGAACGCGCGTGTCGACGTGATTCCTCGCTCGATCCGCCGCCGAGCTCGACCGAAATGTAGGCCTCGAGCATGCGCTTGGCGTCTGTCTCGCTCGGCTTAACACCGTCGATGGGCCGGTGCTTCTCACGATCGTAAACAACCTGAGCGACCGAGATAATCGCCTCTCGGCAAAGCAACCCGACGGCTTGATACTGCTCCTCAGTGCTCGCCGCTGCGAGGCGATCGCGCAGCTCTCCGACAGTCCTGTCTACACGCGGCCATCCTGTCGGGGTCCGTTCGTCGCGGCTTCCCGTGCGGAGCTCGTTGACGAGCGGTCCGATGAGCTCGCGGACGAAATTGCGCCGGGACTGGTAAGTCGGCAGATCACCGCTGCTCCATCGGCCGTACCAGTCCCAGAGGCTCGCATAGATTAACGGATTTTCGATCTTGCGGCGCGCGAGTTCTGCCGCGACCCTGCCGTACATCTCGCGGTATTCATCTTCAACGGCCGGAATACGCGGGCCGCCAGTCGCGACCGCGACCATCGTGTTCCGCAATTGTTCGAGTACAGAAATCAGTTCAGAGTCTGTCACTGTAGGAATGCTCATCGAAGCGGCATGGGCGCGTCAACCCTAGAATAGAGACCAGAAGTAGAATTCTGTCTTGGGTATATGGGGCATACTGACAACGGTCGGCCAGAGGCGACATTCATTGTAGCGCCCGAATTTCCGAATAGCAGACGTTGGGTGAAGTCCATGTCGCCAAAGGATCGACTAAAGAAATATCGCCCATAAGGAAGCTCGAAAGCCCGGGTGATACGCTTCGACCTCTGATGAGGCAGCATAGAGCGCAAGCGTGTTCCGAAAAGAAGCCAACCTTGGCCCCCGTGAGGT
>JABBNZ010000161.1 GCA_019352035.1 Pseudomonadota bacterium | reverse complement strand
GCCAGCAGGGTGAGTGCCACCCCGCGCGCGCTCGAGCTGATCCGCGAGCTCGCCGTCAGGCACGGCCCGCTTCTCTTCCACCAGTCGGGCGGATGCTGTGACGGCAGCTCGCCGATGTGTCTGCCGCGCGGGGAGCTCCTGATCGGGGACCAGGACGTGTTCCTCGGCGAGATCGCGGGCCAGCCGTTCTATATCGGGGCCGCCCAGTTCGAGTGCTGGAAGCACACCCATCTGATCATCGATGTCGTCGCCGGGCGCGGCGGCATGTTCTCGCTCGAAGGCCCGCAGGGACTGCGCTTCCTCACGCGCTCTCGCCTCTATACAGCGGAGGAGGAATCTCGCCTGCCGCCCATCACGAGCGCATCAGCGCAGTGAGATGACTCGCCCAAACGGTCATCGCTCATCGGCCGGCCGGCCCGGTCGAGCCTGCGGCTACCGGTAAGACCGGTTTGGCTCCGTGCTGCGGGGGCATCGCTCGCACCGGAGCCGGTGCTTCAGGAGCTGGAACGGAGGCCGACCGCCGCTCCGGCGCTGGATAGGCTTCCCGCGGCCGTCGCGGGCGCCTGAATCCCGCTGCCCTGGATTTTTCCCCACCCTCTGTTACGCTTGCGCAGCTCTCAGGTTGCGCTATGAATCATTTTCCGGGCCACGGCGAACGTGTGGCCCCACGCCTCCCTCGGCACGTCTGGAGGCGCAGGAAACTCCCGCCTGAATCTCCGCGAGCCGGGACGAGGCACTCGGCAGGCTCAAAGCGCTGGGGCAACCTGAGACCTGACCACAACCGACCATTTGAGATCGGCGGGTTCCTCTGGCGGCGGCAGACGTCGCGGTGATGTCCGGATGCGCGACGCCAAACATGACCGATCGATGGCGCTCACACCGGGCATCCGCGGGATGGCACCCGTCGGGAGCCTGCTCGTCTCGATGGCGTCGGTGCAAAGCGGCGCGTCGGTCGCGAAGACACTGTTCCCCGTGGCCGGAGTGGGCGGCACGGTCGCGCTTCGCATCGGGTTCGGGACTCTCCTCCTCTGCCTCTTCCTGCGGCCATGGCGCCTGCGCGTCACGCGCGAAGCATGGGTGCCGCTCCTCGTCTACGGCATCTCGCTGGGCACCATGAACGGGCTCTTCTATCAGGCGCTCGACCGCCTGCCGATCGGGATCGCCGTGGCTGTGGAGTTCCTCGGGCCTCTGACCCTCGCCGTGCTGACATCCAGGCGGGCTGTCGATCTGCTCTGGATCGTGCTCGCCGCGGCAGGTCTCGCGCTGCTGTTGCCTCTGCTGCACCAGACGCACCTGAGCCCAACGGGCATCCTGTTCGCGCTCGGCGCCGGCACCTGCTGGGCGCTCTACATCGTGTTCGGGCGGCAAGTTGGCCACCAGCTGGGCCCGCAAGGCGTGGCGCTCGGCAGCCTCGTCGCCGCCGCGCTCATCGTGCCGCTCGGCCTGATCGGCGCGCCCGCAGCGCTGCTCTCGCGAGCCGTACTGCTGCGGGGATTGGCGGTCGGCGCTCTTTCCACCGCGTTGCCCTATTCGCTGGAGATGATCGCGCTGGCGCGATTGCCGACCCGGTCCTTCAGCGTGATGATGAGTCTCGAGCCGGCCGTAGGGGCGCTTTCCGGACTGATGTTTCTCGGCGAAAGACTTGCAGCAGCGCAGTGGATCGCCATTGTGCTGGTCATCGCCGCATCGATCGGCACCGCGACAGCCGGCCGGCAGGAGGCCACTGCGCCGGTTCCGGATTGAGCCCGGACACGCGGGCCTGCACCCGGCAAGCAGCGCGACGTCGCGCGTGCGTTACCCATGGCCAGAGCCGCGAGCGCTGGAAGCGAGAGCGAAACGCACACCCTCAACGCCGGCATCCCGAAGGTAGCCTGACACATCCCCCTGCGGAGTCCGCGCCGCGCCATCTCCGAGCCCGTCCGCAGTAGCTGCTGGATCTCGGGCGTACCGTCACTTCGAGCGCTTCAAAGGCTTCGACAACCCCAATATCCCGCTGAGCGCGAGCTCGACGTGCCGCTCGACTTCCGGCACCTTCTCCGCCAGCCACGCGAGCATGTGGGTGTCGGGTCCGGCAGCGGCTTTTTGCGCCGCCTCACCGAGTGCGACCGTCCGGGCCTGAGACGAGGCTTGCAAACTGCCCGGGTGCCTCTCGACATGCATGGAGACGCAATCCGCCAGTTGTATCGTCGCTGCATTCGGGCTCTTGCAGTCGGCGCGCTCGGAGCCTTTCCCAGGGCAATGGTGGTGGCGCACGATTTCGATCAGCGGCAGCGGCAGGGCCCAATGCTCGCAGATGAGCTGTCCGACGCGTGTGTGATCGTACCCCAGCAATTCTTCCTCCACCTCGAGCAAGTCCTGCGGTGTATCCCACCCGGCTTCGGCGATGCGGTCGAAGTCGCCGGTCACGCACTCAAACATTGCGAAACGGCCGATGTCGTGCACCAATCCCGCCGTATAAGCCGCTTCGCAAATCTCTGTGCGCGACCCGCTCGCAGCGGCGATCAGCCGTGACAGCGAGGCGACGCGCAACGAATGGGCCCACAACTCGCGCTGCTCACGAGTGCGCGGCACGAACACCCGTGCGACGGCCACCGCCATGGCGAGCTGTCCGCACCGCTCGGTACCAATGCGGTAGGCCGCCTGCGTCAGGCTGCTAATGGCCCGGGCGGGCGCGCTGGCCGCACTGTTCGCGCATCGCAGCACGCGTACGGCGAAACTCGGCTCGCTAGTCGCGATGGCGAGGAGATTGTCGAAGTACTCGTCGGACTCGGGATCCAGGCTCAGGAGCCGCGTGACGACCCCCGGCAAGAGCGGCAAGGTCTCCACGCGTCCGGCGATAGCCCTGGCTCTGTCTTCCCGGGACCGGACGCCGTCGCCGACGGTCGTACCGGTCACGGTCACGGCTTCCGGCTGCGCGCACCTGGCGTGGCGCGCTCATGCCCGCGGGACGCCGCTTGCGGCGGCTCCGGCTGCGCAAGGATCACGGTCGAGGAGAAATCGGCGGAGTCAATATATGTCCAGAAATCCCGTGAGCCTGCTTCTCTTACGAGGGATGCCAGGGCGTCGACCGCCTCACGATCATAGGCGATGCCGGCGCCATGCTCGAGCTCCGCGAGCGCCTCCGCACACCCGCGCGCCTCGCGGTAGGGGCGGGGCTGGCAGATTGCCTCAAACACGTCCGCCACCGCGCTGATGCGCGCTTCGATCACGATCGTTGCGCCAGCGAGCCCGAGCGGATATCCCGACCCGTCCAAGCGCTCGTGGTGTTGGCCGATGATCGCCTGCACGGGCCAGGGGAGGCTCACGTTCTGGAGCATATCGACGCCGGCCCGCACGTGCGTCTTGACGAGCGTGAATTCCTCGGGCGTGAGCTTCCCCGGCTTCGAGATCAGCTCGGCAGGCACTGCAATCTTGCCAATATCGTGCACGAGCGCGCCGAGGTAAAGACCTTCCAGGTGCTGCGCCTCCAGGCCGAGCCTTTGCCCGATACTCGTGGCGAGCGCGGCAACCTGCTCTTGGTGCAGGGCCGTATACCGGTCACTGCGGCTGGCTATTGAGCTTACGGCGTGTATTGTCTGTATCAGCGCGTGTCGCGTCTGACGCAGCGCTTCTTCGAGCGCCTGCTGCGCCCTGTTGTGTGATCGGATCGTACGAGTCATCGCACCCCCCGCTCACTGCAACGGCGACGGCCGCGCCAGATGCCGGCAACGCCGGGACAAACGAAAACATGTGGAGCGCGCTTCAAGGCGGCCGTCGTCGTTGGCTGTCCGTCATGGCCGTCAATGGCTTGCAGCCGGTGATCGCGGCGCAGTTCCTTGTCGCACGAGGCGCGAGCGCGCCACGCGGGTCGGCGCTGATGTCGCGCGTCGCGCGGCGAGTCGCAATCGCAAAGCGGAACACTTGGGAGTTTCTGCACTTCGCTGGCGCTGGGTGGAAGGCCATGGAAGGGGAAGTGGTGGAGCGGAAGGGGATCGAACCCTCGACCTTCGCATTGCGAACGCGACGCTCTCCCAGCTGAGCTACCGCCCCACGCAAGGCGCGCGATTCTAGCACCCAAGCGCTGGACGTCCAATCGATATGACGGTCTTGCGCTCCGGCGGCCTGGCCGCTCTGGGCTTTGGGGTAGCTGTCCCGGAATGGGCACACCCCCCGCCCCCCCGATCGTGCTCCCGCCGCGCTTGCGCGAACGTCCCACCCCGCCGCTATGATGCGGTCCGAGCCAAGCCACCCTGGAGACGCCCATGCTGGCAGTCGGCGCGCGGGCACCCGAGTTCACCCTGCCGGACGCGGACGGTCAGGCGACCTCGCTCAGCAATCTGCTGCGAGACGGCCCGCTCATTCTCTACTTCTACCCAGCCGACTTCACCCCGGGGTGTACGCGCGAGGCCTGCCAGATTCGCGACCTGCACGCGGAGCTCGATGCGGCCGGCCTCAAGGTCGCGGGCGTCAGTCCGCAGAGTCCCGAGAGCCATCGGGCCTTCCGCGAGAAGTACAAGCTCCCTTTCACTCTCCTCTCGGATGTCGATCGCTTCGTGATCAAGATGTACGGGGTTCAGGGTCCCTTCGGATTCGGCGTGCGGCGCGCGACCTTTCTCATCGACCAGGCGCGGCATATCGAGGACTCGATCGTCGCCGACTTCCGCATCGGTGAGCACGAGGCGTTCGTGCGCAAAGCCATCGCACTGAGCGTGCATTCCCGGTAACGCGCGGCCGGGCGCACCCGGTCAGTAACCCATGCGCAGCACATTCGCCGGCCCGTACCTCGGGACGGTCACCACCCAGATGGCTCGCTGCCCCTGGGGAGCGGTGATCTGCTGTCCACTGAGCTCCTGGATGAGGCTTGAAATCACCGAGTCCGGGCAGACCACCAGTACGTTGTCGCCCGCATGCTCGCCCATGATCTGCCCCGCGATGCCGCCCGCGTCACTGTCCGTCAGAGTCACGAGCTGCTTGCCGAGCAACTGGGCCAGGGGTGCGGCCGTCTGCTTCGACCGGCGGCTGGCGCTCACGTAGATCACGGCGAGGCCGTCAGGGCCGCTGGATGCGGCGAACTGCTGTGCGAGCTGCTGCGCCTGCTGCGCGCCCACGGCCGAGAGCGGCGGATTGTCGATCGTGCCCAGCTCCTCGCTTGCAGGCGGCACGATGACCACGATCGTGTTCGAGTCCGATGCGTGCAGGCCCAGCCCCACGCCGAGCACCGCAAGCACCGCCACGAGAATCAGCCAGACGGGGGCGAGAAAAGGACGGCGGCGGCGGGTGATGGCGGGAGGGCCCATGGCGGGAGGGTAGTCCGGTGTGCGGCACGGGATGCCGCGGATCGCATATGGTAGCGGCGCAGGCCCTCCCAGGGGAAACGTGGCGGCGTTCACATTTCCCGCCGCACCCACCGTATTCACCGCCCGCTTGCCGCTCGCGAGGCCCTTGCGGACGGCGCGTTGCGCTCGATTGCACAGTTTTTGCCCTCTTGAATGGGTAACATTCCGGTCAATCGCCACATGGAGAGCCCTTGGGGGGCCCAAATGCGCACGGGTGGGCAGACCACCGTCATCAAACGAGTCCTCGAGCGTCGCGCGCAGCAGCCTTCAGCGATTCAAGAAGACACGACGGCCACGATCGCAGTCATGCTGCGCGTGCTGCCGCCGCCACGTGCGCTCCTCGCCATCGCCGATGCCGGCATACGTGCGGACTTCGAGAAGCGCATTCCCGCAGGCCACGATGCAGTACT